>JBJXEZ010000075.1:0-54987 GCA_046153695.1 Saprospiraceae bacterium
GCGATAGCCGCATCACAGAATTTTTTGGACTTGTAGAACATCTGCGCGATTTCCTCGTGCAGGGGCCACTTGGAAGAGTCCATTTCGATGGACTTGCGGTAGTTGCGCACGGCTTCCATCGTATCGCGACCTGACTTGAGTTGCAGTTTGCCGAGGTACTCGTAGTCGGAGGCAAGCACTTTTTCGGGCGGCACTTGTTTGAAAAAGTCTTCAAGAAGACGCAGACCTTCGGGAAACTTCCCGTTGTCGAAGTCGCAGTAGGCTTGCAAGCGGCGCAAGTAGTTACGGGACGGGTCTTTTTTGAGTATTTTATCTACCAGGGCGCTGCACGCAACACAGTCTTTAGTGATGTAGAGCAGGTTGGCGAGAATCATCTCGTCCTCAATGGTGACCTCGGCGGCCTTGGCTACCAATTCCTTGGCGGCCTCAAGGGCTTTTTCCCACTTTTTGTCGAAATACAAGAACTCCGTCTTGGAGCGCAGGGCCTCCGAGTAATTAGGCTGGAGCGCAATGGCCTTGTCCACATAGGTCAGGAACTTGTCGTTGAGCTTGGCAGCACGGTACACCTTGGCCAGCATGAATACTGGCAATGCGTTTTTGGGCTCGAGGCTGGCTGCGAACTCGTAGTTCTGAGCAGACAGGCCGCCGTTGGGCATTTCCTTGTAGCAGTAGGCCAACGACATCACCGTGGGAAAATCCTTTGCGTTGACATCAATGGCTTCCTTGAGTTCTTCCTCGGCACGGGTAAGGTTTCGTTTTAAGTTTGGCAGGTTGTACATAAACGACTCGGCCAACAGACGGCGGCCCGTAACGTCCTTCCGGTCGGCCTTCTTTTTGGCCCGTTTAAAGGCTTCGTCTGCCTCGGCGGTTTTGTCCATCAGGAGCAGAACGCGTCCGTTGGCAATCATGGCCAGGGTGCCTTCGGCCTTGGCGTTGAAGGCTGCATCAAAGGTTTCTTTAGCTTTGGCCTTGTCGCCCTTGGCCAGGTAGGCACTGCCGAGTGTCAGCCATGCTACCTGATCAGTTGGGTTTTGCTGGGTCAGGGCAGTGTAGGTTTTTATGGCCTTGTCCCAGTTTTCCAACTGCATGGCGGCCATGCCGTCGCTGTGGCTTTGGGCAAGCGCAACAACAGCGCCCGCGAGGGTTAGCGAGAGCGACAGGAGTCTTTTTTTCAGGTGGGTAGTCATTGTTTGGAAAAAAATTTAGTGAGCAACGTACACGGATGTTTTTTTGGAGCCGCAAAGTTTCGATTTTTTCGACGCTTTCCCGCTATAAAGGCAACATTGCATGGCACAAAATCATGGGTCGGCAAACAAAGTTTAATACTGCCTTAACGAAACTTGCCTTCCTACCGCTTCGGGCGCTCCGTCAGGTTGTTGTAAAATAGCGTGTCAACGCTGGATTTGGATGACCCTCGTGGGAGCAGTGGCTGGCAACAGCCCGTCCTTGTGCATGATGCGTTGCCCGGGGTCGGAGGCAAGAAAAGCCGCCAGACCAAGACCAAGGCCGGATCGTGCCTGAGCGTTGATGACGTACAAGGTGCGCATGAACGGATACCGGCCTGTGGCAAGATAGGCTTGGTACGGGCCGAAGCCTATACCGCCCGGTTCTTTGGCGATGTCCACAAGTTCTATTTCCCGCAAAAACGCCTGCACGCCTTTGTCATCCGTGTCGGAAATCCAGTTGGCGCCGATGATACCAATAGCGTTTTTATGACTGGCCACATACTTGATCACCTCCTCATTAGTTTGCACTGCAAAAGCACTTTTGGGCAGCGGGGTGCCGCCGCCGATGCTGTCTTTCACATAACGGACGGTGCCAGACAAGGCGTTGTCGAACACCATCAGGATATTGCCGAGGTTTGACTTGGGGTTCAGGTCGCGCCAGGTTGTGACGGTGCCGTTCAGATAACCACGCAACTGGTCGGGCGTAAACACCGTGTCGGGGTTGGCTGGGTTGACGACAAAAGCCACGCCATCATGTGCGATGGCAGTCATGGGCGGTTTGAAGCCCCGAGGCGTGAAATGCTTGTTGATTTCCGCCTCGGTAAGAGCGCGAGCAATGATAATGACCTGCGTGGAGTCGCGCAAAAGTGCTGCCAGGGCCTCGCCTTCAGAGGTGTACACGGCCTCAATACTGGCGCGGGGATATATGGTGTCAAACACGTCCAAGGCGCTGGCGATAACAGGCCGGTAGCACTCGTCCACGAGGATGCGAATGTGGCCGGTGGTGGGCGAGTCCACTACCTTGCCGCTTTTGTCGCGTTGCTGGCAGCCGGACAAAAGCGCTATCAGGCTTAATAACAGGAGGATGCGGTTCATCTTTTGATTGATTCGATTTTTTGATTGATTCGATTTTTTCGATTGCCTTGATTGGCGGGTCAGAAATAATCCGAATAAATGCGCCAGCCACGGTAGGTACCGTACACCAGCAGCATGACCGCAAAGATATTGCGCAATTCTGCCTGCATACCGGGGAAGGCGTTTTTGTTGAGCAGTAGCACCGACCCTAAGGCGATGTAGATAATGGTCATGGTGGCGCCAAGGATGAGCATGGGGATGCGGGCGGCGCGGGCGCGTTGTTCGCGGTGTTCTTCCATTGTGTTAAGCGAGTGAGAAAGTGAGCGGTGATGTAAGAGCGGTGATGTAAGAGCGTGTTTAAAAGTGGGAGGTGGAGGGGTAGATGCGGTTGCCTCGAAAAATGGTGTGCAGCAAAAAAAAACAGGAGCCATCCCAAAAAAAAGTTGGGGACGGCTCCTGTCGAAAGTGGGGGCAACGACTACGGGTTGGTTACAGTTTCCACCACATGGGGTTGCTGAAGACACCCGTGTTGTCCACGGCCTGGCGCTGGATAGCGGCCTCAAGGTTTGCCTTGTTGTTGCCGGTCTCGCTGGTCGGGTACGCAAAACGAGTGGGCACACCCTTGCCGGGGAACGATGACAACGGCACTTCCACGATTTCGGACGGGAAGCCCGTACGGCGGTATTCCGTGTAAGCCTCGCAACCATCGCCGAACAGGGCCAGCCACTTGTGCGAAATGACCGAGCGCAGCGGAGCGGCATCGTAAGCCGCCCCGGAAATTCCGAGGAATGCAGCGCTTGCCGTCACACCATGCTGGGCACAAGAGGCGGCAATACCGTCGAGGTACGCCTGCTTGTCGTTCTTGGCTTCAGCCTTGATAAACAGCACCTCTGCGTAGGTCATCAGCACGGAAGCCCCGGCCGGGTTGTCGCGAAAGGCAGCACCGATCTGCGATACCGCCGTGAACGGGTTTGGCTCCGACGTGCCGTTGGGCTGTCCTACATAAATGCCGCCGTCGTTCTTCTCGGCGTATACGGGCAGGCGCGGGTCGTTGATAGCCGACATCAGGTCAACCAACGTTTTGGACACGGCATGGTCGTTCCGTCCATCGTTATACTTGTTTGCGTAAAGCGGGTTGGAGTTGACCGTGTTGTCCGGGTACGACATTTGTGCGTTTTCGCTGTTGTCGGCGATCAGATCGGCCGGGTTGGCGAGCAAGGCCTGAAGTTCCGAGGCATAGGTTGCGTCCTTGTGCTTGGCTCGGTTGAGTAACCGAGCACGCAGCGAATTGGCAAATTTTTTCCACTTGCCCGTGTCGCCACCGTAGATCAGGTCGCCGGCACCGAGGGCATCGGCTTGGCCGAACATACTGGCTGCTGTTTTCAGATCACGAACCAGCCCGGCGTAAACAATAGACTGAGCATCGTACTGAGGCGTGGTCGAAACGGCCACGTCCAATGCCTCTGTGTAGGGCACCTCGCCCCACATATCGGTGATAATAGAGAAGTAGTAGGCCTTCATCGTTAGTGCCGCTGCAAGCATGTTGCTCGGGTTGTCGGCCTTGTCGATGATGCTCTGCAAGTCGCCCAACGGACCGGTGTACAGGCCGTCGAAATGTGCCGTGAAGGCATCCGGGCGGTACTCGTACCAGTCTTCGTCAATGTACTGGATCTTGGCGTAGTGCTGTGCCCACAGGCCCGCATAGGTCATGTTCATGCTGGCCCCGTGCGTGCGGCGTACACCTTGAGATACGGCCGAGAGCAGCACGTTGGTGAGCGGCACGTCTTCCGGGCGGTTCGGGTTGGTGTTGATCTCGTCGAAGTCTTTCTCGCAGCCGCCGGAGAAAACCACGGCGAGCAGGAGCAACCAGATTTTGATATTTTTCATAACTATGGATGTTAAAGTGAAAAAGGATGTGGGATGGTTTAGAACTGGGCGTTGAGCGTCAGGCCGTATGTGGTGGCCGAAGGCAGTTGACCAAACTCAATGCCCTGCATGGCGTTGCTGTTGTCGAACGCCGTTTCGGGGTCAATGTGCGGCACATTGGAACTCAACAGTGCCAGGTTGCGGCCATAGGCGGCTAAACGCAAACCACCGATAAAAGAGTTGGAAAACCATGCTTTCGGGAAATCGTAGGCCAGCGTCACTTCGCGCAGTTTGATGAACGAAGCATCGAACACACCCCGGTCGTGGCGGCGGCCGTAAAGGTCGGCATTGTGGGCCTCGGCAGAACGCTTCACCGTGTTCGGCTTGTACGTGCCATCGGTATCAAGGTACACGCCGCCAAAGTTGTAGCCGTTCTGGATTTCGTCCAGCGTGTTGCGGCCTTCGAGCGACTCTTCCAGCACACCGGCGTACCGGCCAAAGATGTACGTCATGGAAAACAGGTCGGAGCCTTGGCGCATATCAATCAGCGCGCTCAAGGAAAGGCCTTTCCAGGTGATCGTGTTGCGCACACCACCCACCCAGTCGGGGGTGATATTACCCAGCGCCCAGTTGTCAATGTTGCCGTTTGCATCGGCCTCGTAGATCGGGCGGCCAGTGGTCTTGCTCACAATCATCTGGCCGTCGGGCGCGCGCTGTATGCGGCGACCGACGAGCGTGCCGTATGGTTCACCTTCGCGGGCAACCAAACGAACGCCCCAGTTGGTGTTCAGTGTGATTTCGGTAACCCCCTCCGGCAAATCTTTCACTTCGGAGTTGTTTTTGGACCAGTTCAAGTCAATATCCCAACGGAAATTGGTCGTTTTCACTGGCGTGATGCCGAGCTGGACTTCGATACCGTTGTTGTTGATCGTGCCGGCATTGGCAAACCGGCTGGCGTAGCCGGTCGTGGAAGACACGTTGAGCGGAATGATCTGGTCAATGTTGTCTGTATTGTAGTAGGTCACGTCAAGGCGCAGACGGCTGTTGAACGCCTGCACTTCGATGCCAGCCTCAATGGACTTGGCGCGTTCAGGTTTCAGGTTGTTGTTTGGCAGCGATGCCGGTATGGTAAACGACGGAATGCCATCCCATGGCGTGTTGGGCGTAAAAGTCGGCAACAGGCGGTACGGTTCCGTGTCTTTGCCAGCCTCGGCGTAACCCCCGCGCACTTTCAGGAAATTTACTCCAGGAATGCTGAACTTTTCTGACAAAACCACGCTGGCATTGAATGCCGGGTAGAAATAATTCCGGTTGGCGGCTGGTAGTGTAGAGGACCAGTCGTTTCGCGCAGAGGCGTCCAGATAAAGGAAGTTCCAGAAACCAAACGACACACTGCCGAGTACGGAATTGACACGGAGGGTATTCACAAACTGGTTTACATTAACGGCACCGTCGGCGTTGGCAAAGTTGAACAGACCGGGCACAACGAGTGCGTTTGCGGTTTGTTCCTGGCCTTGAAAACGCGAATCGCGGCGAACGGCACCAACCGTTGCTGTAAGCGAAAAAGCGTCGGAGAAGTATTTGTCGGCAGTGAACAAAATGTCCGTGTTGGTCTCTTGAAACGTGTACGTCTGCGCTTGCAGGTAACCGTTTGGATAATCTACCGTTTCTTTCTCATAGCGGACCTGCCGGTTGTCCGTGTAATAATCCGTACCGGTACGGCCCATCACTTTCAACCAGGGCAGCAGTTTGTACGTCACAGAAATATAACCGTTCATGCGGTCGCGATTCTGCGGCTTGGTGTTGTTGTACAGCGTGAAGAACGGGTTGTTCTGGTAATTGTGGTTCCAGTTGACGATGTTGCCTGCGGCATCACGGTTGCCGTAATTCTGCTTCAGGTAGTCCCAGTCCACTTGGCGGCCCGCCCAAATCGTTTGCTGGAGGATATTGTCGCCAGCATAACCGATACCCGGGCGGTTGTCCGAGCGAAGGGCTGTGTAGGTGATGTTCCCGTCCAGTGACAGTTTTTCGCTCGCCTTAATTCCGAAACCAAGGTTGAACGTGTTGCGGTTCAGGTCGGTGTTCGGCACCATACCTGTTTGGTTGAGGTTGGTGAAGGAGAACCGTCCGTGCATGTTGTCGCCGCCAGCTGTGATGGCTACACTATTGGTCAGGCTGACACCGGTTTCAAAAATGCTGTTGATATTATCCGGGCGGGCAGTCCATGGCTGGTTGGCCCCGGTGAATTGGTCGTAGTTTTGGCCTTCACCGGCTTCGTCGGTTTGGCCGTCGCCGTCGTTGTCAATGCCATCCTGTTGGCTGATGGATGCATCGAATGCAGGCCCCCAACTCTCGTCAACGCCGTCGTACACGCCGCCACCGGCACCGTCCACATAACTGAATTGGAAGTCAACGCCCTGGCCGAACTTGTTCTGGTACGTCGGCAGGCGGAACGGGGTGGAAAAACCGATGTCGCCCGTATACGAAATACCGAGGCCCTTTTTGGAACCGGTACCGGATTTGGTTGTGAGCAGGATAACACCGTTGGCACCGCGCGAACCGTACAGCGCCGATGCATTCGGGCCTTTCAGCACCGTCACGGAAGCGATATCATCAGGATTGATATCCTGAATGGCGTTGCCAAAGTCCACGCCGCCAGACTGGGTGTTGCCCGCTCCCTGACTGCGGTTGTCCATCGGGATACCGTTCACCACAAACAGCGGTTGGTTGTCGCCGGTGATGGACGTGTTGCCCCGAATGACGATACGGGATGAAGCACCCACGTTGCCGGAAGAACTGATCACGTTGACACCGGCGATCTTGCCCGACAGGGAGTTCACGATGTTGGCATCGCGAGACTGCACCAGCTGGTTGCCGTCCAGCTGCTGTACCGCATACGCCAGTGATTTTTGCTCCCGCGACACACCCAAGGCGGTCACGACGGTCTCGGTCAGTTCCAAACCGCTGATGAGGACAACGTCCATCGTAGAAGCGGTTCCGAGCGAAATTTCCTGGCTTTTGAAGCCGGTGTACGTGACGACGAGTATGTCGTAACCGGCAGGCACTGCGACGGAGTACTTGCCGTTAATGTCGGTGCGGGCACCAGCGCCAGCACCTTTTACGGAGACCGTGGCGCCGATAAGCGCTTCTCCGTCGTCGCCCTTTACCATACCGGTCACGGTACGTTGGGCTTGAGCATAGCCCAATAAGGCTAGCATCAACCATGCGGTTGTTAGCAATCGTTTCATACAGAAAGATGATTTAGTTAAAAAATGTGATGAGATTAGAAAGAAAAAGGGCAATCAAGTGGAGCAAGGGATCGCCTCAAATGGCCTTGTAAAGGTTTGGGAAACAAGGGCAAAAGCCGAATATCATCGGCTATTGTAGCGGCAAATGTAAGTAAAAAACATTCTTAAAACCCTTCGGGAGATTTTTTTAGCCCTCCCTCTGCGCCTCGAAACCTCAAGCCTCACTGGTACAAGGCAGGTGCCAGGCCCGCTTTTGCATGATCGGGAAAGGCGACAGCTCAACCCCGTCCCAGCTGCTGCCGGTACATACGAATCACATTGGCCAGCCCGTAATAAAGCGCATCACAAATGAGCGCATGACCGATGCTGACTTCCAACAGGCCGGGGCAATGTTCCTGGAAATACCGCAGGTTGTCCAAATTGAGATCATGGCCGGCATTTACACCAACCCCGATGGCCCTGGCCTCCAGCGCGGCTTCGGTATACGGGCCGACAGCCAGCACAGGATCTTGTGAAAAACCGTGGGCAAACGGCCCGGTATACAGTTCCACCCGGTCGGCACCTGCGGCCTTGGCTCCGGCTACCATACGCGGATTGGGGTCAGTGAAAAGAGCGGTACGGATATTTTTTTCCCGAAGAGCAGCCAGTATGTCGCGCAGGAAACCAGCTTGACCAACGGTGTCCCAGCCATGGTCACTGGTCAGCTGGTTGTCCGAATCGGGCACAAGCGTACACTGGTGAGGCGGGTTGTCCAGCACGAGCGCGAGGAATTCAGGCGACGGGTAACCCTCGATGTTGAATTCAGTGGTCACCACCGCTCGAAGTGCTGAAATATCCGTGTAGCGAATGTGCCGCTGATCGGAACGCGGGTGTACCGTGATGCCCTCGGCACCGAAGGCCTCGCAATCTTTGGCCACTTGTAACAGGTCGGGCAGACTGCCGCCACGAGCATTGCGCAGCAGGGCCACTTTGTTGATATTGACGGATAGACGGACCATAATTGCAGACGGTTTTGGGTTGGACGTTTCGGGTTGGAGGATCATTACGGGGCGAAAGTAAACCGTGTCTTGATTTTTTATTGCCAAAAAATCGTTCACATTGCAACGCCTTCCCACCTTCGCTGTTTAACCGTACCGCCAACAGTCGGAATGTTTTCCGAACCCGGCGCTACAACTACGATTCCATGTCCTTTGTCCTAAAAATGGCGTGGCGCGACAGCCGCCGCAACCGCGCCCGCCTCTTGCTGTTCATGTCCGCCATTGTGGTCGGTATCGCCGCCCTCACTGCCGTGCGCTCGTTCAGCGTCAACCTGACCGCCGATATTGACCGCGAGGCCAAGTCGCTTCTCGGTGCCGACTTGCTCGTACAGGGCAACCAACCCATAACCGACTCACTCATGGCCGCGATCATGGCCACGCCGGGTGTGCAACGGGCGCGGGTATTCAACCTGTTCAGCATGGCCTATTTCCCCAAAACCAACGGCACCCGCCTCACCAACGTGCGGGCCTCCGATCCCGGTTACCCGTTTTTTGGTAAATGGAAAAGCGTGCCGCAAAACGCCTGGAAGACCTACCACAACAGCGGAAAAAAAGCACTCGTGGAGCACGGGCTGATGCTCCAATTTGGCGTGCAACCGGGCGATACGGTGTACATCGGCACACAGGCCTTCGTCATCGAGGGCGATCTGCTCTCGCGCCCCGGACGCGCGGGCATCGGTTCCGCCATCGCCCCGGTGGCATTCATACCATTCGATTGGCTCGACTCCACCGAACTGGTGCAAAAGGGCAGCCGCCTGTGGTACCAGTATTATTTCAAAATACCGGACACGCGTGCGCTCGATTCGCTCATAGCCCGCCTCGGGCCACCGCTCGAAAAATCTGGCCTCGACTGGGAAACGGTGGAGTCCAACAAACAGAGTATCGGTCGGGCATTCGGTAATTTTTCCACCTTTCTCAACCTCGTAGGCTTCGTGGCCCTGCTACTGGGGTGCATCGGCGTGGCGGGCGCGGTGCATATTTACATCAAAGACAAATTGCCCACAGTGGCTATCCTGCGCTGCCTCGGTGCCAGTGGTCGCAAGGCATTTTATGTCTACCTGGTTCAGGTGGCGGGCATTGGATTAGTGGGGGCTGTAGCCGGAGCGGCGCTCGGGGCACTCATCCAGATTGCGCTGCCCTGGGTGACCAAAGACCTGCTGCCCATCGAGTCGGCCAGCACGGATTTTTCGCTCACATCAGCGCTGCAAGGGGTGTTGCTCGGGGTGTCTGTAGCGGTACTGTTTGCGCTGCTGCCGCTGGCTGGCATCTTGCGAACCTCGCCGTTGCGCACGCTTCGGGCATCGTTCGGAGAGGAAAAAACATCGAACCGCTGGCTCCAGTGGAGCGTGTATGCCCTGATCACAGCGGCGCTGGTGGGCTTCACCCGCTGGCTGATTGGCGAGTGGACGGAAGCACTTGCTTTTATCGGCGGCATCGCCGCGGCATTCGCTGTGCTGTGGGGCGCCGCTCGCTTGCTCACTTTTTTGCTGCGCAAATTTTTTCCCAAAAAATGGTCGTATGTGTGGCGGCAGGGCATCGCTAACCTATTTCGGCCCGAAAACCAGACCGTGCTGCTGGTAGTCACTATCGGGCTGGGAGTCATGTTGCTGTCCACACTTTTTCTGACCCAAACCCTGCTGCTGCGCCAAGTCGAGTTTTCCGGCAGTGGCAACCAGCCCAACATGGTCTTGTTCGATATCCAGACCGACCAAAAAGACACCGTAGCGGCCATGGTGCGTGCCAACGGGATGCCGCTCCTGCAACAAGTGCCCATCGTAGCCGTGCGAGTGGAAGAAATTGACGGAAAACGAAAACCGGCGGAAGAAGAAAAACCGGTAGAAAGAGAAAACCCGCGCGATGACGGCCAGGGCGATGATCGTGTTTCCAGATGGGTGTGGGATCGGGAATACCGGGTGACATTCCGCGACACACTGATCGGGACGGAAAAAATCCTCGAAGGCGAGTGGGATGGCGTACACCAGCCCGGAGAACCCATTCGGGTGTCCATTTCCGACAACCTGCAGCGTGGCATGAAGGTCAAAGTCGGTTCCAAGATCGTGTTCAACGTACAGGGTGCCCTGATCGAAACCGAAGTGGGCAGCGTGCGCGAGGTGGATTTCACCCGAATCCAGACCAATTTCATGGTCGTTTTCCCAACGGGCGTGCTGGAGGCGGCACCGCAGTTTCATGTAGTTGTGTCGCGGGTAAACAGCGCCGAACAGAGCGCAGTCTTTCAGTCGGCACTCGTGCAGCGTTTCCCGAACGTGTCGGCCATAGACCTGACGCAAATCCTGAAATCGGTGGACGAAGTACTGGGCAAGGTGTCATTCGTCATCCGGTTTATGGCCATGTTCAGCATCCTCACGGGGCTGCTGGTACTGATCAGTTCGATTTACCAGGGCAAGTTTGCCCGCATCCGCGAGAGCGTTTTGTTGCGCACCCTCGGTGCGAGCCGCCGGGTTATTCTGCGCATCATTGCGCTGGAGTACCTGCTGCTGGGCGGGTTGGCATGCCTCGCGGGCGTAGGCCTTTCGGTGGCCGGAGCGTGGGCACTGGCGCGGTTCGCGTTCGGCATCCCGTTCGAGCCGGACTGGTGGCCGTTGTTACTGACATTTGTGGCTATCACCGGCATTACGGTGGTTATCGGCCTGCTGAACAGCCGGGAGGTGGTGCGCAAGCCGCCGTTGGAGGTGCTTCGGCAGGAGGTGTGAAACAAAAAAACAACCAAGCCATGCAACAACACATCGCACAAATCGCCCTCGTCGTGGAAGACTACGACGAGGCCATCCGGTTTTACACCGAAAAACTGAACTTTCAACTTCTGGAAGATACCGCCCTGACCGCCGTCAAGCGCTGGGTTGTGTTGGCTCCGCCGGGCAACGGACAGTGCCGGCTGTTGCTGGCCAAGGCCGCCAACGAGGAGCAACAAAGCCGCATTGGCAATCAGACCGGCGGACGGGTCTTTCTTTTTTTGTACACCGACGATTTCTGGCGCGACTACCGCCAAATGGTGGCCCAAGGCATCCGATTCGTGCGCGAACCAGCGGAAGAACCCTACGGGACCGTCGTAGTTTTCGAGGATTTGTACGGGAATCTGTGGGACTTCATTCAGCCAAAGTCCTAACCTACTGCACGGCCTTGTCCAGCTGCTCCGCCTTAATTGTTCCTTTGGGCACGGTTATTTTCCAAAAAGAAAAATCCTGGCTGGCCTCCAACCCGAAGCCGTAGATCACCTCACCAGGCTTGGTCACTTTCACAAATTTATCGGTGCGCACTTTTTCGGAACGTTCGTCCCAAATCAGTTCCTCGGTTTCCAACTTCTCCCGATCAATAGTGGTGAGCACTACACTGTCGCGGGCCGTGACCAGGCCTTTATCCTGGCGCCGCTCGGCAAATTTGGCCGTGATCGTGCTGCGCACCTTCAGGTTTGGCGTTAGAAACTCGATCTTGACCCCGTCGGGAAATTCCTGACGGGCATCATCGCGGTCGGTGTAGTTGTGCAGCGTAGGGGCCGTCACCCGCACGCGTACCACCGCGCTGTCGGAGTACAGAATTTCCACATCGCGAGCCACCTCGACGACCGTGTCGTCCTTGCTGTACACCATATCCGCGCGTTTGGCCACATGGTCGCAGGCAGCCAGGCACAGAAAAAGCAGAAAAAAAACGGGCAGGCGATTCATTTTCGGTTTTTTTGAATGAAAAGGCGTTCATGAAATCATCTGGCGGAACCCGTAGCGCAGCACCAGCAACATGCCAACCACGATCAGCAGCAGGTATTGCACAGGTAGCCGGACAAAGGCGATGATGTGCGTACGGTCGAGCAGGTACATCAACATGAAAACGGCACCGATGGTCATCATCAGACTAGACAGTTTGCCGAAGCCGGGTATCTGCTCAAAATCTGCGTTTTGGCGCACCAGCCCGAGCGTAAGCACCATCGAAATGATAGGCATTACCTGGGTGAGCAAGTTGGTATTCATGATGCTGCCGCTGTGCTCGAACAAGAACAGGTAAACGCTCAGCGCTACGGAAAAAATGCCGGGAATACAGACGGCGTACAGGATGAGGGCGTACAGAAATTTCCAGGGAGACTGGTTGCCAGCCCCGCGCCCGGCCCAGCCTGCAAACAGGGCTATGAGCGGAATGAGCAGAAAATAGCCAACAATGACCAACGGGTGCTGGCCGAGGTAATCAAAAAATTCGCGTAGCGTCATGGTGCATCCGTTGTTTGAGCAGAGGTTGGATGAGAAAAAACCGACTTTTGGGCGGACAAAAGTATGGCATCCCTTTCCGGCGACAAAGCGCGTTACCTCGATTTCTGCCAGGAGCACTCCGTGCCGCTGCACATGCAGCCTTGGTGGCTCGATGCCGTTTGCGGCCCAGATGCCTGGGACGCGGCGACAGTCGGAGGCCCGCTCAAAGGGGTTTGGCCATTTTTTCAAACACGCCGCTGGGGGTTGCCTGTGGTGCAAAACCCGCCGCTAACCGCGTATGCCGGGCCATGGCTGGCCGCCGCCGACCCCTCGTGGCCGACGCACAAACGCTTGACCTTGGCGTACCGCAGCTTGGAAAAACTGTCGAAAAAATTGCCACACACACTGTTTTTCCAACAAACCTGTCGCCCCGAAATGCAGTACGGGCTACCATTGCTCTGGGCCGGTTTCCGCCAAACAACCCGCTACACTTACCTGTTGCCCGATACGACCGATCCCGAGCGACTATATAGGGGACTGAAAAACACCCTGCGCACGGACTTAAGGCATGCCGACGTACACCTCGAAATCCTGCCCGAACCTGAGCCGCAGCCGTTGTTTGACCTCAACCGCTTATCTTTTTCCCGAAAAAGACTACTCCAGCCATATTCACCGGACGTGTTTCAGCGGCTGCACGCGGCTTTATGCGAACGGGAACAAGGGGCCGGTTTTTTGGCAAAAGATCGGGAACGCGGCACCGCCTGTGCTGCGCTTTTTTTGGCCTTCAATGACCAACAGGCGAGTGTGGTGCTGACGGGAGTGGATACCGCCTGCCAACAACCTGGTGCGTTGCACGCGCTGTACTGGCGGGCTATTCTTTTTTGTTCCGAGCGGAACATAAGCCTCGACCTGGAAGGCAGTATGGATGCCGGGATTGAGCACGTTTTTCGCGCATTCGGCGGGCAGCCCATACCTTATTTTCAGGTGCGGCGCTGGCATTGGTAAATCGTTGGAACTCGGACTCCGCGTTCCTATTCAGCGGATCATCTTAAAAAAAACGCTGGAAAACCAGGAGGAATCGGCCTTGGCCAGCAGGTCTAGTGTTTGGTCGGCTTTGCGCGAAAGCGAGCGAATTTCCTTCACCATGTGGCAAAAGGACTCGGATTCGGGGCAGCTGGCCTCCACACACGATACGTCTTCTAATGCCCGGAGCATCGGTTCCAGTTCTCGTTTTTTTCGCTGCACCAAGATTTGGCGGAACACGACCCACATGTCTTTTTCGGCATAAAAAAACTCCTTGCGCGAGCCGGGGCGAAGTTGTTTGTGTACCAGGCCCCAGTCCATGAGGGCACGCAGGTTGATGTTGGCATTGCCCCTCGAAATACCGAGCCGCTCCATCACGTCGTCAGCGGTCATAGGTTCCGGTGCCACAAGAAGCAGAGCGTGTACCTGTGCCATGGCGCGATTGATGCCCCACTCGGAGGCCATTATCCCCCAAGATTCGATGAACTTTTGTTTGCCTTCCTGTAAGTCCATGTACTGATTTTGGCTGCCTGCTGTTGTCCGTTGGCTTGTCATTGCAACATAAATACCGTTTGGCCGGATTTTGTTTTCAGAAAAAATTGAAAACAACGCTGCGATAGTCATGCCGATGGGCCTAAGGAACGAGTGTTGGTGCAGGTTTTTTCTTTCACGCTGGTACCTTTTCCCCGGGTTCTCCGTCTTACCTTTGCTTATCAAGCCGTTTTCTGCGGCAACTTTTTTCACTCAAAAAAAACAACCATGCGTACTCTTCTTGCCCTCGTAGCAGCCTGGAGCCTGTTTTTCGCCCCCGAACTTGCCGCCCAGATCAACCGCGTCAGCGAAGTAGAAAAATCCATGTCCTTCGGTACCCGCCCGGGATTTGCCCTCAATTTCTCCAACACCGACAAGCGCGTGGTCGAGGACGTGTGGGCCGATTTTGTCAAGGAAAACTTCGACAGCAAACTTAAAAAAGGTAAAAAGGACGAACGTACCGCCGCCGAGTGCTCCTCAATCGCCGTCAGCGCAGGCAATTTCACCCTGTATTCCTACGTGGAAAAAGTGGGCGATGGCACACAAATCACCACCTGGTTCGACACCGGAGCCTTCTTTCTCAACCGCAACGACGATGCTGGCCGCACCGAGGAGGTTAAGGCCCTGCTCACCCGATTTTACTACGATGTGCGCCGCGCGGCCATCTCGCTGGAAGTAAAGGCCGAAGAAGACAAACTACGGGATGTTGAAAGCCGCATCAAGCGCCTCAAACGCGACAACGATAATCTGCACAAGGACATAGCCAACTTCAAAGCAAAACTGAAAAAAGCCGAAGAAGACCTCGTCCAAAACCAAAAAGACCAGGAAACTTCTCTCATTGACATGGACCGCCAGCGAGGCGCATTGGACGAGGCTCAAAAACGCCGCGACAATGTGGAGAACGAACAGTAAGAGTCAGCACTTGTAATGTAGAAATACCGCAGCGTTTTCAGTGCTTGAATTCAAAAAAAAGTGCCACAGACCATCTGTGGCACTTTTTTTTTACAGAACCCGACGTGACGACGCACCATTCTTTTCAGCATTAAATCAAAACCCCTACAGGCGCTTAGTGTACCGTCAAATCCACCCCGGCATAAAAACCCAAATCTTTATCTTTCAACAATTTTGTCCAAAAAGCGATCTGGCCCGTGTGGTACGAGTAGTGCTCCACCACATGCAGCACAATGCCCAGACCAGAAAGTTGAAAGCCCTGAACGGAGCGCACCCGAAGCAAGTTGGCGGCATCCGCCGCCCTAATGGCCGCTTTGGCTTCTTCCACGGTGCGTTGCAGTTTTACAAGCAATGCCGCCTTGTCCGTTCCACCACGGGCTGCAAATTCCGCGTCGCGTTCGCGCAGGTCTTCGGTGCCGCCGAGGGCAGAAATGGCGTACTGGCGGATGTTGCCGCAAAGATGCAGCACGAGGTTGCCCACACTGTTGGATGCCGCGTTCGGCCGTTTCCAGATGTCTGCTTCGTCTAAATCTGCATAGGCAGTTTGCAGCATCCGGGTGCTTTCGTCTATGCGGTAGCAGGCTTGTCGGGCAAATTCGGTAGCGAGGTCTTTATCCATATTCGTCAATTTTGTCGCACGACCACGCGCCGAACATGTCCCGCGCCCCCCATGTACAAGCGGACGAAATATACACCGGGCACAGCGCCGTCCAGGTGCAGCGGGATCATAGTTCTTCCGGCACCCAAGGTTGCATTTTGGGATCGAATCGTGCGCCCCAGCGCGTCATCAACTGTGATCGTTATGGGCTGGGCCTCGTCGGCACGGACTGCAACGGTGAAAAAACCGTTGCCCGGATTGGGTTGCACCGACCATTCCGGCTCGTCGGCTCCGGCAGAAACGGTGCCGATAGTCGGCTGGCCGACGATGGTGATGTTGTCTAACAAAACCCGATCGCCGAAACTGGTAGCACCGAAAGTATCGCGCTCGCTGCTGATCCCGGTAAACGATTCAAAACAAATCTGCACTGTGCCGCCGAGGTAGTCTTTGAGGTCTTCCTTGCGGGTTTTCCATTGGTCGAAACTGGGTGTGGTGGCGCGATAAATATCGCCGAGGGGTTCCCCGTCGGCAAGCAGGCGCAGCATACTTCCGTAGGGGTTGTGTGCACCCAATTTTTTCACATAAAAAAACGAAAAGGTTTGTTTCAGGTCAAACTGCAACTCGGCGGATGCCAGCCCCGAGAGGTCGGCACAAAGGCACACTTGCGAGATAAAGTCCCTGTTGAGCGCCCAGGCGTTGGTCAGGGTCGGCTCTTGCGCTTTACCTGTGGCCAGTGCGGTAGCGAAGTCGCCTCCGGTGATACGCAGGCCAGCAGTTCCTGTTCGGGCGGCATCGGCTCGGATAGTTGCTTCGCTTTCGCTGCCCGGCACGACGAGCAGGGTATCAAAGGCAGCATTAAAAACGGACTCGAAGTTCACCATGTCGGAGCGGTACATGGGTGCCGGATGCACGACGATGTAGTTGTTCAGGCTGTCGTTTGTCAAAATATTGTCGGCGGCGTAGTGCGCCCAAAAGTTGATCGAATAGGTGCCGATGGTTGCCAGATCGGCTTGCGCGGCAAATTTGTGAAAAAACACCTGTCCGGTGAAAAGCGTAACGGGCACAGGCACAACCTCGCTCACGGGAGTACTGCCGTCCACGCTATACGAGAGTACGATTTCGGTACCGGCGGGCAGGGAATCGCAGCCCCAGAACCCAACTTCCACAATCGGGTTTTCGACTCCGAGGAAGCACCCGGTGGCGGGCTGTTCGGCTCCGCGCATGCGCACATCGGTGTTTTGTCCGGCAATACTTTCCAAGGTCAGCACCGTTTCATCGTTGTCAGCATTGAGGTCTGGATCAAAATCGGCCCAACAGCGCAGAGTGTGAAAGCCCGGCACGGCCAGTTGGGCAGGCGGTGTGGCGAAAGTAAAGCCGACCTCATCTCCAAAAGTTAGCGAAGCGGCCAGCACGAGCGTATCCCAAACGGGTTGTTGGCCGTCAATGAGGTAGGCCACCGGGATTCTGTCGCCCGCTTGCAGGTCGGTATTGCAGCCGTCGTACCGAAATTGTACGCTGAGCAGTTCCGTGCCTGTAAAGCCACAAACAACCGGTGCTGGCTCCGATATCCGAATAGCGGCCAGGTCATTGGGAAAATATTGTCGGCCTACGCCCACGGCGTACCAGGCATTCGCTGTTTGAACAAATACTTCCGAACAGATGCCGTACAGGTCTTCGGCCGCTTGAATGGCACCTTCGCGGGCATCGGCATAATTGGACAGTGTAACGAGGTAGTATTGCAGGTTGCGAAACGCGATGTCGGCGGCTGTGTCGAGACCGAGAGCGGTCACGGCGTACGCGTCGCCATTGTCGTTGGTGCCGCTTCCACCTTCGGTCAGCAGGTAAAACCAGTGGTTTTGCACGCCGCTGTTGGTGTGTACGCCGCCGTTGTCGCCTGCACCGGTCGCCCAGAATTCGCCTTTGTATGTGTCGGGGTTGGTTTCCTGT
This sequence comes from Saprospiraceae bacterium, assembly GCA_046153695.1. GTDB lineage: Bacteria > Bacteroidota > Bacteroidia > Chitinophagales > Saprospiraceae > M3007. The sequence goes on from JBJXEZ010000075.1 coordinate 17,695, forward strand.
TTCGGGTCGGCCATATCTCGGAATGGCGAGCCGTTGGAGTAAATATCCTCACCGACGAGCCAGTTGGCCCGTTCGGGCCGGGCGACAAATTCCACGGCGGAGCCAAACACGTCACTAAACGACTCGTTTAAGGCACCACTTTCGTTGCGGTACCGCAGGTGGGCAGAAAATTCGGTCACGCCGTGGGTAAACTCGTGCGCCACCACGTCTAGAGAGGAAAACGGCCCGGACAACCCGGAGCCGTCGCCATAACTGGCCCATGAGCCGTTCCAAAATGCATTTTCGTATGCCGAGCTATAATGAACGAAGCTGATGAGCGGTTTGTCCAAACCGTCTAAGCCGTGATGTTGGTGGTAGTTCAGGTAGTAGTCGTAGGTCATTTCCGCACCCCAGTGGGCATCGGTGGCCGCTTCGTCTTTTGCGATGTTGAAGTTATTCCATTGGTTATCAGCATCGGTAAAGTTTACTGCCACGTCATAATTGGTCGTGCGCTGCATGTTGTAGGTCTCGATGCCGTTGCCGCGGGTGGTTTCCACCAGGCGATACTGCCCGTTGGGCATTTGTTCGGTGATAATATCTCGGGGGCCGCTATACTTGGTTTGCGCGGTACCAGGGGTGTTCTCGGTACAAATGTTGTCCACCATGTCTACCAGTGAGCCGTCTTCAGCGCTGATAAACAATTCCTTGCGGGTCTCTTCCGGTAAGAGGGTATGCACAGTCAAGTGCCAGGCTAATTGAAAACCTTTGGCCCCCTGAGCGAAATCAGGGGCTACCAGAACCAGCTCAGGTTTTGGATAAAACGTAGCTGTCGGGTCGTTTTTGACGCGGCGTAAAAGCGCCTCGGCCTGGGGAGACTCCCAGATGTAGCGGTCAGCAGGCACATGCCGCTGCGCGTATTCAACGGCTCGACTGGCTGGCAATGCCGGACGGACTCCTGCTTGCAGGCCGCGAACCAATTTCCCGTTCAAGGTGCGCACGCGGCCTTCTTTTTCGTGAATGAGCAGCTCGCCCCCGTCCACTTTCACGCCCCGGTGATACTGCTGGTAGCGGTGATGGACAAACCCGATCGCGTCGGTATTGGTACGGTAAGGCACTAGTTCATCGTGTTCGCCGAGGCCAAGGTCAGCCTTGTGCAGGCGTACCAAATCGGCGGCGGCGATGGCTACGCCGGGGCGTATGGTCAACCAGTCAGGATTGCCCGTTTTGGCAAAAAAAACGGTTTCCCGAATGGAGGATACGTTGGTATTGCGTTGGGAAAAGAGGGCCGTTGTGGCGAGCAGCCACAGCGCAGCGGTGTAGAATGACTTCATGAGCAGCGTGGTATGAAAAATTTGCCCAAAGAAACGGATTCTTGGCGAGTTGGCGCGGATGGGAACTGGAGCATATTAGGCATTGCGCATTGGCCATAATGAGGTACTGTTGCTAAATGGCCAACGTCTTGGTTGGGCGTAGGCAAATACTTACTTTTGCAACGGCCCTGCGGTAAGACATTGTTTGCCCGTATGCCAAACCGACTAAACACGCTCCCGCCAATGATCAACAAATGCAAAACCCGCGTAGAAATCGCCACGGAGTACGGCGTTGACCGAAAAACCCTGGCTAAAATGCTCAAGCGCAACCAGATCGAACTGCCACGGGGCCTGCTGCCCCCGGAGTGGGTGGAAAAGGTGTATGCCGCACTTGGGACACCGGACACTTCCGCCCCCCCCCCGTTAGGGCCTTGACCCGGTCGGGCCTCCCCAAACTTCCCCATTTTTCCCCAAACTTCCCCAAACTTCCCCAAAATTCCCCATTTTTTTACGTTTGGGTTCCCGTAAATTTGTAGCGTCCTCTGTGCGCACGGAGGGCGACAAAAAAAGGGCCAATGCCGCCCCCTTGCATGCAAGCGGCAAAGACCCTATTGTTCACTACTTTAATGACGCAAAATTATGCAACCAAACCGATTTTTTCGCCTTGTACCCATTTTGCTGGCCCTCGCGGCTGGCGCGTATTTTTTCGCCTGCCAGCAGGACACCGCCACCGACCCGGCCTCACCCAAAGTGACTACCGACCTGCCCGCCGACGACCGCATGTGCCCAGGAGGAACTTGCGAGTTTCTCATCACGGTGGATGGTGCCGCCGACATTGTGCTGTGCGGGGACATCACCGGCGGGACAGGTACCTGCAGTTTCAACTGCGCGGGCAGCGGCACTAACTCTTCTAGTTTTTCCCTACAGGCAAACGAGACCGCCAGGGTATGTGTTCAGTCCAACGACGGCCAAATATGTATCAGCCAGGCCACCGTGGCCTCGGTGGGCATAAGGGTCCAGTTTGGGACCAGCACGCCCATCAACACGACGCTTTTTGCCGGAACGCCCTTGTGTTTCAACACAGATGGTTTCTGTGGCGAAACGAATGCGGGCTGCAACTAAATTGCCTATTAGGTTCCCCCCGGTCGGTACCAGCCGGGGGGAATTTTTTTGTCGCAAACCAAACTGAGGGATGAGAAAAATCTACCGCACCGTATTAAAATCAGGTTTTTACATGGTTGTTTGGTTGGCAACCGGTTCGCTGGCCGCCCAATGCCCGGCATTGGGGCCGATTGTCGGACAAGCAATGCCCCAGGCCTGTAACGACAGCCTTTACACATTCACGATTCCCGGTTCCGGGCCGGCCGACCTGATCTGGAGCCTCAACCCGCCCCATGTTGGCCACTTTGATGGACCTCCGAATGGAGAATCGGTTTACATTGGATGGGCTTATGAAGAGCCGGTCCAGTTGTGCGCCACGCCCACCAACCCCTGCTACGACCCCACGCCGGTGTGTATGGACATCGAGGTGCAACCTTCTCCTTATGTAGATATCGTTCCAGACATGTACGTTTGCGACGGGGAGCAGGTTGATATCCATTTTACCGGCACGGGATGGACGTACCACTGGACCCAGACCAGCAACCCTGTGTATTCCCCCATCGGCCTTTCGGCACAGTCCGGCGTGGGCGACATTTCTTTCGTCGCTTCCAACCCGGGGAACACCGTGATACTCCAAGGATTTTCTGTGAACGCTTATCAGGGAGACTGCGCAGGAGAAGGTAATCCCTGGCTTATCTTCGTCTACCCCTTCCCCGCCATGGCCCAGCCCCCCGACCGCACCGTCTGCCCCGGCGCTGTCGTGGACGTGCCCTTCACCGGCGGGCCGCAGGGCACGGTGTACCACTGGGAAAACGACAACCCCGCCATCGGCCTGCCCGCCGCGGGTAGCACCACCACCAACCTCTACTTCACCGCCGCACAAGTGTCCACCCAACAGACGGGCACCGTCACCGTCACCCCCGTGACGGGCGACGACTGCGCTGGCGACCCGGTCACCTTCTCCATCACCGTCACGCCCAGCCTCAACGACCCGCCGGACATCACCGTGTGCCCCGGCGAGCCGGTGTCGGTCGGCTTCACTGGCACGGGCGTGAACTTCAACTGGACCAACTCCAACCCGGCCGTCGGCCTGCCCGGCTCCGGCTCGGGCGACCTGGCCTTCACCGCCACGGGCGGGTCGCAGCAGCAGACCGCCACGATCACCGTCACGCCCAGCCTCGGCCCCTGCGCCCCAGTGCCGCAGACCTTCACCGTCACCGTGCGCCCGCAGCCGACCGTCAACCAGCCGCCCAACCTCGCCGTGTGCGCCGGGGCCAACGTCACGGCCAACTTCACGGGCACGCCAGGCACCACGTTTTCGTGGACGAACAACAACCCCGCCGTCGGCCTCGGCCCGTCCGGCACCGGCAACATCGCCTTCACCGCCGCCGACGTGGGGCAGACCGAGACGGCCACCGTGACCGTCACGCCCGACAACGGCACCTGCGCCGGTATCCCCAGAACCTTCGACATTCGCGTGAAGCCCCTGCCGCTGATGCTCCCCCCGGCGGACGCGACCGTGTGCGCCGAGAGCGACCTGCAGGTCGCGTTCAACGGCCCGGCGGGCGCGACGTACACCTGGACGAACAGCAACCCGGCCATCGGCCTCGGGCCGTCGGGCGCGGGCGACATCGCCTTCACGGCGGCCAATGGCCCGCAGCAGCAGACGGCCACCGTGACCGTCACGCCAAAACTGGAGGGTTGCGACGGGCCGCCGGTGTCCTTTTCGATCACGGTGCTGCCCGCCCCCGTGGTGCAGGTGCCCGCCGACCTGAGCGTGTGCACGGGCACCCAGGTGACCGTGCAGTTGACCGCCACGCCCGGCGCCTCGATCGTGTGGACAAACGGCAATCCCGCCATCGGGCTGCCCGCCGCAGGCGGCGGGCCGATCATCAACTTCACCGCCGCGCAGGTGGACAGCCTGCTGAGCGGCCTGATCACCGTCACGCCGCACGGGGCGCAGTGTACGGGCTTGGCGCAGACCTTCGTCATCACCGTCGTGCGCTGCTGCCAGACCTGGGCCGGAGCGCTCGACACGATCAATCGCACGCTGTGCGCCCCCGACTCGGCTTTCGTGGCCCACTTCGGCAACCAGAGCCTGGCACCGGGCGACACGTTGCTGTTCCTGCTGTACTCGGACTCGCTCGATCCACTGGGCAGCGTGCTGTGGGTGTCCGACAGTTTGCCGATCCCTTTTCTGCCGGGCGTGACGCTGCCGGACAGCACGTATTTCACCGCCGCCGTGGCCGGGCCGCTGGCCGCGCCGGACAGCGTGGACGCGGGCGCGGCGTGCTTCTCGCTCGTGCGCGGGCCGACGGTGCGCTGGGTAGCGCGACCCACTGCCGTGGCGCTGGCTCCGCCCGAAGCGGTGTGCCGCGACGGCTGCGCGGAGGTGCTGATCGAACTGAAGGGGCATCCGCCGTTCGAGTTGTCGTGGCGGGCATCCATGGCCGGGCAGGTGCTGCTCGACCGGACGGAGACGGTGGTGGGGCACTCGCTACTGCTCACGATCTGCGTGGACGAACTGGGGCCGCTGCCCCCGGGCGGAGGCATGCTGGATTTTGGGGCGTATTATTTGGCGGACCGGTACTGCGGGTGCGGGAAGTGAGCGTTGTGGGATTCTCGGTGATCACCGACCGTTGAGCCGCAAAAAGTTTTGTATCCCTGCCTGGTCAATCACACCAAGTACTTGCCCCTGATCCGACACGGCGATCAGGCCCATGCTCCGCTGTTGCAGCAACTGAAGAACGTAGTCCAGTGTGTCTTCCGGGCCTACCACCCCGACATCAGGCCGGGCGTATCGCTCGATCTCAGCCGAAAGGTCGCGCCGCTTCATGGCCCCCACGATTTGTGGCTCTTCGAGCACGCCAACCAGTCGGTCTTGCAGGTCAAAAACCAAAAAATGTCGCTCCAAACCTTGTTGCAGCAAGCCGATAGGCGTTTGCATCCAATCGCTGATGGATAGGCGGGTAAACTGCGGGCGCATCAGGTCGCGTGCTTTGAATCGGCGCACCAAGTCGTCCAGTTGCACCATGTTGTTTTCGGCGCGGGCGGTAGTGAAAACAAAAATCCCGATGAGTGCCAGTGAAAAGGCATCGTTCCAAAGGCCAAAGCCCACGAACAGTACGGCAATGCCCTGCCCCAACCACGATGCGATCTTGGTGGCACGAACCCGGCCAATACGCATGGCCAGCAAAGAGCGCAGGATACGCCCTCCGTCCATCGGGAATGCCGGGATCATGTTGAAAATCACCAGTGCAATATTGACGACTACGAGCCTCGGAAGCAGGTATGCAAGCAACCCAGATTCTGCCATTCCTTCTGAAGCGCCCTCGCCATTTTCGCCGATCCAGCGAAGCAGCCAGGCATCGCCCTGAAAAATCAGATAGCCGAGAAAGAAAAACAGCACAGCGAGCACCACATTGACCAACGGACCGGCTATAGCAACCAAAAACTCCTGCTTGGGTTTTTCCGGCATGCGCTCCAACCGGGCGATACCGCCGATGAACGTGATAACGATATCTTGCGTGCGAACCCCGTACCGCCGCGCAGTAAGCGCGTGACCATACTCGTGCAGCAGCACGCAACCAAACAACGCAACGTAGGCGATCATAAGCCAGATGGTATTCTGAGCATCCAGCCCGTCGCTGTACCCGACCCACAACGCGTACAAAAAAATGAGGCCGAAACTCCAGTGCAAGTAAACCGGAATGCCAAGCCAGGTGAACAATTTGAGCGATCCGCGCATGGGGATAATTTGCGAGCCTGTCAGGCAGCCTCTTGTTATTTTTTCTTTGCCAAAACGATATACTGGTAATCCAAACTTTCCTTGTCCACCGTTGATACTTCAAAGCCGCTGGCGGTTAGTTCCTTTTCAACTTGGCCCAGGGCTACTTTGTACTCGTCGGGTGGGCCTATCGGCAAGTTGTTTTTTTTGAAATCAATGATCAGCAGGCTGCCACCGGGCTTGATACCCTTGGCCAGGGTTTGGAGGTATTGTGTTCGGTTTTCGATATATCCATAGGTGTTCACGATGATGGCAGCATCGGCTTCTCCGGCGGTCAGCATTGGGTCGTTCGGTTTAGCGAGGCGGCTTTCGAAGCGGTCACGGTACTGAGCGGGGAGCCGCACCTTGATGCTGTCCATGAAGGCGATGAATCGGGGGTCAATGTCCACGCCGATCACTTTTTGAGCCAGTGGAACCAAGCGAAAGGTAAAATAACCCGTGCCTGCGCCTATATCGGCCACGGTCTTGCCCTTCAGGTCGCCGAGCATGGCGATGGCTATACCGGGCTTTTGCCAGATGACCCGATCCTGGCTTTCATAGTCGGCCACGAGGGCCTCAAAATTACCAGCACCCGACTTGGGCACCCGGTGTTCCGAATTACTGCCCTCCGAAGTCGGTTTTTCGCGCGTCATGACGGGTTTGTCCGCGATATCGTTCGGCGGATTGTCGTTCCAACAGCCTACGAGTAACAGCAATGGAACCAGGAATGCTACGGGTTTTTTCATGTGCTTTTGCTAAAACGCCCCAAAAGTAGTGAAGTTCGAGCAATGCACCGATCCTTAGAAACGCGGACGAAATAAGAGCGTGTTCCTTAGCAATATTTCCCGCCTTCGCGACGGGTCAGGGGCGATAGACGGTTGCTGTCCAGAAAATGCCGAACAGCGACCGGATCGGTTTTCGAATACTGGCGCAACGCCCAGCCTGCACCTTTTTGCAGAAAAAACGCTTTGGAATCGGCCACTTCCCGGATGTAACGGAACAGCAACTCGGTATCCGTTTTTTCCTTGTACATCAGCTGGAAGATCAAACACACCCGCTGCAACCATAGCTCCCCGGAGGCCATCCAACGCTCGGTGACGGGCAGAATCAGGTCTGGATAGCGAGCGAAATGTGTACCCACCAGTTTGGTGGCCATCCAGTCCACGGTGTCCCACCACGATTTTTCCAAAATGATTTCCTCCAAAAACCCGATAAACTCTGGTGGCTGATTTTTCACCATTTTTTGCAGGGTCTCGATGCCAAAATACTGCATCTCGCGGTGTTCGTCGTCAAAGCAAAGCCGGACGAGGGCGTACAGATCGGGGCCGTCCGGCAGACCATGTTCCCGGTGAATTTCCTTGGTCAGAGCCATCCATGCGGGCATTTTCAGGCCAAAATATTCGAACTGATGGCGCATGTACGCCATTTGCCCTTGGGCAATGTCGGGATCACCCTTGGCATGAAACGTGTCGCGCACATGGCGGTAGTAGTCGGTAGGCGCAAGCATTTTGTTTTGAATATTGGGTCTGTTAAAAAATGTAGAACGGTGCCGGGCCAAAAATGAGAAAAATCTATTTCAGAGAAGTGCTCTATTTTTAGGCGCTCAAATATTTCTCATCTGTCAAGGCTTGCCCATGCAACGCACCGGCAGGTGTTTGGTCTTTGCTCCCAGTTCTTCACAAAAAATATTTCGCACATGACACGTCTCTCCTTTCAACGGCTGGCAATTGCGTCCGCCCTCCTGCTTTTTCTCGGCACTACACTATCTGCCCAGGAACGCCATGTTTTTCGTTTCAAAACCATTGACCTTGCTGAGCGCAACCCCTGCAAAGCCTTCATCGGCGTGGGCACCAGTTCCTTGTCGAAGGGCTTGAAAGTTGACTACACCGTGGATAACACTCCTGCCGAAGCCTCCGGTATTTTGGCTGGCGATGTGATCCTCGAATTGGATGGCGTGCCGGTCGGTACACAATCCGAGCTGATTCGGGAGCGCGACAAACACCAACCAGGCGATGCGTTCACCCTGAAAATCCAGCGCGACGGCCGCGAAATGGTCGTCAATGCCCGCTTCAAGGAATGTAATCCGGAGGAAATGAAAGCCGCTGAAAACGAGCGCCGGGAAATGCTGGAAAACCGCCTGGAAGAGATCGAAGAGCGTATTGCAGAAATGCGCCTGCACGTTCTGGACCAACTCCCGCAAATGGAAATGTCCGAGCGCCCGATTCTGGGCGTTTATGAAGACGACGGCGTAAACACCGACGGCTTGGTGATCAAAAGCGTCATTACCGGCAAAGGCGCGGAGGCAGCCGGCCTTCAAGAGGGCGACGTAGTCATCCGCATAGACGGAAAAACTGTGACCGGGAGCGGAACGCTGCGCAATGCCCTGTCCGAACGCAAGCCCGGCGAGCGCGTGTCTGTGGTGTACCTGCGCGACGGCAAAGACATTCGCACAGAAATCAAACTGAGCGCCGATCGTGGCTTTTTCTCCCACAAAATCGAGCGCGACCCATGCAAAGTGTTCATCGGGGTTTATACCACAAGTAACGCCTTCGAAGGCCGTAAAGGCGCTCGCGTCACCGGCGTGATTGACGACACCCCTGCCAAAGAAAGCGGCATCCAGCCTGGTGACGTGATCCTGGCCCTCAACGGGCAGCCGGTAAGCAACCATACGGACTTGTTGTCCGAGCGCAATAAAAACAAACCCGGCGATGCCTTCACACTGACTGTGTTGCGCGACGGCGAGACGATGGAAATTGATGCCAAGTTCAAGTCGTGCGAAACTCCGGGCACCAAGCCTGTGGAAGAAAAGGTGCAAGTGCTGACGGAGAGCGACAAAATCGCTCCGCGCGACCAACCGACGGACAACTTGCTGCAAATGGAGGTGCTCGATGCCTACCCGAACCCAACCTTTGGCCCCCTGAATATCAACATCGAGGCCGAGGCTGTACCCACGATAGTCCGCATCCTCGACGTGACGGGACGCGCCGTGTACACCAAGGAACTCCCACAGTTCGGTGGCTCATTCAGCGAACAGATCAACCTGTTCAACAACCGCCCGGGTAATTATGTGATCAGTGTTCAGCAGGGTGACAAAGTGCGCACCAAGCAGATCGTACTGATGCCTGGTGCTTGATCCAAGTGCCTTTTTTCAAAAAAACACACACAACAGATTAGCCCTCCCGGACAACCGGGGGGGCTTTTTTTTGATTTTAAGTGTTCAGTACCCAAATCACCCCAGGGTATTACATCCGGGAATAACCTGACTCATAGTTTTGTCCGTCTTTATCAACCAACACGGGCCAGATGCGAAAGCAGTGGTCTTCGCCAGTAGGCTGGAAGGGCGACCGGTGTGTGCTTTCCCTGGTTTGAATGCAGGCGAAAACCGCCTATCAATGCACTTTTTTGAACATTTACCTGCGGGGTTTTACTGCGTCACGGTACACGTTGATGGCGTATTGCAGGATGTAAAATGGATAAAAATTTAAACAAAAAAAACATGAAACACCTCTTCTTCATTTGCTTGCTCCTTGGAACCTCCACGGCTTTTACGCAAACAAACGTTCGCGCCTGGTACGCCGACGGCCAAGTTTGGGTCGTATGGGAGTTTGAAACACCGCTGCCTGATTGGTACGCCGTCCATGCCAAGCAGTCTGCATTTACCTCAACCGCTGACGGGGTTTTGGTAGGCAAACTATCCAAATTCGAGTATACCTGCGTTGCGCTCAAAGAGCAAGTTGACACCGCTGAAACGCCCAGTATTCCCGGCCCTGGAGCAGTTAAGTACCAATTGAAAAGCAACGAAGCCCTGTTCGTTTTCACGCCGCACCAGGCTGGCGCATTGTTTTTTTCGGTGACGGCAGACAACGAAACGGCTGTCGTAGCCGGGCAAAACATCACGGCCTCGGCTGTCCAATTTCAGTACGACCCGACGGGCGACCCGGTCGAATGTCATTTGCAAAAAATATTTCCCTCGCCGTTCGCATCCGGTTTTGTTTGTTTTGCTTTCCTGATGTGGGCCGACGGACGGCAAAATCAGTGGGAAAACCGGCCCGATTTTCCGGTTACGGCTAATGCCGCAAAAAATGGAATGCCGAGCTTTTTCATGATATCCGTACCGGTCGGATTAGACACTACACAGCCCTTCGCGCTCTCGGTCTGGCTGCACGGCGGCGGTGGAACGGCACGGCAATCGCTGGCCGGAAGTCGAGCCGAAGTTAATATCAAACCTGTGGACGGTATTTTGCTCACACACAATGACGACCTTTTCGGCTGGAGGGGCATGTTTCCTCCGGGCCTTGAAAACCCGTCTTGGCATTTTGGATATCGAAAAAATTATGACCCCTTCAATTCCGGCAACCTCCCGAGCGCTCCCGACACCATCGTCAATTATACGCAGCGGAGATACCTGTGGATTGACTACTGGCTCATCAGGCATTTCAATATTGACCCGAGCCGAATCCAAATCCACGGCCACAGCATGGGGTCGGCGGGCGCATTGGCATTGGCGAAATGTTACCCCGACCACTACGCCTCAGCCACAATTTTCAATACGGGTTGTGGCGGCCCGGAGCCGGGCGGCATGCTGGCTCTCTTTGGCGATGCACCCCAAAATTTTCCCACAAATTTGAAAAACCGCGCGGGCGGAACCGTCCACCAGTTGAACCTGTGGAACCTGCTCGACAACTGCTCCCCATCGCGCGACCTGCCTACCATCCGCCATTGGCACGGCAAAAACGACGACAATGGTACCATGCGTTGGGATGCCTATGTGGTAGAGAATTTCCGCAAAGCCGATTCTATTGGCTTAGGCATTCAAAACATGTGGAGCGAGCGCGCGCATGGCATGGATACCGCGCCTGGTTTAAATGACCATTGGATTGTTGGAATCCCCGCCAATCAGCAAACAGCAGTGGACAATGTGGACTTTGCCGAAAGTCGTTTTCGGGCATACCGGTCATTCCCCGCTTTTTTCAACCACCGGCTCGACTCCAATGCGCATGACCCTGGTACTGGCCTGATAGGCATCAACAACAGCGACGGGGATAACTGGGGCACCTGGGGTGGCTACCACCGCTGGGAAAACGTGCAGGAAAACTCAAGCGGATGGCAGGCAACAGCATGGCTCGAATCGAACGCCGTTTTTGCCAATGACAACTGCCCGGATAATTTCCTGACCGCCGACCTCGCCATCCGCAAACCGCAGCAATTCAAGCCAGCAGCAGGCAAAACGCTCCATTGGTCGGCGAAGGATATGGCGAACGGGGCCGTCCTGCAGAGCGGTACCGCGACGGTCCGTGCCGACGGATTGGTGGTACTGCCACAAGTTGTCGTTTTTCGGGAAAACATCCGGCGCGTACGCATCGAGGTGGTGGACCAAACGGTGGCCACGGACGAACCGGCACAGGGCGTTTTGTCCAACCTGGCCATCATGCCTAACCCCGGCTCAGCGGCTGCATTTTTGACCGTACAGGCACAAAAGACAGTGGAAGCAGTGGTATGCGCCAGTGGGCTGGACGGGCGACCGGTGTGTGCTTCGGTTGGTTTGCACACAGGCGAAAACCGCGTACCGTTGAGCGTTTTTGAAAATTTGCCTGCCGGGTTTTACTGTATCTCCGTTCAAGTTGACGGTACAAGGCAGACAGTGAAGTGGATAAAAATTTGAAGAGGGCCATCCCTACCGTGTCAGCACGATGTAATCCCGCAGCAGTGTTCGCAGAAACTCGATATTGTTGGCGGGCTTCTGCTCCAGTTCGAGCAGTGGCACGAGGTAGTTCGCCAGATCATCGAGCACCTCCCGGTGGGCACTGTTGGGGTAGCGTTGCCAGCGTGTCAGCACGTTTTTGATAAAAAGCATATCGCGCTCGCTGAGGTTACGCACCTGCGGGTAAGTGGGCTGGTAGTTCTGGAGTGTGGAAATACCGAGGATGTCGGCCAGCCGGAATTGGTTAACACCGCCTTTGATGCGGATAATGGTCGTGTTGGCGGCCAGGTCACCAAGGCGCTGGCTTTTGCCGGTAGTTTTGATGAGTACGGTACCGATCACACCGAAAGAGAACAGGGAGTCCACAAGATGAAGTACAGCCCGCAGAACGACATCGCTCCATTCAGGGTCTTTGCCGTCGAGTCGCACCACTTTTATGCTCATAGCCATTTTGCCGGGTGACTGGCCGATGTTCCAGATTTCAAAAAAAATATGGTACAGAAAATAGCCGAGGAACGAGAGCAGAAACAACGCCACGTCGCTGATATTTCCGGAGAAAACTTCCCCGAAAATCAGGAAAACCAGCTGCAAAAAAATGAAATAACCCAACACGACGATTACCAGGTCCAGAAACCACGCCAGCGCCCGCTCGCGCAACTGCGCCAGTTCGTATTCGATCGTGACGTTTTGTGTGGTGGTAATTTCGATGGATTTCAATCGCGGCGTCTGCTGGTTTGTGCGCCCCAAAAGTGCGCGATTTAACGGAAACAGGCAGGAGATTTTTTGGAGCATGTTAGGCCCCCTGCTGCAAAGCACTACTTTTGCCCCTCGAACATCTTTTGATCATGCGCCGTCACATTCCCAACTTGCTCACCTTGTCCAATCTGTTCTGCGGGTGTTGCGCAATCGTGAACCTGCTGTACGGGGAAGCTGTGGTGGCCACCTGGTTTGTTTTAGGTTCTTTCCTGTTCGACTACGCCGATGGCATGATCGCTCGTGCCTTGGGTGTGGCCGGCCCAATGGGCCGAGAACTGGATTCCCTTGCCGATGTGGTGAGTTTTGGCGTGGTGCCAAGCGCCATGTTGTACGGGTTACTTGCCGCCGCTTTTGGCCAGGGCCTTTTTGCCGTTTGCCTGCCTGCTTTGCCCGCATTCGCGCTGGCGGCGTTTGCCGCGTTCCGCCTTGCCCGCTTCAATCTGGATACCACTCACCGCGACTACTTTGTCGGCCTAAGCACACCGGGATGCACCGTTTTTGTGTTGGGCCTGACCTTGGCTGCACACGACAACCAGTTTGGTATCGGCACGCTCATCCGCCAACAGCCTTGGCTGATTTATGCCACAACAGCCGTTTTATCGTATCTGATGGTGAGCGCTGTACCCATGTTTGGCCTGAAAATAAAGTCCCTGAGGTGGCAAGACAACAAGAAGACGCTTGCGTTTTTTGCATTGGCCACTGCCTCGTTGCTACTTTTTAAAGGACTTGGCCTTTCTTTGACTGTATTGCTATACATCGTTTTTTCCATATTTTCCAAAAACAACATCCTGCGCAACGCGCCCAGCCCGTGACTGCGCAGCACTCAAACTCAGCCATGAAATTCATTGCCGAAATTGACATTATGCCCCACAAAGAATTGCTCGACCCACAGGGAAAAGCTGTCGTGAATAACCTGGAGCATCTCGACTTGTCGGGCGTGTCCGATGTCCGCATTGGGCGACACGTCACTATGAACCTCGACGCAGCATCCGAACAGGAGGCTCGCCAGACCGTGGAAACCGCCTGCGAAAAACTGCTGGCCAACCTGATTATGGAGACGTTTGCTTACGATCTCAAGAAAGCATAAACCAGCTTGCAACCAAGCGCAAATCCTCCTCGTGTGCTCTACATCGTTCCCACACCCATCGGCAACCTCGAAGACATCACCTTGCGTGCCATTCGGGTGCTCGGCGAGGTGCCGATGATCCTCGCCGAGGATACGCGCACGACACGCAGGCTGCTCGACCGCCACGGGATCAAAACGCCGTTGCGAGCATTTCACGCCCACAACGAGCATACTGTGGTGGAGAAAATAGTGGCCGAACTGGCGGCAGGCACCACCTTGGCGCTTGTGTCGGATGCCGGTACGCCGGGCATCAGCGATCCTGGCTTTTTGCTTGTTCGGGCGTGCGTACGGGCAGGCATTCGAGTAGAGTGCCTGCCCGGGCCTACTGCCTTTGTACCCGCGCTCGTGGCCAGCGGCCTGCCCTCCGACACGTTCCTGTTCGACGGGTTTTTACCGCACAAAAAAGGCCGGCAGACCCGACTGCGGTTCCTGGCCGAACTGCCGCATACCTTCGTTTTGTACGAATCGCCCTTTCGATTGGTCAAGTGCCTCGAAGAACTCATCGCTGTGTGCAGCCCCGAACGCCCTGCTTGCGTGGCTCGCGAACTGAGCAAGATGTTTGAAGAGGTGAAAACTGCCCCGCTGGCCGAACTCCTGGCGCATTTTTCTGCCAAAGAAGTTAAGGGGGAAATCGTGATCGTGGTGAGCGGTAAACCAGACTAAGCCCCTATCCCGGCAAAAACAAACACTCGGTTAATCGTGGCGCTTGCCGCCCTAAAAGTCGTTTCTTTGTGCCTTAAATCCAACCCAAACATGATTCAAATTCAACGCGCATTCGTCCTTATCGCCCTGAGCGCTTGCCCGATTTTTGGGCTGAACGCCCAAACCCTTGAAGAAACCCTGAACAAACTCGTCGGTACCGTCAGCGACATTTCCGACGAAAAAACAACCTACCGCCAGCAGATCACCTTTGAGGCAGATAAGCCTTTCCGGTTGACCTACCGTCTCATCGCCGTTTCCCAAAAAGACGGAAAAGAAAACGAAAAGCGCTACGAAGTCAACCTCGCTGACCTCGACAAACACCTCGTACGCCGCGTCACCGGCTCCAAAATGCTGTCCGTAGAAGCGAATACCCGTAACAACCTCAACGCCATCAAGTATTACGAAAACGGCGAACAGGAAAACTACCGGAATGAACTACCCATACGGGCTAAAGACAGCGAGAATATGGATGCCATCGAGCAGCTCCTTCGCGAGGCTATCCCACTCGCCGAGGCCCGCTGGGAAAAAAGTGTCCAAATCGATCTCAATGACCTGCCAGCCCTGGTTAAATGGCTGACCCAGGCTGTCAAGACGGTCACTATTGATGATGTACGGTATGTGCAAACCCTGACTACCGACGGGCGCGATGACCGACTGCTGCTCGAAATCAAGACCGAGACCAAAAATGGCAGCAAGACTCAACAATTTCGTTTCAGTCTCGCCGACCTCATGGAGCAACGTGTACTCTACAAAGTTTCCGGCGACAAGGTCGTGCTCAACGCCGACACGCGCCGGAACTTGACACTCGTACACGTACGCGAAAACGAGGAACAAAAAAACTACGACAACAGCATTTCGCTGTTTTGCAACGATCCCGACGATGCCAAGCGCATCATGCTCGTGCTGCGCAAGGCCATTCCGCTCGCCGAAGCGAGCGTGACTAAACTGATCAAAATGCCCAAATCCGCACCGGATGCCCTAGACCTGATCAAGTCCAATATTGTAGCCGTCCCAGGCAGCAAACGCGAAACGGCCCAAACCTTCGGTGGCGATTGTACCGCCAGCCTGCGCGTGAACATTTCTGAAAACCAAAAAAACCTGTTGTACGATTACGTCTTCGACCTCGCCGATCTGGATGAGCGCGAAACAGAACTGACCGTCAAAGGCCAGGAAATTGCTATCGCGCTGCAAACGGCCCACAAGAACAAGTACATCCGGGTGCTCAAAAACGGCGAGCTGCAAAGCTACACGGACGACGTTGCCATTGTGGTGCCCGACCTCGAAACGGCCCGCCAGTTGGAACCTCAATTGGCCTATGCCATCAAAGAATGCCGCCAAAAAATAGCGCCCAAGGGTATTGATTGGCTTTCCGAACAACTGCTCAACATAAAGGATGCACACCCGTTTGTAGCGCAAAAACTGGAGCGTCAGCAGGCAGGTAACGATTGTAAATTCAGCCTGAACGTCACCACCTCCGGCAAAAAAGAGGTCGTCGAACTGTACGAATTTATCCTCAAGGATATCGATCCCGGCAAGATCCAAATCAACGTTTCCGGCAAAACCGTGGAAGTAGAAATGCCTACCGCCCGCAAGGAAAAACTCGTCAACTATTACAAAGATGCCAAGCCATCGTATGTAGACAAGGTCACTTTCCTGGCTGCTGGCATACCCGAGGCCAAGGCTATGGTTGAAACCCTAAAAGCCATCATCGAGCGCTGCAAATAACCGCTCGCCCGATCCACGCACTTTTACATGAGCAAACGAAAAACTGCCGCCACGCAACCTGCTCCCAAACGCAAGCCTGCTGCTCCCGATACCCGCTGGTACGGCTACCTGCCGGTAGCTGCAGCGGTCATTCTTTTCCTGACCGGGCTAAGCAACCCGCTTACCGGTGTGGATGACCATGCTGCCACCTCCGAAAACCCGGCTGTAACCGCGTTCACCCTTCAAGCGGTTTTTTCTCAGCTCAACCTTGGCATGTACGCGCCGCTCACCTGGATTTGTTACGCCATTGCGCACGGGTTGGGCGGCGAAAGCCCTGTTTGGTACCACCTGTTCAGCCTTGTGGCACACGCCGCCTGCACCTGGCTGGTGTTTCGTCTGATGAGTCGGCTCGGCTGCTCTGCGCTGGTGGCCGCTTTAGTGGCCTTTATCTTCGCAGCGCACCCTATACAAGTGGAGTCGGTATCCTGGACAGCCGCGTTCAGTACCCCGCTGTTTTCCCTGTTTTATCTGCTGGCTCTCGTCCGCTACTTGCGTTACGCCGAATCGCCCGACACAGGCCGGCGCCACTACCTGACGGCGTTAGGTTTTTTTGTGGCTGCTTGCCTGGCCAAAAGCACTGCGGTTTCCTTGCCGTTAACCCTGCTCGTACTCGACTGGTGGAAACGCCCTCTCGTGCCCCTTCAGCGGCGCTGGATCGGGTATACGCCATTTTTTGCCGTAGCACTTGGCTTCGGAATACTCACCGTTTACGGCCGTCAGGTGACAGGAGAGGGCATCCACACGTTTGAAACGTACAGCCTTGTCGATCGTTTCCTGATGGCATGCCATGCCCTCGTTTCCTATGTCGGCAATTTCCTGGCCCCCTTCCGCCTCAGCACGTTTTACACGTTTGAAAAATCAACCGGTTCATGGCCCTTCACGTACTACCTCGCGCCCTTGCTGATTGCAGGGGCCTTGGCGTTTGCCTGGTTGAAGCGGGCTGCTCTGCCGTTCCTAGCGCAGGGGTTGGGTTTTTACCTGTCGGCAATTGTACTGTCGTTGCCACTGATCACGGTTGGCACCTTCGAGCTGTTTGCCGACCATTACAACTACCTCGCCCTAATCGGTCTTGCGTTTCTCGCTGTGAGCGGCGTGTTTTTTATAAAAGAAAAAATACCAGGTATTTCCGGCCTGCTCTCCACGGTAGGCGTGGCCTGGCTACTGGTTTTGGCAGGTAGCACATTTGTGCAAATAAAAACGTGGAAGGGCACGCTGGCCGTTACGACCAACGCCATTGAGAAAGGCAACACCTACCACGGTATGGCCTATTTCTGGCGGGCCGTGGAGCACGGCGATCTGGGTCAGCCCGATCTGGCCGTCGAAGATTTCAGCCGGGCCATAGAGGCAAACCCTGAAATCTGGGACGCGTACAAATTCCGGGGCAGCCTGTACGCCCAGCGCCGCGATTTTGCCCGCGCTGTGCCGGACTTGCAAAAATACCTTGAACACGACCCTAATGATGCCGTTTCGTGGTTCAACACGGGCATGATCTTGCTGGAGCAAAGTCGCCCGGCAGAGGCCGTGGAGGCGTTTACCAACAGCCTGCGCGTGCGCCCAAACGCCATTGTTGCGCTCGAAAACCGGGCGAAAGCCTATCAACAACTTGGCGATACAGTACAAGCAGAAGCCGATTTGCAGGCCGTGATGCGGCTGAAAGGAAGGTAAAGGCTTGCATTAGAGCCTATCCGGAAACCTCCATTGGCCTGAAAAACACACCATGGCGAAAGCTTTTTTACCGGCCCTGATCTGGCTGGTCGCAATCATTTTTTTATCCACCAAGGGCGGTGTTTCAGTGCCCTCTTTCGACTTGCTTCAAACGGACAAACTGGCGCACGCTGCCGCGTATGCGCTGTTGACGGGGCTGCTGCTGTGGGGCATGGAACGGCAGCCGGGCACCAACGGTATCCGGCTTATACACGTATTGGGTGCCATCCTTTTCGCCTTTGCTTTCGGTGCCCTGATGGAGTATGTACAGTTTCGTTTTTTCCCCGACCGGATGTTCGAATACGATGATATGCTGGCCAATGCCATCGGCGCCGTGGCCGGGTGGGGGCTGTTTGTACGGGTTTCTCTTTGGTTAAAAAACCGCTAGTAATACGTGAGAAACAAAAACCTTTCCCCACTGTCGAAAACTTGACAACGAGCATATTACATTTATCCCCGAAAAAGCTCACCTCGTTTTCCAGAATTTTCCCAACCAGATACTTTCCAACCAGCAACCTTCCAACCTCCTCTCCGTATGCGCAAGCTCCTTCCGCTCACCGCTCTTTTCGCTGCTCTCTTTTTTTCGTGCAACAAAACCGTAAAGGACGAAGCCTACATGCAGGCTGTTGCCCGGTACATCAGTGCCTACACCAGCGGTTCCATCGGCAGCACCGAGGCAATCATAGTACGCTTTGTTGATCCCGCTATCGGGCAGGATCAGGTCGGCAAAAACGTGTTGCCCGACCAGTTTTTTGTGGCCCCGAACATCCCCGGCAATGCCGTTTGGGAAGATGACCGCACCATTAAACTGACTCCGTCCGATCCGCTGCCCTATGGCACGCGCTACACGGGCACTGTGGTGCTGGCCAAGCTGTTCAGCAACGTACCGGAGGCAGCGTCCGAATTCGAGTTCGAATTCAGCGTGCGCAAAATCGCCTTCGAGGTGATAACCGACGGTCTCAAGTCTACCGATGACCCCAAGCGCCAATTACTGCTCGGGCGGGTATTCACCAGCGACCCTGCCGAGGCTGCAGCCATTGAAAAAATACTGACTGCCAAACAAGGAAACAACAACTTGCCCTTCCAATGGACACACACCGAAGGCGGGCGAACCCATGAATTTGTGGTTTCCGACATTGAGCGTTCCAATATGCGCTCCAAAGTTGTGCTGTCATGGTCGGGCAACGCTATCGGCGTTTCCAAGACTGGCAGTCTCGAACAGGTGGTGCCCGCACTCGACGAGTTTACTGTGCTCAATGCTCGTGTGGTGCAAGAAGACGAGCAATATGTGTTGCTCAATTTTTCCGACCCTATCCAATCCGCTCAGGTGCTCGACGGTCTCATTGGCATCGAACGCTACGAGGGTACCCTGCGGTTTGTCACCGATAATAACTTCGTACGCGTGTACCCGGCCAGCCGGTTGAGTGGCGTGCGGAACGTGCGAGTGGAGGCCGGTATTCGCAACACCGCCGGCGCGGCTATGGCCGGCCGCAGCGACTGGTCGCTCAGTTTCGAGGCGTTCAAACCCGCTGTGCGGTTAGTGGGACGAGGAGCGATAATCCCTCAAAACGCTGACGGTGGCATCATTTTTCCTTTCGAAGCCGTAGGCCTGAATGCTGTGGACGTTGAGATTTTCAAGATTTTCAATTCCAATATTTTGCAGTACCTGCAGGTCAATGACCTGGAAGGCGATAATGAACTGGACCGTGTGGGCAAGATTGTTTTGCAAAAAAAAGTGGCGCTGTCCGATCTCAATCCAAATGCCTCCGGCTCCTCTTGGCAACGCTATGCCCTCGACCTGAAAAACCTTATCCACCAGGACCCGGGAGCCATTTATCAGGTGCGTCTGGCCTTTCGGCGCGGTTATGCACTGTACACCTGCGCCCCGGCGAGAGGGGCTTCAGAGAGCGACGGCACGGAGACTCCGTTATTTGACAAAAACGACGATCTCGCGCGGCTCGGCAATACCGACGAAAACGGCAACCTCGTCAGCATCTTCGGCAGCTACCGCGGTATTTATTTTGAAAGCGACTACGGGTCGTGGGACGAAGAAGATAACTACAATTGGGACTACCGTGACAACCCTTGCGCCCGGGAGTACTACAATTCTGATAACTTCGCCAAGCGCAATGTCTTTGTCAGCGACCTCGGCATCACAGTCAAGCAGGGCACCGACCGGTCAGCATTCGTGTGCGTCACCGATTTGCACAGCGCAGACCCCGTAAGCGGCGTGGACGTTGCGTTTTTCAACTACCAACTTCAACCAATTGCCAAGGTGCGCACTGACGGCAGCGGCACAGCCATGCTGGACGGATCGCGTGAGTGGCCCTTTGTGGCCGTTGCCACGCGCGGCGACCGGCGCGGGTACCTGCGCCTGCTCGACGGCGCCGCCCTCTCGCTTAGCCGCTTCGAAGTGGCTGGCGTGGAACCACAAAAAGGCCTCAAAGGATTTCTTTATGGCGAGCGCAGCGTATGGCGGCCCGGCGATTCGCTGTTTTTGAACTTCGTTTTAGAAGACAAAACCGGCAACCTGCCCGCCAGCCACCCCGTAACCCTTGAACTCACTGACCCGCGCGGTTCACTACAGTTCCGCACCGTATCGGCCCAAAGTGTGGGCGGCGTATATCCCTTCCACTGCGCCACCCGCTCCGACGCACCCACAGGCAACTGGAATGCCCGCGTGCTTGTAGGCGGTGCCACGTTCACCAAAAGCCTGAAAATCGAAACCGTGAAGCCCAACCGGCTCAAGGTCGAACTTGATTTTGGCAAAAAAATACTGACTGCTGACGATGAGGGCATTGCCGGAAAACTGCGAGCCAACTGGCTGCACGGCGCCGTGGCCAATGGCCTCAAAGCCCGCGTTGAAATGCAACTAACCCCCGGGGTTACCGAGTTCAAAAATTTCAAGGACTTCGTTTTCGACGACCCGGCCCGCTCGTTTTCGAGCGAACCTCAGACCCTGCTCGACGGCAACCTCGACAACAACGGTCAGGCCTCCGTGCCACTCAGCCTCGGCAGCAATGAAAACGCCCCTGGCAGGCTCGTCGCCAATTTCAAAATCCGGGTGTTCGAGCGCGGTGGTGATTTCAGCACTGACAACGTAGCGGTGGACTACTTCCCCTTCGAACGCTTCGTAGGCGTAATGATCCCAAAAGACAAGTGGGGCAACAAATCCGTCAGTCAGGCTGGTGGCACCATACAGGTTGCCTGTGTGGATCGCTCCGGCAAACCGATGCCCGATCAGGAAATCGAGGTCGGCCTGTACCGCTGCGACTGGCGCTGGTGGTGGGACGAGGACCCCTACGACAACATAGCCCAGTTCAACTCTTCCGACCACGTAAACGCCCTGGAAAAAACCACACTGACTACAGACGGGCGCGGCATCGCTACCTGGAAAATCAAGCCAAACGACTGGGGCCGCTTCCTCGTGCGCGTCAGCGATACCGAGAGCGGCCATGCTTCAGGCGATTTTTTCTGGAGCGGGTCTCCGCGCGGGCAGGACGATATGTATAGCCGTAATGCCGCCGCCATGCTACCTTTTTCTGTTGGCAAGGAAAAATACGGCATTGGCGAAGACGTGACGCTGAAAGTGCCAGCCAGCGAAAACGGACGCATTTTGCTCACGCTGGAAAACGGCACCCGCGTGGTCAAGCACCTTTGGTTCGATGCCAAAGCTGGCGACAATGACCTGACCTTCGCTACTACCGACGAAATGGCACCAACGGTGTACGCCCACGTCAGCCTGTTGCAGCCGCACGCCCAAACCAAAAACGACCTGCCCATTCGCATGTACGGCGTGATGCCCGTAAACGTCGAAAACCCCAAAACCCACCTCAAACCCAAAATCGATATGCCAGACGTGCTCAAACCCGGCGAGCCGTTCAGCGTAAGTATACGCGAAACCTCCGGCCAGGCCTGCACATACACCCTTGCCATCGTAGATGAGGGCCTGCTGGACCTCACCCGGTTTAAGACCCCCAACCCATGGGACGTATTTTTTGCCCGCGAGGCTCTTGGTGTCAAGACCTGGGACGTGTACGACTACGTGCTCGGCGCTTATGGCACCGAATTGGAGCGCGTACTTAGCATTGGCGGTGATGCCATCAACCAAAAGGCAAAAAACGCCGCTCAGATAAACCGGTTCAAACCCGCTGTACTGCACCTTGGGCCGTTCGCATTGGCCAAGGGCCAAGCAGCCAAGCACACGCTGAAATTGGACAACTATGTCGGCTCCGTACGGGCTATGGTTGTGTGCTCGGCACCTGCCCCAGGCAGCAAAGGGGCCTACGGCAGCGCCGAAAAAACCTGTCCCGTGCGCAAACCACTCATGATTCTGCCAACCCTGCCGCGCGTGCTTGGCCCCGGCGAAACCCTGCGCTTGCCCGTGGACGTATTCGCCATGGAAAACAAAGTAAAATCAGCCACCGTGCGTGTAACCGAAAAATCCGGCTTGGTTCGCATGGCTGGTTCGGCATCTAACACGCTGCAATTTGCCCGACCGGGCAACGAAATGACCTACTTCAACCTGCAAGTCGGCAACCGCACCGGCGCGGCCAAGTTCGTAATCGAGGCCGAGGGCGGCGGTGAAAAAACCCGGCAGGAAATCGAAATTCTCGTGCGCAACCCCAACCCCGTACAGACTGCCGTGTGGGAAGGTGCCATTGAACCAGGCCAAACGTGGGACGGCAGTTTTGATCCGGGCCGTTATTCCGATATTGGCAAGGCGACTATCGAGGTGAGCGCTTTACCGCCGATCAATCTTGGCCGCCACCTGGAGTACCTGATCCAGTACCCGCACGGTTGTGTGGAACAGGTGACCTCAAGTGCATTGCCACAACTTTTTGTGGGCCAACTCATGCCGTTGGACAAAAAACAGCAGGATAAAATAACCCGAAACGTGTCCGCCGCCATCGAACGACTGCGCAAGTTTCAGCAGAACGACGGCAGTTTCTCCTACTGGCCCGGCGGCGGCGGGGTAAACGACTGGAGTAGCACCTATGCCGGGCATTTCCTGTTGGAGGCTAAAGCCAAGGGATATTCCCTGCCACAAGGTATGCTGGAATCCTGGACGACGTACCAAACCAACACTTGCCGGCGCTGGAACCCGGTTTCTTCCAGCGGCACCGACGGCTGGCAATACTACGACAACGACCTCACCCAGGCCTACCGCCTGTACACACTTGCTCTTGCCGGCAAGCCGGATATGAGCGGCATGAACCGCTTGAAAGAGCACAAAGGCATGTTCAAGGAAACAGCCCTTTTGATTGCCGCTGCCTATGCCGAGGCAGGGAAACCCGAAGCGGCACGCGACATTGCTAACAAAAAGTGGCGCGACGACTGGCGTTACGATTGGAACGGTTATACCTACGGCAGCACCCTGCGCGACCAGGCCCTGCAACTCGAAACGTACACCACCATAGGCGACAACAAACGCGCTGAAATCCTCATGCAGGCCATTACTAAAAGCCTCGGCAATCAAGAGCCGGAGTGGGGCTGGAATACGCAAAGCCTGGCCACGGCATTGCGTGCCCTGTCGAAGTACGCTGTGAAAAATTTTGGAGACAAAGGCCCGAATTTCGCATACCGACTTGGCGGCGGCAATTTCCAAAAAGGCGACGGTTCCAAACCCGTTTCTGTGGCCGACTTCACCGGCAAAGCCTTCGAGACGAGCCGGGTATCGGTGAAAAACAACAGCGCAGGCAAGCTGTACGCCCGGCTTATCGTAAGCGGCCAACCCTTTGTCGGCGAAGAAACCGGACAATCCAAAAACATTGCTGTGGCTGTCCGCTACATAGATAACGACGGCAATCCGGTAGACATCGGGCGGCTAAAGCAGGGCGCGGATTTTGTAGCAGAGGTGACGATTCGCCGTAGTTCCAGTTTTACGTTCCCGTTCAACGAACTGGCGCTGACTCAGGTGTTCCCCTCCGGATGGGAAGTACTGAACACGCGCATGACAGGTGTCAGCCTCGGCGGCAGCAGCCCGTCCAGGTATCAGGACATCCGCGATGATCGGGTACATACTTATTTCGACTTGGCTTACCTGTGGGATTACAAGGATAAAAAAGAGAAAGAGGTGGTGAACACCTACCGTTTTCAACTGAACGCCGCTTACGTCGGGCGCTACTACCTGCCCGCAGTGAGCTGTGAAGCCATGTACGATACCCGGGTTCGGGGTAGTGTGCCGGGCAGGTGGGTGGAGGTAATTTGATTTTGATACCTTCGCGCCATGATCTTACAGGGCATCCTCTTGGGCCTTTCCCTCAGTTTTATGATTGGCCCATTGCTTTTTGCTATAATGCAGGCCAGTTTGGATCGCGGGTTTAGGGCCGGCATCGCTTTGGCCGCTGGCATTTGGGCCAGCGACGTGCTGTACCTGTACCTGATTTATCGGTGGGTGGATGCCTTGGCGGCGTTGGCCGCCCTGCCCAATTTTGCTTTTTGGGCTGGCTTATGCGGCGGCAGCGTTCTCTTGATTTTTGGCGTGAGCACACTGATTAAACGCAAAGTCTCGGTATCTGACGAGCACAATACCGCCGCTGATCGGGTGCTGGATGCCATTGACGGGCCGGAGTCGGCGGACACGGAGCACAACTGGACGCGTTGGGGCTATTGGGGGTATGCCTTGCGCGGGTTTCTGCTGAACACGATCAACCCGTTTACCGTTTTTTTCTGGCTTGGCCTGGCCAGCGCTTTCGTTGTGTCCAACCAAATGTCTCCGCGCGAATCGATCTCTTTTTTCGGCGGCATGCTCCTGTCGTTGGTTGCCACGGATGTGCTGAAAGCCTATGCGGCCAAGCGGTTGCGCTCCTTTCTGAACCCGCGTCACGTGTTGCTTTTGCAAAAAGGCATCGGCGTGGCACTGCTGATTTCGGGGGTGGTGCTTTTTGTTCGGGTGTTGGTTTGATGAAGTCGCAAATCAAATGAGCCAAGGTTTCAGCAGGTCCTGCTGTAGCAAGCGAGAGCCGCCCGTCATGTTTTGCCCGGGTATCAAGTCATAGTCTTACACTACGGATTGGGTTACCACAAGAATCGGAATACCGCCCAGGTATTCTACTGCAATCGTATTTCCCCGATTCAGGCTGGGGACTCCCGCTATTTCGTCGGCGTTCCTAATTAATCTCCAATACCACAAGCGGTAACAAATCAGTATCGCAGTGGATATCACAGCAACTTGGTTCAGGAAATCAAAATCATCCATGTATTCCTGTAGCAGGATGCCGATATTGGCAAAAGACCATTCAATAAATCTTCTAATGAAAATCGAAAAAAAAGTGCCCGATCACATCACCCTGAATGCCCCCAATGCGCGTGCTGCAAAGGCCGCCCGAGATCACCAGCCGGTTGAAAACGAAGCCAACAAATACGGTGTGGAAAATTGTTGTGTTCGCCAGTTTTGGGCTGTTGTTGAAACTGATGGCACATTTGTTCGAGGTCGAAATGTCCTCCGAGTCCAGAAGATTTCAACCGGCATTTATGAGGTTTTTTTCACAGGCGATGTCAGCAACGGAGTTTTTGTCGCCACGATAGGCCGTCCCGGCATCGCTACCGAACCAACCGGCGAGATTACCGTGGCACTGCGATGCTGCCCAGGTGCCGGTTTGTGGGCTCCTTTTGATGATAACAAAGGGGTATGGGTGGAGACCCACGACAGCAACGGCAACTATAGCGACCGGGCATTCCATCTCCTGGTGCTGACCCAGTAAATTACCATGCGTTCGGAGTTTGACTGAATCCAGTTTTTTTAGAAAAACGCAACAATTTTCAGTCATCTGCCATGTCATTCCGAAGGAATATGCCAGGAGTTGTGCTAAACTATGGGCATATTCCTTTTTGAAGCATTTGTCACCGCTTCAAAATGACAAACTCCACCCGCCGGTTCTGAAACCGCCCCTCCTCGGTCTGATTGGAGGCAATAGGCCGCGCTTTGCCCACGCCCTGGTAGCGCAAGCGACTGGCGGCAATACCGCTATCTGTCAAAAATTGTCCCACGGCTTGGGCGCGTTTTCGGGAAAGCCATTTGTTGTAGTCAGTGCCGCCGATGTTGTCCGTGTGGCCGGTGATCTGAATCTGCATCGTGGGGTTTTCGCGCAGGATGCGCAGCAGTTTGTCCAGTTCGACAAAAGACCGGGGCATGAGTGCGTGTTTATCAAACTCGAAGTACAGGTTTTTCAGCACAATAGCCTTGCCTTCTTCCAACGGCTGGAGCGTGAGGTCGTCCGGCTTTACGGGCACTGGCACGAACGGTGGGAGCTTTTTCACCAACACATCGTCGAGGTAATAGTAGGCGTAGTTGAAGCCGTCGGTGGCGGCGAGCGCCTCGGTTTTGGTTTGTTCATCCCTGAAAAAATTGCCGAGGATCAGGTACTCCGATTCGTCGGTTGCTGTGAACTGGCCACTGACCTTTGCCCACTTTCCCGCCGAGGGTATCACGGTATTTTTGGCAAAAACCTGCGGCCGGGCATCGATCTGTTCGTCGGCGAGGCGTTCGATGCGTTTTTCCGAAAAAAATGCGCCGATGTTATTGATAGCCAGGGTGCGTGGCAGCGGCGTTACCCAAAATTCCACCAGGTAAACCTGACCCGGCACGAGCGGTTCGGCCAGTTGGATTTCCACATATTCGCGGCAGTGCGGCTTGCCATTGATGCAGCCGTACAGGGTGATGCCAGCCATGCTTTTCCCGGAGCGCGGTTTTTGTTTACCAAAACCCTTTTCGGCCCAGTCCTGCGGGACGCTCACGCCAGGGCCGTACACATCGGGGCTGGCAGTGCTGGCGCTAAACCAGTACCGCACAACCTGGCCAAAGAAGGCACCTTTGTACGACCAGCCCACCGGCGGGGCGGCGTAGCGCTCGAAGCCTGGATTGGGCACCAGGTTGTCGCCGTCGCGGATGGTTTGAGCGGTCGCTAAATGGTTTACAAAAACGAATAAAACGAGGGCCGGTAATCGGATTGCGGAATCGGGCATAGTGGGTTTGATCGGTGAGTGGGCGTGTTGTCTTGGTAGCTCAAATGTATCGCGAGCGCTTGATTTTTTTGGATGATGACAGACCAAAATGATTTCACATAACCGGCACATACCACAGTCGACATACTTTCGCGGGCGTGTAAACCGAGCGTCCCGCAACTCGTCTAAACGCAATGCTCTTCCTTCATCACCTTTTCCCGCGCGTCATGCTGAAAAATCTTCTCTGCTGTTTGTTTCTGTTGCTTTCCAGCACCATTTTCTCTCAAAATATTTGGTCGGATGTTTCCGAAAAATCCATTCCTGTACTCGGCAGGTCCGAGCGCCTCATCGTGCCCTCGCAATACCGTGCGGTGCGGCTCGACCTTGCTGCCGTGCAGCCATTGCTCGCCGCCGCGCCGGAGCGGTTCAGGCCGAACGCTGGGCCGGAACAGGATATCGTGCTCACGCTGCCGCTGCCCGATGGGCGTTGGGGCCGTTTCCGCATCACCGAATCCCCGGTGATGGCTCCGGAAATTCAGGCTCGGTTCCCCGAAATCCGCTGCTACACGGGCACAGGCCTGGACGACCCAACGGCCTCGCTCAAGTGCGACCTCACGCCACAGGGCTTTCACGCCATGATCAGCTCGCCACACCACGACCCGATTTTCATTGACCCCTATCAGCGCGGCGACCGCGAGCACTGCGTGGTTTACAACAAAAAGAACCTGGAACCAAAAGAACCGTACGCCTGTACCCTCGACGAAGCGGTGGACATGCCCGATCTGAAAAAAATGCCGGTACCGGAAATGGTGGGTGATTGCCAGTTCCGCAAATACCGCCTCGCACTTGCGTGTACGGGTGAGTACGCCAATTTCCACGGTGGCACGGTGCCCCTGGTGTTGGCTGCCATGAACACCACCATGAATCGGGTAAACGGCATTTACGAGCGCGACCTGTCCGTGACTATGCAGATCATCGCAAACAACGATCTGCTCGTGTACCTCGACCCGGTCACCGACGGCTATAGCAACGGCAACGGCTCGTCTATGCTCAACCAGAACCAGACCAAGTGTAACAACATCATCGGCTCGGCCAACTACGATATCGGGCACGTGTTCAGCACCGGCGGCGGCGGCATAGCCGGCGTGGGTGTGGTGTGCAATAACTCTACCAAAGCCCGCGGCGTGACTGGTCGCAATCAGCCCATTGGCGACCCCTTCAACGTGGACTACGTTTCCCACGAAATGGGGCACCAATTCAACGGCAACCACACCCAGAACAACAATTGCGGCCGATACCTGCCCACTGCCATGGAACCCGGCAGTGCCTCCACAATCATGGGTTACGCGGGCATCTGTTCGCCCAATATCCAGGCCAATAGCGACCCGTACTTCCATGCCGTCAACCTGCAAGAGATCAGCGGTTACATAACTACTGGCCCGGGCAACGTTTGCCCCGTCAAGACCAACACCGGCAACACCGCGCCCGTAGTGAACGCGGGGACTGATTATGTAATCCCACATTCGACGCCATTTTCCCTCACCGCCGTGAGCACCGATATTGACGGTGATGCGCTCACTTACTGCTGGGAACAGATGAACAACGAGGTAGCCCCCATGCCGCCTCAATCCACCAACACAGGCGGCCCTGCATTCCGCTCGCTCAACCCGATGCCCTCTCCTACGCGCTACTTCCCGCGCCTGGCCGACTTGGCCACCGGCACCGACCCCATTTGGGAGCGCCTGCCTGGCGTGGCCCGCACAATGAATTTTCGGGTGACCGTCCGCGACAACAAATCCACAGGCGGCTGCACGGGCGAGGACAACATGGTACTGACCGTGGCTGGCACTGCCGGTCCTTTCGTCGTCACCGCACCCAATACCGCACAAACATGGTACGTCGCTGAAAAAAGAAACGTGACCTGGAACGTGGCCGCCACCGACGTGGCTCCGGTAAGTTGTTCTATGGTGCGCCTTTTGCTTTCTACGGACGGTGGCCTGACGTATCCGATTGTACTGGCCAACTCGGTTCCCAATACCGGTACGGCTGAAGTGGAGGTACCCAATGAAATTTCCGCCACCTGTCGCGTTATGGTGCAGGCCATCGGAAACGTATTTTTCGATATTTCCGACCAAAATTTTGCCATTGAAGTCCCGCTCGTGCCGACGTTTTTCATGGACATTTCGGCCAACCCGACCGAGCAAGCCTGCACAGGCCAAACACTCCTTTTTTCAGCGAATATTGCCGGTTCCGGCGGTTTTACTATGCCGGTAACCCTCTCCGTGAGCGGAGCGCCCAGCAATGCTGCAGTCTCCATTTCCGACAACCCGGTTATGCCTGGCAACAGCGCCAACATTGCACTGGCGAACTTGAACCAGACGGGGGTTTTCAACATCACCGTCACAGCGGAGAGCGACACCATCATCCGCACATTTTCGTTCGACCTGACTGTGGTGGATGCCCAGCCGCAATCCACGAGCCTTTCCGCACCAACAGACGGGGCCACGAACCTGCCACTAAAACAGGCCTTAACCTGGGCTTCCATCCCGGGTGCATTGACCTACCAGGTAGAGGTGGCTGTCAATCCGGCGTTTGGTGCAGCCGACCTGGTGCTCGATCAAACGACATCTGCCACGACCACCGCCCTTTCCGGGCTGCAAGAAGCCACCGTGTACTACTGGCGTGTGCGCGTGACAAACGCATGCGGAGTCAGCGATTTCTCACCCGTTTTCGCTTTTCAGACCGGCCAGCCGGAATGCTCCACCGATTATGCCAGCGTGAATGTGCCGATTGCCATCCCGGCTACGAGTACGGCTTTGGTGACATCCAATTTGAACATGCCGGACGACGGAGTGGTAGCCAAGTTGCGGGTTAGCCTGAAAATTGATCACGAGTGGGTGGGCGATCTGGCCGCCCGGCTTGTTTCGCCCGACGGCACCTCGGCCCGCTTGTTCGATCATCCCGGTTTCCCGGCGATCAGCAGCGGATGCAACGGCAGAAACCTGGAACTGGAATTTGACGATGCGGCTTTGCTCACCGCTGCAAATTTTGAAAACACCTGCAACGACACACCAGCCATCAGCGGCATATTCCAGTCAATTGATGCCCTTAGCCGGTTCAACAACGCCAGTCCCTTGGGCACATGGAAACTGGAGGTGGCCGATATTTTCCCCGAAGACGGCGGTTCTATCGTGGAATGGGGACTGTCGATTTGCTATTTCCAGGCTGTACCCCCGACAGAAATTTTGGTGAACAGCCCGCTGACGTTAGCCAGCGGCTCCACAAAAACCCTGACGATTAGCAATCTGGTACTCAAAATTGACAGCGGAAACCCCGCCGACGGGGTGTTCACACTGCTGGCAGTACCAAATTATGGTGCCCTGGTTTTGAACGGCTCACCCTTGGTAATCGGTGATATGTTTACGCAAGCAGACATCCTTTCCGGCGCACTGGCCTACGTCAATAGCGGCGACACTGCTACCGCCGACACGTTTGTGTTTGATGTGACAGATGCCAGCACCAACGGTTGGGTTCATGGGGCAATCTTTAACATCATTATCGTGCAAAATGACCTGAACGCCAACGCAACGGTCACGCAACCACTCGTGTGCAGCGATGCTGCCACAGCTCAAATAACGGTGCAGGTATCGGGTGGCACGCCACCGCTGCAATTCAGCCTTGATGGCGGAGCAGGGCAGTTTATCAACGTTTTTGGCGGCCTCGCCGCCGGAATGTATACCGTGGTGGTAACCGACGACTACGGGTTCACTGCCCAAACAAGTGTTACGGTGGGCAACCCGCCAGCGCTCGACCTCACGGCCACCAGCACCAACGACGATATTTTCGCTCAGGCAAACAGCGGCTTACCGCCATTTGAATACAGCCTCGACGGGCAAGCATTCCAAACGAATCCTTTTTTTGAAAACCTGCCAAACGGCAACTACACGGTGACGGTGCGCGATGCCAACGGTTGCACGGGTACAGCCACGACCCAGGTGTACGTCGGCCCGTTGCTGTTCCAATTAGTTGACCAAACGCATATTTCCTGCTTCGGCGGTACCGACGGCTCGCTCACGGCATTTATAATCGGTGGTGTGGCCCCGTATTCGTACAGCCTGAATGGGGTTGATTTCCAGCCAGCCAATACGTTCGCAGGCCTTGGCGCCGGGCAATACACCGTTGTGGTGAAGGACGATTCGGGCAACACCGCTTCGGAATTGGTAACGCTTACCCAACCACCGGTCATAGCCGTGGCTGTGGCCGTGTTCCTGAACAGCATTGAGGTGACTGCCTCTGGTGGAACGGGTACGTTGGAGTACAGCCTGGACGGTATGCTCTTCCAGCCCGAGAATACGTTTGGCGGCCTGGCCAACGGCGACTACACGGTAACGGTACGAGATACCAACGGTTGCACCGTGACGAGGGATGCCACTGTGGCCGTGCCGCCCCTGACCATTGTCAGTCTGAACGTCTCTGGCGAGATTTCCTGCTCGGGCCAAACGGTCTCCGTACTGGTTTCGGCCAGCGGCGGCGTTCCGCCCCTTGAATTCAGCCTTGACGGCGGACCGTACCAAACGGACAGCCTGTTTAAAAATGTGGGCGGCGGTATGCATCAAATTCAGGTGCGCGACGCGGCAGGCATGGCGGTGCCGGCCCTGTCGTTCAATGTTTCGGAGCCAGACCCGGTAAGCGTCACGGCCGTGGTCGTTGCCCGGTCGGCGACCATAACGGGCGCAGGCGGCATACCTCCGTACCAGTACGCGCTGAATAGCGGCACGCTGCAAGACTCCGGGGAATTTCCCAACTTACCCAACGGAACCTATCAGGCAACGGTAACAGATGCCAACGGTTGTACCGTAACAGTTGATTTTGAAGTCAATTATGTAGCCCTGTCTACCTCGGTTTCTGCTACCGACCCAAGTTGTGCGGACGGTACCGACGGCATCATCTTGCTTGAGGTTTTGGGCGGTACGCCGCCTTTTGTTTGCAGCGTAAATGGCGGGCCGTGCAATCTGGCAGATCTGGCCGCAGGCACTTACAACGTGGTCGTGACCGATGCCTTGGGTGATTCTACAACCAAGACAGTGGTACTCACGGATCCTCCTGCGCTGCAAATTGCCGCCGGAGCAACCAACGACACTATTACCGCCATTGCTTCTGGCGGCACAGGCATGTTGGAGTACAGCCTTAACGGGACGGTTTACCAGGCTTCGCCCCAGTTTTCAGGTCTGCCAAATGGCATCTACACGGTGTTTGTGCGCGACGAAAATGGCTGTACTACCGAGTCCGATTCGGTGCTGGTGGACTATGTCGGCACGGTTTCGCCAGAGCAAGCGTGGGGGCTGAGCATCCAGCCCAACCCCAGCGACGGGCGCTTCCTGCTGACCCTTCGCAACGCACCATTGGCCACATTCCGCACGGATGTGTTTGATACGAGCGGGCGGTTATTATTCCAGCAAAAACACGAGCCGGCGGCTCAGTCGTTTTCCACAAGTCTTGACTTGACGGGCTTCCCGGCGGGTACATACACGCTTCGGTTAGTAAGCGGCAACCAGGTCGGTGCCGTACGGATTGTTGTTTATTGAGATAGAAGGTTAGAGGGTTAGAAGGTTTTAGGGAGGGTGAACAACCAGAAACCTTCTAACCCTCTAACCTTCTAACCTTTTTTACCTACCCGATCGGTCAATCATCGTTGACGCGGCCTGCTGCGAGGGGAAGAGCCAGATGTCCTGCACGTTGACGTGCGGCGGACGCGTAGCAGCGAAGTACACGGCTTCGGCCACATCTGCGGCGCGCAGCGGCCGAAAATCGTTGTAAATCTTTGCCCGCTCCGCATCGCCGTCGAAGCGGGTGAGCGCGAACTCTGTTTCTTCGGTATGGCCCGGGCTGACCTGACTCACGCGCACGTTGTGCGCGTACAGGTCCATCCGCATCCCGCGCGTGAGCGCGTCCACGGCGAATTTGGTAGCACAGTACACATTGCCATTTGGGTACACTTCTTTTCCGGCGCTGGAACCAATGTTGATGATGTGCCCCCTGCGACGGCGCACCATGCCTGGCGACACCGCCCGCGTGACGTACAGCAGGCCCTTGATATTGGTGTCAATCATCGTTTCCCAGTGTTCAATCTGGCCCTCATGGATAGGAGCCAGGCCCTTGGCCAAGCCGGCATTATTCACCAGCACATCTATGTCCTGCCATTCTTCCGGCAAACTTTCGATCTGTTCGGCCACAGCTGCGGCATCACGCACATCGAATGTGAGGCTCAGCACCGCGTTGTTCTGGTATTCGTCGGCAAATTGCTGACGGAGGGCATCCAAGCGCTCCTCCCTCCTCCCGGTTATAACAAGACGGTGCCCGTTGCGGGCAAACAGTTCCGCCGTAGCGCGTCCGATACCGGATGTGGCACCGGTGATGAGAACGGTCAGGGTTTCGGGCTTCAACGTTCCTGTATGTGGAGGCTGGGGGTCGGAAGGTTGAAGTATGGCAGGTTCGTCGTGCGCTGGTGGGGCAGGTTCGTGGGCTGGGGGTTCGTGTATTGGAGAATGGAACAGCGCATCGTCTGCATCAGATTGCAGGGATGGGTCGAGGGAAAGGGTGTGCCGGTATAGGGATTCGGCTTGTCTTTGGTCGTTGGCTTCGAGGGAAAATCGCGCCAGGGCAAGCCAGGCTTGTGCATGATCGGGCTGGAGTACGACCACATCACCGAGGTGTTGCCTGGCCTTGGCGGGCTGGTCGAGGTGGTCGCGCAGCAACATGGCAAGGCGGTAATGCAAGTCGGCAGTTTCCGGTTCGATGGCAATGGCCTCCTCGAGGTAATACGCAGCCGTCTCGCGGTAGTCGGTCAAGTGGTCGCATGTGAGCACAGCCAGTTTACGGTAGATGCCCGGGTAATGTGGGTCGTGATCCGTCACGCGGTCCCAGCAATACTTGGCGAGCAGGTAGTCGCCCTTGGCCAGGGCATTGTCGCCCATGGCGTTGTACGAGTCGGCCTGTTGGGTAGCAGGTTCGGGGGGGGCGGTTATCGAGATTTCGGGTATCGAGGTTTCGGGCGAGGTAGTTGGAGATTCGAGCGGAAGGGTGCCGTTGGGGTTGAATTGTTCGAGTGCACGGCGGTACTCGGTTTGCAGGGTTTCGTTGTGCGGATTTTGTTCGATGAGCGTGCGAAACAGATCGATGCCGCGATCTGTGTGGCCGCGTTCTAACCAAAAGCGTGCGTCCAACACCGCCTGACGAATGTCCTGTTCGGACATGATCGGCCCTTCTTCGACCAACAACTCCTCCTGGGAATGGGGCAGTTCTGCTTCAGCGTATTGGGGAACCAGCGGGCCGGCAAATGCCGGGGCCTGTGCCACGGGAACAGGGTGCGCGATTTCGATCACAGGCGGTGGCGGCGCTTCGTGGTCCAGCGTTGCCAGGCGGCGGTACTGCTCATGCCAGTCGCGCAGATTGAACTGGCCAAAGAAACGCGCATAGTCATCCGCCAACAGCTCCGGCCACGTGATGTAGCCAGCCTCGCGCAGGGCAGAAAAGAGATCGCCCAATTCATTGGCAATCCCGCGAATCACTTCAAGGTCGCGGTCGCATTGCTCGCGTTGCTCGAGCGGCACGGACGACAGCCGGTCCGTGCGTTCGAGGTAGATCGTTTGCCAGTAGTTCATGTACTGGATAGCGTGTACTACCCGGTCGAATCGCGTCGGCACCGGCTCGGTAGAGCGCCCGTCAGCCGACTGGTGGCGCCCGTCAGCCACGACGGTCAGCACGCCGTTTCGGTTGCTCAGGGTGCGGAACATAGCCAGTGCGTTGGCCATGCATGCGCTGTTTTTCAAAAAATTGTCGGTGAGCAAGAACAGTACGGGGCCGTCAGCGGCCTCTGCTTGTGCGGCCAACTGGCCTGGCGGCTCGTCGGCTCGAACAGTGATGTGGCGAAATGGCAGCCCAATGCGGCCGATATCGCGGGTGACCTGTTCAGCCAGGTCGAGGTTTTCGGGGGCGTAAACGAGGTGGATTGTGGACATATCGTTTCGTTTTTTTTGATTATTTAACTTTCAGTCGCCGGGATAAAAGTTAAACACGCTCTTATTCCGAAGCCAGTTTTTTAATCAGGGTTTCAAACTCTTGGGCAAAATGTTCAAAGCGTGAAGTGGCCGGCCCGTCGAAGCCGGTGTGTATCCGCCGCACGCGGTTTTGTTTGTCCAGTACCAACATCGTCGGGAAAGCCAGTACCTCGCTGAGTGCGGGAAAAAACTGTCCTGCTACCTGTTTGTCGGCTTTGCCGGCGTACGCCAAGTCAAAAGGTATGCCCAGTTTCTTTTTGTACGCGAGCAAGTGCGCGTTTGCCGCCAACGTGTCCTGGTGGCGCTCAAACGCAAAACTGACGATGGCTGTTTGGCTGGCAAGGGTCGGATTTTTTTTCAAAAAATCAACAAGGAACTGCTGTTCGTCCCGGCAGTTGGGGCACCAGGTGCCCATCACGGTGAAGATTTTTATTTTCCCCTCGAACGCCGGCCCCGGAAATTGCAGCGCCTTGCCCTCCGGGGTACGTACAGAAAATACGATGGGCCGGGAGCCGGGCTTGAGCACGCTAAGCGAATCGGGGCTGCCGAGCCGAAACGCGGGATCGCGCCGGCCCGCCCACAGCGAACGGTGGTGGGTGCCCGACCGAAACTCACCCCGCAACGTGCTGTCAGGCTGGATAGTCCCCGCGAACAAAAAGGCGTGAGAACCGTCGAAGCAGGACAGCCAGAATTTGCGCCCTTGCACGGTGCCCTCGAGGAAGCGGTAGTCGCCCGTTTCCGTGCGGAATGTACCCTCAATATGATTCCCCGACTGGCGGAACTCGCCGATAGCTTTGTCCGGCTTGTCCTGGTCAATGCCAAAATGGACGGCCCACTCGCCGCTCAGGTCGGCGGCGGGTTTTTGGTTTAGGGTGGTAAATCGGTAGTCACGGCCCGCATGGGCATAAAAAGGTATGCGGTAGTTGGTTTTGGTGGTCACCACCCATTCGCCCTGCATGGCGCCGCCGCGCACCGCCGCGTGGATGTAGGAGGCGTATTCGGGGAAAAAGATGTTGAACGTATCCCGGGCCTGGGAGCGGTCGCGTCCGTACTGGATGCTGTCGCACCGGATACGCTCGGAGCCGTTGATGATTTCAATATAAAAACGCTCGTCGTCGAGGTATTTTACTTCAAAATTGAACGGAAGTTCACCTTCCTGAAACTGCTCGGCGAGGGTGAAAATGGTATCCTTGTCGCGCACGGGCACGCTGAATTTTTCTAATTCGAGCACCCCGCGCCATACGCCGGGGGCCACGCGGGTAAAAGCGGTATCGGTGGTGACACAGCCGCAAAAAACAGTGGCGGCAAAAGCGGCACTCAGGCCAAACTTGAGTAGAGGTTGCATAATCGGTGGCAGGTGGTTCGGTGGTAATCGTCTGACGACGAAAATACCGTTTCTCCCGCAAATGTAACGCGGGAAACGAGGAAACAGCGGGGCGAATAATATGTTGAAGACGACAGTAAGTAGTTATACGTGCCGAGGCGAAAGCAAACGTATGTTTAAATGGAACCTGCCCTGACCAGACTCAAAGCTGCGGCTGATTCCTTGGCCGCAGCAGTTCCCGGTTGTAGCAATCGTAGAAATGGCGCACCTCAAAACTGGGTGGCAGGCTGGGCCAGTCAATGTAAAAGCTATTGACGGGCAGAGCACGTTTCCAGCTTTCGACCCGAATTTCGAGGCGGTGTTTTTGAGGCACGGCAGTAGCTTCCTGGCCTTCCGGGCGGGTTTCGGTGACGTGTTTGAAGTACACAGGCAGTCCGCTTTCCTTGTTGATGGCAAAGCTGATGTGGTGCCAGTTCAGTTCTGCGGAGTCCACAGCCCAGTAGGCTCCTACGAGGGTGCAGGGTGTTTCGTCAATCACGGTGTCGCCGAGGGTTTGGTACGGTGGTATGCCGAGGATTTTGTCAGGGCCGAAGTACTTGTGTACCTGATCGGGGTGCAGCAGCAGCGGGATGAAAAAGAAATGCCCCAGGCCACGCAGGACGTACTCGTCGCCGAGGGCTCGGCCATCGTACAGCAGAGCCAGGGTGTCGTTGCGCAATTCACATTTCATGCGCCCGTCGAACACATAGCGCAAGCGGTTGGTAATGGTGGGGAAGCGTGTCACCATGTCCACATCGTACCGGATACCCGGCTTCCCGTCGAAGTGCTCAAAGCGCGAAAAAGCACAGTGGCCGGTATAAAAAATCGTGTCTTTACTGTGCGGGTACTGCTCGGAAGCGGTGATCCGATAAGAGCCATGCTCTACTGCCTCGGCTTTTTCCAGCATCTTCAGAAGCAACGGGTGCTGGGTTTGGGCGAGGCCCAAACCCGTGCCAAGGAGAAGCTGAAGAAGTAATGCAAGGCGCCTAGTTGGTAATAGGTTTCTGGTTGGAGGGTT
>JBJXEZ010000078.1:0-3080 GCA_046153695.1 Saprospiraceae bacterium
ACTACGACGGGTTGGGCGTAATAACCATCATGGGCTGGAGCGACGAGGAGGCTGCCCTGACAGAAGTGAAAAAATGGCAAACCAAGGTTTTGTAGCAACCCTTTTCAAAACATTTAGTTTTCTTTGCCCGAACATAAATTTACTGCCACATGCTCCTCACTCCCTGCCCGCCGTCATCTGAGCGAATCGGCCAAAAAGCCGCTGAACCTGCTGTATTGGGTTTCCGGTATTTTCGCACGTTGGGCAATGCCGGAAATGACTGGGACGCAGGCGCACCGCCCGATAATATTTTCCTACAACGACCGTATTTGAGCGTTTTGGAACACAACCCGCCCCACGGGATGCGCTTCGGATACATCGTTTTTTATCAAAATACCTGTCCGATAGGCGTAGCGCTCTGCCAAATCAAGTATTTCAAAGTCGACGACGGTATCAACGAGCCGGTGCGTGCTACCAAAGACCCCTGCTTTTTTTCCAGCCTAGCGGCTTGGTTCAAACGCCGGGTGGCGGGCCACCTGGCAGCGGATATCCTGATTTGCGGCAACATGCTGCTCACCGGTGAGCACGGTTTTTGGTTCGACTATGACCGCATCAGCCCCGAACAGGCTGCCATTTTATTGGAAAAAGCACTTGAACAAGTGGCAAACGAGTCCGACCATTCCGGCCAAAGCATGCCGGTTATTTTGGTCAAAGACATTGCCCCCGGCCACTTGCGCCCCCGCCAGCATTTGGTGCGAAAAAACTATGTGGAGTTTGAAATACAGCCCAATATGGTGCTCGAACTGCCGTTCCGCAGCTTCGACGACTACCTTGGCACTATGTCCACCAAGTACCGAACACGCGCCAAGCGGGCGTTTAAAAAAGCAGCCGATACGGAAAAAAGGGAGCTCACCCTTGGCGACATCCAGCAGGAGTTGCCCCGCCTGTACGCGCTGTATCGTGATATTGCCAATAATGCCGGCTTCAACATGGTGGACCTCAACGAGAACTACCTGCTGGCGCTGAAACGCGATATGCCAGAGCATTTTCGGATATTCGGCTACTACCTGGCGGGCAAATTGGTCGCATTTTACACTGTCATTCAAAACGGAGCCGAACTGGAAGCGCATTTCCTTGGATACGACAAAGCCTACAACCACGACCGGCAGATATACCTGAATATCCTGTACGATATCGTACGCCTTGGTTTCGAAATGGAAAGCCGGAGCATCGTATTTGCCCGCACCGCTTTGGAGATCAAGAGCTCCATCGGGGCTGTGCCCCACAACCTGTGCTGCTACCTGCGGCACCGAAACCCCGTCGTCAACCGCTTTACCAGTACCCTTTTGGAGTACATCAAACCCGTAGAGGAATGGCTGCCACGCCACCCGTTCAAAACGGAAAACGAACTGGAAGTAGACGAAGCCCTGATCAATTGATCTTCACCGCACAACTGCAAATTGTTTGGCTTGCAAGCGCTGCCGGTCTTTTACCCATAACAGGTACAGACCGGCTGACGGGCGTTCCAGCCACACCTGGACGGTGGCAGCGGCAATGTCTTTTGCGTGGCCGTCCCACACGGTTTTGCCATTCATATCGGTGATCCACCACTCGGCGACAGGGGCCTCCGGGTCGGGAGCCGCCGGTGTCCTTGGCCGCACCTCAAAGTTGCCATAATTTGGGTTTGGTACAATTTGCAAAGCAATATTACGCCCATCCGGGTCATCCACATCGGCGTTGGTATCGATCCAGACTAAAGCGTGGTTGGTGCAAGTGGTGTTAGTTTGGTTAAAAGTGATACAGGAGTTGTTCCAAATGGTTTGACCAGGAGCCACAATTGGATTCAGCCGTATGGAGAAAAGAATGAAGCCAATAGAATGCCCACTACCGCTGGAACTGTCGGGCAGCATAATATTGTCGAAATACCAGCGAACTACATTACTGCCATCCAGCACAAGTTGGTAGCTGTGGCTTGCTCCAAGCATTTGGAATGTGGACATAACAAGCCGGGGATCAAGCGTATCCCGCACGATAACCTGGTAGGCAGTATCCGAGCTGGTGTTTTGGAACCGGATTAGGTACGTCACTACTGCGCCGTCCTCGATCTCCGATTGCGTAAATACCGCATCTCCGAGGACTTGCATGTCGTTTTGAGCAAAAAAGGCGGCGGTTGGACAAAGCGCTGCCACCAGTAGGATAAAATGACGGAGGCAAAACATGAGCAGTTGTGTAAATTCGGTGAAATGGCAGGGTAGCCAATTTTTTCAGAAGCCGAAGGTAATGCCTTTGTTTTTTTTGTGCGTCACCGTTAACATTTTCTTGCCTCAGTATTGTTCCTGAGTTGCTTTTCACTTAAGAAAAAACCTTGCGCCCCACTACCACCACTTTCCGCCCATCCGCGTCCGTAACCCCAATCAGGTAAAACTCCCCGCCATCGGTCAGACCGAGTTTTTGACGCACCGCCTCCGGCTTGTCGGGAAAATGGCGTACAGCCACGTTGGCACGCCCGTCCGGAAGTACTTCCCGCACAGCCTTGCGGTCGTATTTTACAACAGCATCTACAGTAAAACAGCGCCCCGGGACTGATGGCACCAGGACCGGCGAGGTGTACAGGTGTGTTTGCGGGTGCAGTTTGGCCAGCCCAAACCGACTGGCGAATGTTTTGAAAGCCCCGGCTTTGAGCACCGCAGCATCGGGTTCGTACAAGTAGCCCTGCGGGAGGGCATATTCCGGCTCGGAAGCGCGCTCTTCCGAGCGGGTGAAGCAAAAAACCAGCGTTTCATCGCCGATGCAAACCGCTTCAATGGGCAGATCATCAACCAAACGCTCGGATTTTTCCAACAGGTACAACACTTCCTTCACTTCGTTCGCTACCGAAACCACCCATACCCGGCTCACCGCGCCAAGTTGTTTTACAGCCAGGCTGATATCCAGTAGTGGTGCCGTTTTGAGCAGTACACGGTCGGCGCGGTCGAGCAGCATTTCACGAAGTGCCAATACGTTTGGTTCGCAGTCAGCCAGTTGGAACACGCGACGGTGGCGATCTGCTCGACGGGCAGGGTCGAGGTAAAGCAGATCAAAATGCTCAGCGGTGTTTTCCA
>JBJXEZ010000083.1:0-8815 GCA_046153695.1 Saprospiraceae bacterium
CGCTTTTTTTGTTCTTGGTCTGTTGGCCATGCTTTGGCGCTTCCGTTTCGCACTGCTGATCGCTATGGCTGGCCTGATCGTTTTGCCTACTTCTTTTTTCCTGAAAGATCAAATTGGCATCGACCGACCGGTCACGTTTTTTGGTTCCTTAGGCTTGCAGGATGCAGTGGTCTTCGTCCCCGGCGTGGTGCTAAACGACGGGCAAACCAGTTTTCCTTCCGGTCACAGTATGGCAGCATTCGCGCTGTTTGGCCTGTGCGCATTTATGATCGGACGACGATGGCCTTTGCTCGCTTTTACTTGCGCCTGGACGGCCATGCTCGTCAGCCTGTCCCGAATATTCCTGGTTCAACACTTTTTGGTAGACGTATTGGGTGGCACTGCGATAGGTTTGTTTGTAGCCGTTCTGGTGTGGGGCGTTGACCGCCGATATTTTCACCATTGGAGCATACTCGACCGAGGCTTGCTGCCGGGTTCGAGCGCACAGTCAACTGAAAAAACACCGTAGTAAATGCCGATGAAACACACATTTTGGGTACTTGCTTTCGTCTTCGTGTTGTTTGCAGCCGTGCAGTACAATGACCCCGATCCCATACCCTGGATCGCTCTTTACGGCATTGTGGCTGCACATTTTGGCTTGGCTGCTTTAGGCCGTACATACCGCCTGGCCATTTGGATCACGCTAGCCACCGCACTTCTGTGGGCGATATCGTTGCTGCCCGAATTTGTTGATTGGATAAATATGGGTGCTCCCACCATAGTCGGCAGCATGAAGGCTGAAGAACCCTGGATTGAGTATACCCGTGAATTTCTCGGACTTGGGCTGGCCGCGTTGGCCTGTGGTTTTTTGTTGCGCACGAACAAAGTGCCCGAATGAAATATCTTTGCCACCAGCAGAAAATACCCAACATGGTCTAAACCATTACTATGCATACATTTCTCCGAATTGCAATTACCGCCGCAGCCGTATTTCTGACCTGCAGGGCTACTGCTCAAATGAATTTTTTTCCCGAAGATATCGTCGTGACGGCATCGGCACTCAACCTGCGCGACAAACCGGACAAGACCGGCAAGGTGCTGGAAAAATTGTCCAAAGGTGCCCCGCTCGAATTAGTTGAGGTAAGCAACGGGGGGCGGTATGTGGAAGTAGACAGCGTGTCGGGCTTGTGGCTTAAAGTAAAATCACAGACCAAAACGGGCTATGTCTTCAGCCCATACGTAAGCGGGAATTACTTTTTGTGTACTGATCGTGAAATTATTCAAGATCCCCTGCCGCCGCTTAATTGGTACGGTATCTACATCCGGGACTCCTTCTCTGATGAACTCCGTAAGATTGAAATCCACCGTGTTCAGGAATACAACGAGGTGTTTATGGAAAACGTAAACATACTGTACACCAACCAGCCCGACACCGCTAAATTTATCATCGGATCAGTCAAACCGCTCCAGACCGGTTATGTTGGCAGCCTCGGGCTTTTCGACCCAAACCTGACGTACTACTCGTCTCTTTTGTCGCCCGGAGCTATGCTACCCATCCACCCCGGTATAGATGAACAAGATACCCTGGAAAAAAGCACGTACTACTTTGCCGCCACAGGCTGTGCTCAATTTGGCGACTACGACTATGTACACGTAACGGATTTTCGCCTGTTCGCCCTTGAAACGGTGCCCGATCAGCCTAGTCGCCGCCAAGACCTGACAGGCTGGGTCCAGCCCGGTGAAGGGCTAAACCCCAGCGTCGGGCTTATCTGGTACGGTGATCTGGACGGCGATAACAAGCCCGATGCCATCCTCGAAGATGCTCCCTACGAAGTCGGCTCCCGCATTTCGCTCTACCTGTCCTCCATAGCCCGACCCGGCATGCTGCTGCACAAAGTTTGCGAACACTTTTTCACCATAGATTAGGGGGATTGCCGGTTGGAAGCCTTTATCCACAACAAACACTTTCACCCAGAACCCTTCATCCTTAAAACCAGAAACCTTCCAACCCAAGATGCGATTCGATGCTATTGTGATCGGCGGGGGCATATTCGGGTGTTATGCCGCTCTTTACCTGGCGGGCAAAGGTGCCCGGGTTGCGTTGTTGGAGAAAGAGAAACAGTTGTTTCAGAAAGCCTCTTTGGTAAATCAGGCGCGTTTGCACGGTGGTTACCACTACCCGCGCTCGGTTGCTACTGCCGCTCTGAGTGACGAACACAAAGAGCGTTTCACCGCAGATCATAAGCAGTTTATCAATTTTGCTTTTGAAAAATATTACGCCGTTGATCGGTTTGGGTCATTCACCGATCCGAGCCAGTTTGAGCGGTTTTGCCAGCACCTCGGCATTCCGTGCGAGCGGATAGAGAAGCACCCGCTGTTCAATTTCAACAGGTTAGATGCCCTTTACAAAACCGTTGAATATTCCTTTGACCCGGTTCTTCTGCGCGAGTACTACCGCAGTCGTGTGCTATCCAGCCCAAATATTTCTGTTTTTGCAAACACCGAAATACAACACGTTTCCTCCGATGAAGGAACATGGTATTTAGAGGCTCCGAATACAAAAATTGAGTCTCCCGTTGCCATCAACGCCACATACGCCGCCACTAATGCCGTAAACCGTTTGTTCGGCGTTCGGAACCTCGACCTGACGCACGAGATTTCGGAAATAGCCTTCATCGCTTCCGAGCAGTTCCGGGATATGGGCTTGACGGTCATGGACGGCCCTTTTGGCTCTATCATGCCTTACGGCTTGAGCGGCTTGTTGTCGTTATCGTCGGTAGCGTACACGCACCACAAAATTTCGTACGATAACTTGCCCCGTTTTGACTGC
Source organism: Saprospiraceae bacterium (assembly GCA_046153695.1). GTDB lineage: Bacteria > Bacteroidota > Bacteroidia > Chitinophagales > Saprospiraceae > M3007. The sequence continues at coordinate 2,810 of JBJXEZ010000083.1, forward strand.
CAGCAGCCGGATATTGACCCGCGATGCCGCCCCGAGGCTCCGGGCATTTGTACAGAATGCCCCCGTCGGCCACCCAGCAACGCCTACAAAATGCTGCGCCAGATGCAGCAGTATTTTACCGAATCGGTACGTTTTGAGCACCTGTTTTCATATTTCACGATAAAAACCAAACTGAAGGCCAGTCATATTGATGATGGCCGCCCCACCGAAATAGCCGTTCTCAGTGACAGCCCGAAACTGTACTGCCTGTTTGCCGGCAAGGTGAACTCGATTTACGAGATTGAAAAAATGGTGTGACGGATTCACATTGGCAAAAATTCCAAATCCGAAACGCCGACCTTTGCAAACTTTTCACTTTTTGAAACCCATGAACACATGAGCGCTCTTTTGATCGGGAGTCTGCTGTTGAGTTTTTTTCACGCTTTGATCCCCAGTCACTGGCTGCCCGTGCTGGCCATTGGGCGGCAGGAGGGCTGGTCGGCAGGCCGTACGTTGTGGATCACATTTGTGACGGGTACCGCTCATGTTTTGAGCACTGTACTTGTCGGGTTGGTTCTGGCAGCTGTGGGCGGGATTCTTGCCCACAGCATAGATGTGTTTACGCGCTGGCTTGCCCCGGCGTTACTCGGTATCCTGGGCGTTTTTTACCTCTATCAGCACTACTACCACCACCATTTTCACTTACACAGGCAAAACACCCGTTGGGGCGTGATCGGCACGTTAGCAGCCGCCATGTTCCTCTCTCCCTGCCTCGAAATCGAAGGGTATTTCCTTGCTGCTGGTCAACACGGCTGGGGGTTTGTGGCACTGATGGCCTTGTTGTACGCCGTTGTCACTATTTCCGGCATGCTTCTTTGGGTTTATCTCGCCATGCACGGGCTGAAGCGCCTGGACTGGCACGCCTGGGAACACAACGCTGGCTTGATTACGGGCCTGACTTTGCTTGCCTCTGGACTGGCTTTGCTCTTGTTGGAATAGTTTACTCAAGCACTTCCCGGTCTGCTTTTTTCAAGGTTTTGACCACTTGTTCGTAGGAATGGTCAATGAGATGTCGGAGTGTTGGTTCGTCTAAGGAACCTTCAAAATCCACTGTATTCCAGTGTTTTTTGTTCATATGCCAGCCTGACTGCACTTCCGGGTAGCGTTCCCGCAGTTCGATTGCAAAATCGGGTTCGCATTTCAGATTGACTGAAAACCGTTCATTGTCGAGACCGGTGATCGCGAATATTTTTCCTGCAACACGTATGCAAAGGGTCACCTCGTCGAATGGAAAATTCTCCGTGACGCCTTTTTTTGTAAAACAATACGCGCGGAACTGTTCGATGTCCATAAAACGGATAGGTAGTTAATGGTGAGCGGGTTACAAGTTAGAGTGCTCTCGTGAAACAGGTAATAAAAACCTTTCACTTCACTCCTTCCACTTGATATTGCATCCCCCACTTGGCCGCTGTACGGTCGGTACTGGTTTTCCTTCCAGCACAGCCACGAGGGCCGCCCTCAGGTCTTCGCCGGTCGGCGAAACAGGGTTGCGGTTGGGGCGGCTGCCGTCAAGTTGGCCGCGATAGACGAGGGTTTGATTGCCGTCGAAGACATAAAAATCCGGCGTACAGGCCGCATCGTAGCGGCGAGCCGTTTCCTGGGTTTCATCGTACAGGTACGGAAACGAGTAACCCACGGCCTGAGCATGAGCGGGCATTTTGTCCGGAGCGTCTTCGGGGTAAGCTTCGGCATCGTTGCTATTTATTCCCACAAAGGAGACGCCTTGCGCCCCAAACTCGCGGGCTAAACGCGCGATTTCGTCGTTGACATACAGTACATAGGGGCAATGATTGCAGAGGAACATAACCACGGTAGCTCTGGTTGAGGCCACGTCTTGCAATTGGACCATACTGCCGGTCGCAGGGTTGAGCAGTTTAAAATCGGGGGCCTGGGTGCCCAATGGGAGCATACTGGATTCGGTATAAGCCATTTTACAGTTTTGAGTTTTGCGTTGAGTCAGCGGCAAATGGGGCTTATGCCTTGGACGTAATGTTGCACGATACCGATTTTCTGAGCCGTTTCGGAACCTGCGAAGCCCGTAATCTCGGTGTCTTTTATCTGGCGGGAGTAGGATTCCAACATTGGGGCTGACAGCGGGGTGTACGACCAGTGCCATTTTTCCTCCTTGTAGCCATACGGACGATCGGTACTCAGCGGCGTATAGGGCTGGCAGAAACCGTACCGATGGGCGTGTGCTTTCAGCCATTCGTACACTCCGGCATATTTTCCGTTTTGTTCGAAGGCCGGGTTGTTCAGATCGTTCAGGTCCATGTCGGTGCCCCAATGGTGGCGCGAGGCACCAGGCATGGCCGAGAATTCCATGATTTTTTTCGCTCGTGCTTCGGGTGCAGGTTTTTCTTTGGCAAACCGCGCCCACTTCGCTTCCCAAATGGCTTTTTGTTGCAGAAACGTCCGTGTGGAAGAAATTATCCTCAACTGGATGCCATCCGTCTTGGCTGCATCCCACATTTTTTTGAACGCCTCAAATGCTTCCCGGCGCAGGAACATACCGGGTCGGTCTGTGTATGGTTTGCCCACAGGCACAAAATCGGGATGCTTGATCGGGTTGAATTTCCCCATCAAATAAGCCTCTCCGAACGCTTCAGGGCTGTCGTTGGCAACAGAAGGCTCGGTTTTCGAGCCGTTTTCGGTAGCCTGCGCTGGTCCGATAACAACTTCCCGGCGAGCCGGGGTGCCACCCGTTTCAGCGTCGTTCGTACCGGCATTGCCCACCTCGGCACCGCAGCCCGCAAAAAAAAGCAGCAGCGCTGCGGCACTTTTGGTAAAATAAGGTTGGTTATTCATCATTTTTCGGCTGCCTCAATTATTGCTCGCAACGATTGTTTAGTCAATACGCCTGGTTGCCGCCACAGTTCTTCCCCGTTTCGGTATAGCATGAACGTGGGTACACCCAACACCCGAAGTCGGACGGCCAGGTCGGTTTGCTCGTCCACATCAATTTTCACGATGCGCACCCGCTCGCCGAGATCGGCCTGTAGTTCGTCCAACACGGGCGACATTGCGCGGCAAGGCCCACACCATGTTGCGTGGAAGTCGAGCAAAACGGGGGTCTCGGACTGGACGATTGACTCAAATGTTTCAGACATCATTTTTCAAAAAAATAATACGCGGCGCAAGGTACAGCGGATTAGCACAAGTGCTGCCGAGGCAAACTAGGAGCGTGTTTAAATTTCAGTCGTCGTGCTGCAAGCGGCGACTGAAATTTAAACATGCACTAAAACCCATCCGGTTAGGCATTTCATCGAAAAAAACGAAGCCACTCCCCTACATTGCCCACTTTTGGCCTAAACAACCTGATTCACATGATTTTGTTCCGCACACTCGCCTTGCTTGCCGCCCTCGCGGCACCGTTTTGGGCTACCGCCCAAAAAAATGAAAAAGCTGCCGTAAAGGCCGTCATTCAGCAGTTTTTCCTCGGAATGTCAACAGCCGACAGTACACTTATGCGCTCAGCCTGCACAGAATCGCCCATGCTGCAAACGGTAGCGGTTGATAAGCAGGGCAACCGATCTGTACGCACGGAAGATTTCCAGGCGTTTGTGCGCCAGGTGGGCACGCCCTCTAAAAATACGCTCGACGAGCGCATCAAGTTCGGCGCGGTACATGTGGAAGAAGCGCTGGCCAGTGTATGGACACCCTATGAGTTTTACCTCAACGGTACGTTCTCGCACTGCGGCACCAACTCGTTCCAGTTGGTCAAAATTGGCGGCCAATGGAAAATCCAGTACATCATTGATACACGGCGCAAAGCATGCAAATAGGCCGAAAAAGCCCGTTTGTTGCCCACAAAAAAGGTATACCTTTGCAGGCGTTCAACGACAAAACCTCTGCATGGCCTACGAGTACGATGTGTTCATCAGTTATCGACGCGAGAGCGACCCGAAAGAGTGGACGCAAAACATTTTTTTACCCAAGTTCGAGGCGTACCTTCGAGAAGAGTCGGGGAAAAAGAATCTGAAGATTTTTTTAGACGAACAGGGTATCGAGGGCGGAGACTATTGGGAGGACACACTGAAAATCGCACTGGCAAAATCCCGGTGTCTGGTTCCGGTACTGATGCCCTCGTACTTCGCCTTGCATTCCAAACCTGTAAAACGTATCATTCCAATCTATTTGGACAGTAGTAAACCACTGGAAGGATCGCCCTTGACCTCTGTCCAGGGTATCAATTATACCGGAAACCCCTACGAGGTAATTCAGCAGATTGACCGCCTGCTGGCCAACCACCACCGACCAAGCAGCGTCCCTTTCGCCGCACCCTCCTGAACCAGTCCACAGTGGCACGTCCCATTCATCATTCAAAATTCATCATTCATCATTCATCATTCATCATTCATCATTCTAAAAAATTTCGTGTCCGACATTTTCACAAAAGTCCTTGAAGCGCAAGCCGCGCTGAATACCGAGGCCCCGGCAACCGCTGAGGCTCTCGAACAGTTCCGTATCCATTACCTTGGTTCAAAAGGGCTTATCAAGGCGTTGATGGAGGAAATGCGTACCGTGCCCAACGAGCGCAAACGCGAATACGGCCAGTTGGTCAACGCGCTCAAGGAGAGCGCCGAGGCCAAATTTCAGGAAACAAAAGCCGCCTTGGAAGCGCATGCCGAACAAGCCACTGCACATGCCTTCGATCTGACCGCCCCCGGCGAGCCGCGACCCATCGGTGCCCGCCACCCAATCGCGATCACCATGAACCGCATTATCGAGATTTTCCGACGCATCGGTTTCGCAGTGGCTGACGGCCCGGAAATCGAACAGGACTGGTACAATTTCACTGCCATGAACACGCCGGAAGACCACCCGGCCCGCGATATGCAGGACACGTTTTATGTGGTGGATGCTCCCGGTATGCTCCTGCGTACACACACCAGTAATGTCCAGGCCCGCGTGATGACTACCCGCAAACCACCCATCCGTATCATCGCACCGGGCAGGGTATACCGCAACGAAACCATTTCGGCGCGCTCGCACGCGCAGTTCCACCAAGTGGAGGGGCTGTACATTGACGAGGGCGTGTCGTTTGCCGATATGAAACAAACCCTGCTGTACTTTGCGCAGGAGATGTTTGGCGCTCCAAAAATCCGCTTGCGGCCATCTTTTTTTCCGTTTACTGAACCCAGCGCCGAAATGGATGTGTGGCTCGGCACCGATACCGAAGAAAACTACCGCCTTACCAAGGGAACCGGCTGGCTCGAGATACTCGGCTGCGGGATGGTGGACCCCCAGGTGCTCGAAAACTGTGGCATTGACAGCCGCCAGTACTCCGGATTTGCCTTCGGCATGGGCATTGAGCGGCAAGCATTGCGGCTGTTCAACATACCCGATATTCGGTTTTTGTTCGAAAATGACGTACGTATGCTGCGGCAGTTCGCAAGTGCTATTTAGAAAAACAAGATTATTCACTAACCAACTCATACCATGTTCCTATCCGTTATCGGCCTCATCATCATCGGTGTTACTTCGGCCATTGGCAAGGCGAACCCCAACCTTGGCGGCATCGTCAAAACCGGCCGCCTCATCGGTATTGCCCTGATTGTGCTTGGGTTATTGACCGCCTGTTTTGTACAAATCCCGCCCGGTACCGTGGGCGTGCAAACCCTGTTTGGAAAAGTCCAGCCCGGTATCCTGACCGAAGGCCTGAACATGGTGAACCCCATGGTCGATGTGGTGGACTACGATGTCAAAACCCAGAATTACACGATGTCAGCCGTACACGACGAGGGCGATCAGGAGGGCGACGATGCCATCCGCGTGCTCACAGCCGACGGTCTCGAGGTAGTCATTGACCTGTCGGTGCTGTACCACATCATTCCGGAAAAAAGCCCGGATATTTTGCGTAGCATTGGTCGAGACATCAAGTCCGTGATTGTTCGCCCGGTTTCCCGCACGAAAATCCGCGACAATGCTGTGTTTTACGATGCCGTGGCACTGTACTCCACTAAACGA
>JBJXEZ010000084.1:0-2841 GCA_046153695.1 Saprospiraceae bacterium
ACTGACATCGAGGTGGCACCCAAGAATTCCTCGGTCAGCCTGCGCCGTAAAAAACAGTTCTGTCTGCTGGAGCCGAAAACCAAAACCCGGTTGGAAGTGGGCCTGAACATGAAAAACGTGGAGGCCACCAGCAAAGTGGAAACCTGCCCACCCGGCGGCATGTGCACGCACAAAATTCGGGTGGAAAAAGCCGAGGATATTGACGCGGAGGTGTTCGCTTGGGTGCGGCGGGCGTATGAGCAGGCGGGGTGACTGGCTGCTAATCGCTGATAGGGCTCCGAACCCTTCCGGCGGTTGAGTGCGGATCAGTTCCCTGCGCTTTTTTCAAAAAAATATCGGTGGTGGGGCGGCGGTAGCATTTTTTTTAAAAACCCCAAGTCCAAACCACTGCCCTTCCGATATTTGGCCCATGAAAACAAAACCGTGGCTCCTCGTGCTGGCGGCGTTCCTGCTCGTCAAATTCCTTTTCCACCTGTACCTGAACGGGCAGTGGTCGTTTCACCGCGACGAGCTGCTCTACCTCGCCCTGGGTCGCCACCTTGCCTGGGGTTATGCATCCGTGCCCGCAGGCATCGGGTTTTGGGCTTGGTTCGCCGACGCGGTGCTGGGCGGCTCGGTCGAGGCTGTTCGGCTGATCGCCACCCTCGCGGGCACGGGTACGGTGCTGTTCACCGGGCTGATGGCCAGGGAAATGCTGCCCAATCAATCGTCGGGGAAATTCGCCATGCTGATCGTGGGGATGGCGGGCCTCACCTGCGGCGCGTTTCTGCGCCCATGCATGTTGTTCATGCCGGTGGTGTTCGATGTGTTTTACTGGGCGCTACTTTGCTGGCTTTTTCTCAAGTACATCAACACACAAAAATCGGGCTGGCTGCTTGGCTTCGGAGCGGCAGCCGGTCTTGGCTTGCTGAACAAATACTCTGTTCTGATTTTCCTGTTTGCCATGTTGCCCGGGCTGTTGCAGGAGCGGAACCGCCGTATTTTTTCCGACAGGAAATTCTACCTCGGTGTGGCGCTGGCCTTGCTGATCCTGGCTCCCAACATCGCGTGGCAGGCCGAGCACCGATTCCCGGTGTTCCGGCACATCGGCGAGTTGGCCGAATCGCAATTCGCGCACGTTACCCTCGGCAGTTTTTTGGGTGACCAGGTTCGGTTTTTTCTGGCAGCCCTGCCCGTGTGGCTCTGCGGGTTATTTTTTTTGTTGTTTGCAAAAACTGCTACACCGTGGCGTGTCCTCGGCTGGATGTACTTGGCTGTTCTCGCTGTGCTGTTGTTTTTCAGCGCCAAAAGTTATTATTCGCTGGGGGCGTACCCGGTATTGGTGGCGGCCGGGGCTGCGTTTTTGGAACGAGCGAGTACTGAAAAACACCACTGGCTGCGTGTAGTGACACCAGTCTTCATGCTCCTTTTTGGTGCCCTGACCCTGCCCGCGGCACTGCCCCTGTTGCGGCCTAAACAGGAAGTACAATTTGTGAAAAAATTAGTCAAACTGCCCGGCCTTGACGGTATTCTTCGCTGGGAAGATGGCAGGCACTACGCCCTGCCGCAGGACTTCGCCGATATGATAGGCTGGCAGGAACTGGGTGAAAATGCTGGCAAAGCCTGGCAGGCTTTGCCGAATAAATTCAAATCTGCCATTTACGCTGACAGCTATGGCCAAGCCGGTGCGGTGGAGGTTTTTGGAAAAAAACTCGGCGTGCCCGAAGTGCTCAGTTTCGACGACAACTACCGTTACTGGCTGCCGGATTCGCTTCCTGCCGATTTCCAGACGTTGCTGTACATCAACAGTGAACTGGGTGACGACATGCCGAGTTTTTTCCAAAAAATTGAAAAAGTATGGGAACTGGATATGCCACTTTCCCGCCAACACGGCGACTGCATTTACCGCTGCGATGGCCCTACGCCTGCGTTTTTCGAGCGTATGGGCACTGCGATTAAACAGGCGAAATTGGACGAAGAAATCGAGGATTAGCAGCAGCCCAAACCACTGTTATTTCCACGCAGCAATGATGCCGCCCATAATGGCCACGCATACGATCCAGTAACCGGCATTCACGGCAACATACTTTAAACTCTTGCGCTCAAACAACGCGTTGGTAGCAAAGACTGGCAGTATGATGAACAGGCCAACCAGGAGAAAACCGTGGGCTGCTCCGTGCTTGAACGTGCGATTGCTGTCTGAAAAATTGGCTTTGTAGTATTCGATCCACCTGCCTGCTTCCGAGGCCGGGTCGGGGTTCATGGTGCCGTCGGTGGCGTAGTAGGTTGCTCCATAAACGAAGCTATCGTGGTAGGAAAGGGAGTTCATAATAAAGGCCAGCATCAGGCTGAACAAAAACGAAAGGCCAAAAATGAGGGGCATGTTGCCGCTCTTGGTTTGCTCTTCAGTCAGGCCGGTAGCCCGCATCCATACATTGCCGAAAACTTTCGGGTGGTACCAAACGAAGCCAAGCACCATCGGTACAAGGGCGGCTACGATCAAAGCAGTAAAATTGACAGACATAGTGTAAAGATTTTGTGAAAAAGATAGGTGTTGAATCGGTGCGAAAGGTACGAAGGCTGGTAAGCAAAATTTAAAAAAATATTTCGCCCGGTTCCTTACACAATACCCTCCCCGTAACGCTCCCGAAACCCTGCCCAACCCTGCAGCCCGCCGGTATGCACCGCTACCACCGTGCTACCCGCCGGGAAATAACCCTTTGCGAGCAAATCCCAGACCCCGTACAGCATTTTGGCCGTGTAAACGGGGTCGAGCAGGATGCCCGTTCGGGCCTGAAATGCTCGTGCAAAATCCAGCACGAGGGCGTTTTTTTTGGCGAAGCCGCCAAACTCGTAATCGCG
>JBJXEZ010000125.1:0-7204 GCA_046153695.1 Saprospiraceae bacterium
ACCTCGACCGCACCCTGTTCCAACCAGGCGAGACACTCTGGTTCAACGCTTACCTGCGCAACGCTGGCGACCTGCTACCGGCTAAGGTCAGCGAGATTTTGTACGTTGAACTCCTCAGCCCGCAGCAGGTTGTTTTAATGAAAAAAACGATTTTGGCTGAAAACGGCACCGCTGCGGGCGAGTTTGATTTTGCCGATTACCTGCCTGGCGGCCTATACAAAATCAAGGCTTATACCAACTGGATGCGCAACACCGGGACCGTTTTCGAGCGCACCATTACCCTGCAAAAAACCGTATTGCCCAACCTCAACCTGCGCCTCCAATTCGAGCGCAAGGCATTCGGCCCCGGCGACGTGGTTGTTGCCCGCCTCGATGCAGCCGGGCTGGACAACCAGCCGCTCGCCGAGCGTGTGCTGCGGGTATCTGCCCACGTGAGCGGGCAAAATTGCCACCGTTCCGAAGCTCGAACCGATGCTTCGGGGAGGGCGTATATCCGGTTTGCCTTGCCGGCCAACCTGGCCTCCACCGACGGCCTGCTGAACATCCAACTGGAGCACGACGGCCAGCAAGAGGCTATTTCGAGGGCTATTCCCATCGTGTTGAACCGCATTGACTTGAAATTTTTTCCCGAAGGGGGCGACCTCGCCGCCGGACTGCCGTGCCGCGTGGCATTCAAGGCCGTGAACGAATTCGGCAAGCCAGCCGATGTACAGGGCCAGGTGCTGGACGCATCAGGCGACGTAGTAGCCCAGTTCGAAAGTTTTCACGACGGCATGGGCGCGTTCGATTTCGTGCCACAGGCCGGAGTGCTGTACACCGCTCGTTTGCAAAAACCTGTAGAAAAGCCCGCACAGTTTTCCCTGCCTGCCGTGCAGATCGAAGGTTACCGGCTGCACATCGAAAAACAAACCAACGACGCGCTGCACGTTTCTGTAGCGGCTACCCGCCCGGGAAAGGTGTTCCTCGTTGCTTCCGCCCGCGACGCGATGGTTTTTTTCAAAGAAATGACGCTACCGCAGCAGACAACGGTACGCATCCCGGTGGCCGATCTGCCGCCCGGCATCGTGCGCATCACCCTGTTCGATGCTGCTACGGTGGAGCAGGCCGAGCGCCTTGTGTTCGTCAACCGCGACCGGGGTCTTCAGGTCGAGATCAAGCCCGACCGCGAACAGTATCTGCCCCGCGACCGGGTGCGCCTCGACATTCGGGTGCGCGACCAGGCGGGCCGCCCCGTGCAGGGCGCGTTTTCGCTGGCCGTGTCGGATGAAAAACTGCTCACCTACGCCGACGACAAGCAGGGCCACCTGCTGGCCGCGCTGCTGCTGGAGCAGGACGTTCAGGGTAAAATCGAGGAGCCGAATTTTTACTTCGACAAAGCCGAGCAGAAGTCTGCCGCAGCGCTTGACTACCTGCTGATGACCCAGGGCTGGCGGCGTTTTGCCTGGCGGGAGGTGCTGGACGCGCCGAAGATAAACTACGCATTTGCCGCCGAGCGGGCTTCGGTGGAGGGTGTGTTTCTGAAAGCCAACGGCAAACCCTACGCAAACGCTACCGTCAGGCTGTACCCCAATGGCCCCAGCCAAAAGACGGACAATGACGGGCGGTTCCGTTTTGACCGCCCCGATTTGAACCAGTACAGTTTTCTCCTGTACAATGACTACCAATTCCACCAAATGACAAACTACCAACAAGGCATAGTGCTGCGCGGAGGCGGGTACGTTGGGGCGGGCATTGTGTCGGAAAGGAAGGAGCCGAATTCCATTGGCGGCTCTTATTTGACCGGAAAACTGACCGACGACATGGGCGAGGTGCTCATAGGGGGTGCGATCAAAATTTTGCGGAAAGGCCAATTGGTTCGCGGAACGGTTACGGATTACAATGGCGACTATCGCATTGCCATTGAGCCGGGGACGTACCAGTTGGAGTTTTCCTATACTGGTTACCGCGCTCTTGTGACGGTCGACATTTGGGTGGATGCCAATACACTGCAAACAGTGGATGCCGCCCTCCAATCAGGCATTGTACTGGAGGAAGTGGCCATTTCCGCTTACAAAATCCCGCTCATCGAGCAGGACAAAACCCAGGGCGGACAGACGCTGACTTCTTCCGAAATTCGCAACCTGCCGACTAGGTCGGTGAACGCCATCGTTGCTACAACCGCCGGAACAACTTCAATTGACGGCGGCTCCATCAACATCAAGGGATCGCGCTCCAACGCCACCAATTACTACATAGACGGCATCCGTTTGAGTGGCCCGATGCCACCCCTGCAGGATTTGGAGATAAAGGAGTTTGTGGGCAACGGCCTTCCTGCCGAGTACGGCACCAAGGCTGATCGCGATGATTTTTTGGAGAAGAAAAAAATAGCCGCCAGTCCGTCGCGCCAAGCCGAAAAACCCGTAATAAGAACGGAGCGTTTCAGCCGGGCGCGGGAATTTTTTGTGCCGAGGCATGACCTGCAGCCCCGCCCCGAAACCCGTACAGATTTCCGTTCAACGATTTTTTGGAACCCCTCCGTGCGCACCGATAGTTATGGCTGGGCGCAAGTGGAATTTTACGCCTCCGACGCAGTCACCAATTTCCGCGCCACGCTGGAGGGTATCGCCGATGCTGGCGTAGCCGCTCGCGCCGAGCACAAGTTTTTTGTGCAAAAACCGCTTAGTATTGCCCTTAAAACCCCTGCGAGCGTGATCGCCGGTGATATGCTGCATTTGCAAATTGCCCTGTCCAACAAAAGCGATGCCCCGGTTGAGGAAGCGCTCGCGCTCGAAGCGCCCGCGCATTTTTCATTGAAAAACGAATTACCGAAAACGGTACGGCTCGCCGCCGGCGAAACCCGCGTACTGGCCGCCGAATACGCCATTGGGCAGCCCGAAAAAACCGAATTGTTGCCGTTTCGCGTGCGTTTTGGCGAAGCCGATGCATACGAAACGGCCATTGCCACGCTACACCGTGGTTTCCCCGTTAAGCAGGTGTTTGCTGGCAAGGGTGCGCAAAACCTGTTCGACCTCCACCTCGCCGACCCGGTTGAGGGCACAATTTCGGTCAAACTGACCGCCTACGGCAGCGCACTTGACGACGTGCTCCAGGGCATGGAACGCATGCTTCGCCAGCCCAGCGGCTGTTTTGAGCAGGTGTCGAGCAGCAACTACCCCAACCTGTTGGTCCTTGACCTGCTGCGCCAGTCTGGTGCCGCCCGCCCGGAGGTGGAGGCCAAAGCGCTCCGACTGCTGGAGGACGGTTACAAAAAACTAGCGGCCTACGAGTGTAAGGACGGCGGTTTCGACTGGTGGGGCCGCAGCCCCGCGCACGAGGGCCTCACGGCTTACGGCATCCTGCAGTTTGGCGACATGGCACGCGTTTTTCCGGGTGTGGATAAAACCCTTACCAACCGTTCTGTCCGTTGGCTGCTCGACCGCCGCGACGGCTCGGGCGGCTGGAAGCGCCGCGACGACTGGCACGGCTGGCAAAGCGAGGGGGTGATCGGGGCTTACATCGCCTGGGCGGTGAGCGAGGCGGGTTTCGGCGATCAATTTGAGCCGGAAATCAGCAGCGCCTTTTTGGCGGCTACGTCCAGCGGCGACCCGTACCAATTGGCACTCGTGGCCAATGCCCTGCTGGCTAAAAAAGACCCGCGTGGAAAAGAAGCGCTCCGGCTGTTGCTGGAAAAAAAGGACGAAAAAGGCGCTTGGTCAGGCAAGTCGCACTCCGTGATGGGCAGCGGGGGTACCTGCCTGCGCATCGAAACCACGGCCTTGGCTGCGTTGGCGATGATGAAATCCGGCGAGCGCAACTCGGCCCTGATCAAGGCGATGGAATTCATCGCTGCCGCCAAAAACGAGTACGGTTACGGCAGCACACAGAGTACGGTTTTGGCGCTGAAAGCCCTCGTGGAGTACGCCAAATTAAACAACCAAACGGTAGCGACCGATGGCCAATTGGTAGTGCTGGTGGACGGCAAGCGCGTGGCCGAGCAGGAATTTTCCGGCAAAAACCCGCGCACGTTCGAGATCAAAAACCTGGAAAAACACCTGACTGGTGGCCGCTCGCGCGTGGAAGTTTTTTTTGAGAATACGGAGGCCGTATTGCCGTTCGATGTGGAAGTGCAGTACGCTTCGCGCCAACCACGTAGCCCAAATGGAGGGTGCCCGTTCGCATTTTCAACCCACCTGTCTGAGGCGCAAGTTGGCGTGTGCGGTACAGTGCGGCTGAGCGCTGTGCTGCAAAATACGAGTAAAGAGCAGCTGGCATCGCCAATGGTCGTGCTGGGCATTCCGGCAGGGTTGTCGCTCCAGCCTTGGCAACTCAAGCAATTGGTCGATGAGAAGCGGTGTGATTTCTACGAGTTGTGGGATGGTTTTGCGGTATTCCACTTTGAGGGACTGCCGCCAGGCGAAACCCGACGTATTGATCTGGATCTGCGGGCCGATATTTCCGGTGCGTTCGAAGCGCCGGCGGCACAGGCGTTTTTGTACTACGAAAACGACAAGCGAATTTGGAGCAAACCGGAGCGTGTGGTGGTGGAGTAGTGTTTATGAGACTGTTTGAATTCTTCTCTCAGGGGCAAAAACTGCTCATTTGGCCTCCGGGAGAAGAATTCAAACAGCCTCTAAGGCATCCGATACACTTCCACTTCGGTCAAGGCACACTTCCCGTTAGAAGACTGGATTCGGATGCGCACTTTTTGCGCTGATGTGGTTGGGAAAGTCAAGATTCGCCGTGGGCCGATAGTTCCACCCGAAGCCACTTCGCGCCATTGGTTACTTTCCAGAACTTCGACCGTGAACTGTTTGATATGCTGCCCCTTAGCGATATGTTCGCGCAGCAGCACGCAATTGAAGGTTGTCATTTTGCCCAAATCAAGTATGCAGTAGCTCCCGACCCCGCCAAGGGTTACGGCACTTTTGCGTTGCCCGTCGCTTAGTTTTCGGGAAAACTTTTCGTTGGAGGCCCCGCTGGAGTACGTGTTTTTTTTGCCGAAGGCCAAATTATCAACAAAAGATGCCTGTAGTTTTTCGCCAAATCGCGCCAGCGATACGGAATCGTTGGCAGCGATGCGGCCGCGTCGGTCGGGTGGCACATTCAGGATGAGGTTGGCACCGCGCCCCACGGAGTTGAGGTAAATGGAAAAAAGTTGTTCCGGTGTTTTCACCTTGTCATTCTCTTCCTGGTGATAAAACCACCCGGGCCGGATGCTCACGTCGCATTCAGCCGGAATCCAGTGCCGGCCGTTTTCATTCCCCCGGTTCAGCGTGTCTGTGGGCGGGCCAGTGGCTCCGCGGCCAAAGCCAGCGGTGTCGAGCATGCACCAATTAATGTCGGATTCTATGACACCGCGTTCGTTGCCAGCCCAACGGCAGCCAGGGCCTACGTCACTGAAAATCACTGCGTTTGGTTGAAGTGCGGCTGCCGTTTTTTCGTATTGGCGAAAATCATACACTTGCTTTTTACCGTTGGGGCCTTCACCGTTTGCGCCATCCCACCAAATCTCGAACAACTCGCCGTATTGGGTGAGCAGTTCTGTGAGCGTGGCCACATAAATGTCATTGTATTCCGGCGTGCCGTACTTGGGGTGGTTCCGATCCCAGGGCGACAGGTAAAGGCCGAGTTTTAAACCATATTTTCGACAAGCCTGGGCGAGTTCACCGACAACGTCACCCTTGCCATTTTTCCATGGACTTTCACGCACGGTGTGTGTGGAGTATTTGGAAGGAAAAAGGCAAAACCCGTCGTGGTGTTTAGCGGTGATGATTACCCCGCGTGCGCCAGCCGATTGGGCTACCCGACACCATTGCTCGCAATCCAAGTCGGTGGGGTTAAAAATTACTTCGGGTTCGTTTCCATACCCCCATTCGAGGTTGGTAAAAGTATTTGGGCCAAAATGGAAAAAAAGGTAAAACTCCGTGTTGTGCCACCGCAGTTGAGCAGGGCTGGGTTTTTGCGCCAGCATTTGAGTCGAAACGTACACTGCAAACAGTGCGACAAAGAGGCATTTCATAACGGACAGGCTATTCGATCAAGCCACGGCCTTCTTTCACGATCTTTTCATCTTTTAACAACCGTTTCATCAGGCGGTCAAGAATGCCATTGATGAACTCCTTGCTGTTATCGGTTGAATAGACCTTGGAAATTTCCACGAACTCATTTAGCGTGACCTTTGTAGGAATGGTCGGAAAATGGAGCAGTTCGCAAAGGGCCATTTTGAGCATGATCATGTCAAGAATAGCCACTCGGTCGGCATCCCAGTTTTTGAGATTGGGCGCTATGAGATCGAACAATGCCTGATCTTCCTGGCAGGTTTTGCGCAACAGCATCTCGCCAAATTCGCGTACAGTCTCGTCAGAGGGTTCGTATTCCTGGTAAAAAGCACCTTCGACAGGGGTAGCTTTGAGTGTTTTTTTAATAGCACCGACGACCAGGGATTCATCGTCGAGCCAATTGTTGTACCGGTCTTCCGTCATCTCGATAAACAAGTCGTTGCCTTGGAGGAAACGGTACAGTTCAAGCAGCATTTTGGCGTGATCCTGATCGGTAAGGTCGGCCATTTCCACGTATTTCTGATACGATTCTGTGGCGTTGAAAGCATTATACATCAATCTAATCTGATCTTCGTCAATGTTTTCGTTGGCATGGTACTTCGAAACTATTTTGAGGAAACCGACGTGATTGGCGATGCTTTTGGTGCAAGGATTGTCGTAAAGGCGGGGAGTGAAGTTTTTGTCCTCGTTGTCGGGCAACAATTTGGCGGCTCGAATTTCGGCATCTTTTTCAGCGTACTGAGCCACTTTTAGTACGAGGTACAAATGCAGGATGTAAATCTCATACGTTTTCCAAATGCCATCATTATAACCTTTGAGAAGGTCAGGGAAGGCCAATTTTTCATCGCGGTTGAGCATGTAGAGCAACTGCATCACCTTGATTCGAACGCTGCGGCGACTAAGCATAGACTTTCAAATAACGTTTGTATGTGATCGGAGTAAAAAACCGCCACAAAGGAACGCAATGCTGTTCGTTTTTTAAAGGCCCGAGCGGTATTAAACCCTTTCAATCAAAAAAAATAAAAAAAGCCCCCCTCCATCTTACGGAGAGAGGCCATCCCAAAAACCGATTTTAAAGTATGTAAAGTAATTAGCGAAGTGAGCGAGTGAGAGAGTGAGTGGGTGAGCGGGTGAGCGGGTGAGAGAGTGAGAGTGGTGAGCGGGTG
>JBJXEZ010000133.1:0-9188 GCA_046153695.1 Saprospiraceae bacterium
CCTCGAGGTGAGCGCACCCTGCAGTATGAGCGCCACGTCAAACCTGACGGTACACCCCATCCCGCAGACCGAGATGGACGTGAACCAGAACATGGAGCAAAACGAGGGCTACTAATTTGATTTGCAACGCTGTCCGGTTTGTCTACGATAAACCGGACAGCACATTTTTTTATTTAAAAAAACAAATTTGTCATGAAAAAAACACTCTTGTATAGCACGTTGATTGGCATGTTTGCCCTCGTGCATTTTTCTTGCAATGACGAAATCCCGCAAACCCTCCAGGACGAATACGTCGCCATTGATGCGAGCAAGCTCAACCTGACATTCCTGCGCAAAAATGACGGCCTACCCGCAGATGCTGGCATCAAGGCTATGCTCATCGCCGCGCACAAGTCCAGTCCGGTGAACTACACCTTTGAGATCATGCCGACATCCACCGCGAAAGCGGGCACACACTACACCGTAGGCAACACAACCGGCAGCATCCCGGCCAGTTCGAGCTTTGGCAACCTGCCCATCCAGATTTTGCCCGACAACATCAACCCGGGCGAATCGTGGACGTTGAACATCAAACTCGTGTCTGCAGATGTCAACCTGGCCAACAGCAGCATCGTTTCGTTCAAAATCCAGGTTTCCTGCCCATCTACACTAGCCGGCAAATGCGATTTTGTACACACCGATTACTTCTGCGGCGGCGCGCCAATCACGGGTGTCACTGAATTGAAAGCCCTAACTGCCAACACGTATGTCGTGGACGATTTTGTGTTCGGCTGTTGGGTTCCTTGCTACGGCCCTGGTTCGGGCGGCGCGCTCGGCTCTGATGCCGCCGTTACCCTGCGCATCGTGGACATTTGCAGCAAGATTTCGGTCACTGGTACCGACCAGTTTGGTGACTCGTACACCTATACGATCAAGGCAGTGAATGGTCCGGCTCTTACTATTGAGTGGAAAAACACGTATAATGAGTTTGGCAAGGTCGTACTGACCCGTCAGGACGGTGCCAATTGGCCCGCTTTGAAAAACTAAACTCCCGTCTGTTACAAGCTGTTTTTTGCGTGAGCCGCCTCGTTTTTGGGGCGGCTCACGCGCATTTTGGGGCAACTTTTCCGAGTGTATTTCATTCGAGTGGTAGATTAAACTTATTGTAGACGAATGAAATACACCTAATCGAGACCCTTTTCATTTGTGCTTACAATCCCCGTTGACTTAGCCAGGTCTGGAAACGGCGGGCGTTCACCAAATGTGCAGCGTAGGTACTGGCGAACTGATGCGTGCCCGAATCGTCGGGCTTTGCGCAGAAGTACAGGTAGTCGTGCTTTTGGGCGTTGAGCACTGCGTCAATGCTGGAAATGGAGGCCATACTGATCGGACCGGGCGGCAAGCCCTTGTACAGGTAGGTGTTGTACGGCGAGTCGAACGTGGTGTGGTAGAGCGTGACGCGCCGAACACCAAAATCGCGCGTGGCAAACACACAGGTGGGATCGGCCTGTAGCAGCATTCCAATATTGAGGCGGTTGAGGTAAACCCCTGCGATGGCGGGTTTTTCGCTCTTGGTATTGGTTTCGCGCTCCACAATAGAGGCCAGGGCATAAACCTGCTCCGGGGTCATGTTGAGTGCTCGGGCCTTGTCGAGGCGATTGTTCTTGGCCCAAAAAGCGTCGTGCTCCTTAGCCATGCGCTGCAAAAACGTCTTGGCATCAGTGTCCCAATGCAAATTGTATGTGTTGGGAATGAACAAGGCGAGCAAGTTTTCAGGAGTACGTCCAAACTCGGCCAGCACGGCAGGGTCGCGCATGGTTTGCAGCAGTGCCAGCGAGTCCGCCTCCAGAAAATGCGCCACACAGCCTGCGATTTCCTCCGGCAGGCGCTCGTTGTTCAGCACTACGTTTACGGGCGCTTGTTCGCCAGCACGCAGGTGCTGGATGAGCCGTCGGTTGCTCCAGCCCGGCTCAATTTTGTAGCGTCCAGAACGCATGACCGGGCGCACATACTTCATCTTTTCAGCCAGCCATTGAAAGCCTTCCGGGTCAGACAAGAAGCCGCCAGATGAAAGGCTGTCCAACACTTGGTCGAATGATGCTCCAGTTGGGATGTACACAAACCGGTTTTCCAAACGCCCGGGCACGCCGGACAAATAGATGGCTTTCAGGGGTTTCCAGGCTATGGCCAGTGAGGCAAGCAGGATTGCCAATAGCAGCAGTCCCGAGGTTTTTCTTTTCATGGAATTGCGAACGAGTAGTTTATTAATGCCAGTGCGTAAGGAGCAAACGCTCAATATTGCTCTGATTCGTTTGGGAAACTGCGATTTTTCACATCGGCAATGTAGTGCTTGGTGGCGTCGCCGACGGCATCGAACAACTCAAGATACCGGCGCAAAAAACGCGGTCGAAACTCTTTGGTTATTCCAAGCATATCGTGCGTTACGAGTACTTGCCCATCTGCATGCGGCCCTGCGCCAATACCAATAGTCGGAATCTCAATGCTTTCCGAAACGGTTTTGGCGAGATGTGCGGGTATTTTTTCGAGTACAATGGCAAAGCAGCCCAAGTCGTCAAGCAATTTCGCGTCCGCGATGAGTTTTTGTGCTTCCACATCCTGTTTGGCACGCACCGTGTATGTACCGAACTTGTAAATACTTTGTGGCGTCAGGCCCAAATGGCCCATAACAGGGATACCGGCAAGAAGGATGCGCCGTATGGAATCCTCAACTTCCGACCCGCCTTCCAACTTGACGGCGTGCGCTCCCGATTCTTTCATGATCTGAATAGCGCTTTTTAGCGCTATCTCGGAATTAGATTGGTAACTGCCAAATGGCATATCTACGACTACCATGGCCCGATGTACAGCCCGCACCACGGACTGGGCATGGTAGATCATCTGGTCGAGCGTGATGGGTAGTGTGGTTTCGTGGCCAGCCATTACGTTGGACGCCGAGTCACCAACAAGCAGGATGTCAATACCTGCTTCATCGAGAATTCGGGCCATTGAAAAATCGTAGGCCGTGAGCATGGCGATTTTTTCACCCCGCTTTTTCATTGCCTGAATGACGTGCGTGGTGACGCGTTTGATTTCACTGGTGGTTGCGGACATGGGCGCGACGGGTGTTAGTTTGAAACAAATTCGGCGCGAAAATAGGGCTAATAAACAAAAAACCACGCCTCGTTTGGCGTGGTCGTAAACAACAAATTATAATCCCATGAACATTTTCAAACGCTGAGGTTTCGGCAGTATCGTTATCGATTTACAACCAAAACACCGATTAAACGGCAGGCGGGAGAAAATTGTTGCGGATGATTTTGCCTTAACAAGGCATTTGATTTTAAGTGCTCTGGCAGTATCTGGGCAAATAACCAGGTCCAAATCGTAAACGAATTCTTTCATCGGTACTAAGTGCTCTGGCACTTACTGGAAATTAAGGTTACGTTCGGGCGATTGCTTGTTCATTTCGGTCAGCGTCTCCGCTGTAAGCTGCACATTGGGCAAAATTTTGGTGTTTTTTGCCGTGAAAATACCGAATCCTTCGGATAGATTGGTGTACGAAGTAACCAATTCGGCACCCGTCACGCCTGAGTTAGCCGTGGCGGTTTCCAGGTATCGCTCGATTTCCTTACCGCCGCCGACGATCACGACATCGATTCCATCAAACCGGCGGAAGCGGTCTTGGGCAACCGGGATATTGGTCACCAGAAAATTGAAAAAACCGTTGGTTCCGATAGCGGCATCGGCTTTATAGTATTTGTCGCTTACCTTCAAATCGGTGCGGCGGATGTTCGGGATGGCCGTCCAGGTGAGGGTGTCGCGCCCGATCAGGGCGCCGTTCAGGGCGTATTCAGCGTAACGGATGATGAAACGAACATTGAAATAAACGCCGTTTTCATCGGTGCGCCACGAGAGCGTGCTGCTCTTGTCGCGTCGGAAGCCCATTCGTACGGGCTGTTGAGACGTGTTGGGGGTCGTGATGAAAAAATCTCCAGGAATGGTGGTTACGGCCGTGATGTCGGGCTTGCCATCGTTCCGAATGATCCGCAGACGGTATGTCTTTTCAACCAGAAGCGGCTCAGCGGTTTTGTACAACCAGTTGGGTTGCGTTGCAAATATGCCGTCTTTACGAGGGAGGCCTTCCAGGTTGCCGTCAACACGGGTCAGCGAAAATTTTTTGCTACTGCCCACTTCTTCCAAAAACACCCCAATAGCGCTTTCGGGATAGTACAGTGAGTCGGCAATTTGCGCAATCTCAAGGGCGCTGGTTTTAGGATCGAGAAAAGCCTTTTCGACTCGAATGTAATTGGCGCTGTTTTGAGGAGACATGATGGCGTACACAACCGGTACTTCTTTCCAGTCGGTTACGAGGTCAAATTCATTTGAGCAGCCTTGGATCAAAAGTGCTGCTAATGGCAGCAGGAGAAGCAGTTTTTTCATTGCCAGGTTGTTGAAAATCAATTGCCCGCAAATGTATGCCTTCCGATTGAAACCGTGCTTAAAACCTCTTGCCAATAGCGGACTATTGGGCTATATGTAGATTTTGGCGCCTTGTCTTACCGAAGTAAAACATGGTCACTCCTTCGCACCGGCTACCAGTAGCGAGACTTCGTTATTGAGCATTTCCACAAAGCCGCCGTCTACTCGCAGGACAAGTTTTTCCCCGTTTTCTTTAATAATGCGCACTTCACCTGCCACCAGCGATGACACGATCGGAGCGTGGTTTTCGAGCATCTCGAACAACCCGGACGCGCCGGGCACTTTCACTGATTTGATTGGCCCGGAGAAAATTTGTTTTTCGGGAGAAAGGACAACGATGTTCATAAAAAAACAGGTTAGAAGGTTTCAGGTTAGATGAGTTAGAAGGGTTAGGCGACACATATCGTCTAACCCTTCTAACCAAAACCTTAGTTGGCGGCCTCTGCGAGCAGTTTTTTGCCCTTTTCGATGGCATCGTCAATGGTGCCGACGAGGTTGAAGGATGCTTCTGGATATTCGTCCATCTCGCCATCCATGATCATGTTGAAACCTCGGATGGTTTCATCAATCGGCACGAGTACACCTTGAAGACCAGTAAACTGCTCTGCCACGAAGAAGGGTTGCGACAGGAAGCGCTGTACACGGCGGGCGCGGGTTACAACCAATTTGTCCTCGTCTGACAATTCTTCCATGCCGAGGATGGCGATGATGTCCTGTAATTCGTTGTACCGCTGAAGAATGACTTTAACTCGCTGAGCGCAGCGGTAGTGCTCGTCGCCAATAATCTTTGGGTCGAGGATACGCGAAGTGGAATCAAGCGGGTCTACGGCCGGATAGATCCCGAGGGACGCAATCTTGCGGCTAAGAACTGTGGTGGCATCCAGGTGGGCAAAAGTGGTGGCCGGAGCGGGGTCAGTTAAGTCGTCGGCAGGTACGTAAACCGCTTGTACAGACGTGATAGAGCCGCGTTTGGTGGATGTGATACGCTCCTGCATAACACCCATCTCAGTAGCCAAAGTCGGTTGGTAACCCACAGCAGACGGCATCCGGCCCAAAAGAGCGGACACTTCAGAACCTGCCTGAGTGAATCGGAAGATATTGTCTACAAAAAACAGGATGTCGCGGCCGCCAGCAGGATCTTTCAGGTCGCCATCGCGAAAATACTCAGCCATTGTAAGACCGGAGAGGGCCACTCGGGCGCGGGCACCAGGGGGTTCATTCATCTGGCCGAACACCAGGGTGGCCTGGCTCTTGCGCATTTCGTCCATGTCTACCTTGCTCAGGTCCCAGCCGCCTTCTTCCATGGAGTGCTTGAACGCTTCACCGTATTTGATTACGTTGGATTCGATCATCTCACGTAGCAGGTCGTTGCCCTCACGGGTACGCTCGCCCACACCAGCAAACACGGACATACCGTCATAAGCCTTGGCGATATTGTTGATGAGCTCCATGATGAGCACTGTTTTTCCCACGCCGGCACCACCAAAGAGGCCGATTTTGCCGCCTTTGGCGTACGGCTCAATCAAGTCAATGACTTTGATACCGGTGTACAAAATTTCGCGCTCGGTGGACAGGTCTTCGTAGTTCGGCGGTTTGCGGTGGATCACATAGGCATCCTTGCCTTTTTCCACTTTACCTATACCATCAATAGCCTCGCCAACGACATTAAACAAACGACCGCGCACGGCCTCACCGATAGGCATGGCAATGGGAGAACCAGTATCCACGCACTCGACTCCGCGCATCAGGCCATCGGTGGAATCCATAGCGATGGTACGGACGCCATTCTCGCCCAGGTGACGCTGTACCTCCAATACAAGGATGGTACCGTCGGGGCGTTTGATTTCGAGAGCATTCAAAATTTCAGGAAGCTGACTGTCGGGGCCACTGAAGTCCACGTCCACGACAGCGCCGATGATTTGTTTGATACGACCAATATTTGCCATAAAACGAAATGATGTTTGGTGTCCGGTGTCTGTTTGGCGAAATCGGGCCACCGGGAGCCAGATGCCGCGTTGAAAAGCGGCGCAAAAGTACACATGTTCCCCAAAAAAAAGCCATCTCGGATAACTTTTTGTTCTTCAAAACATAATTTTGAAAAATCAGGCTCAATTGGCCTTCAAATGTTAATTTTTGAACTGCAGTACAGTTGTTTCGGATGAATAAATGACTTTTGCCTCTTCTTTCGCCGATTCTCTCCGTTAGTTTCGGTGTTTCCACAACCAATACCATCTAGTGAAATAATTACTTTTGCCCCCCGTTAAATGGCCTCACTACCCGGAGGACTTGTTCATCGTCAACTTTTTGCATTGCCTTTTTTCATCATGCAGCGAAAACAATCTGTACGCTACTGGCTGGCCTTGGTTTGCCTTTTGACACTCTCATCGGTCGTGCCGGTACGGGCACAAGATGAAGCCGATTTACCCGAACCCGATACGTCAGACTTTTTCACAGCCAAAGGCGGGATGTACCCGTTGCCCAGTGAAAACGAACTACGCGAACGTCTTGGAAACCTGCGCGGCTGTCTGGAACTTCGCGTCCATCCCGTGGTGAAAAGTTATGTTCGAACATATATTCAGGTTAAATCAGCAAAAACGCGCATCATGCTCGGCCGACGGCTGACGTATTTCCCGCTTTTTGAGGAAAAACTGAAGGAGCATGACTTGCCCGCAGATTTGAAATACCTCGCTGTTGTCGAGTCGGCGTTAAATGCCAAGGCGGTGTCGCGTGTGGGGGCCACCGGGCTGTGGCAGTTCATGCCGTACACCGGGAAAGACTATGATTTGCTCCAAAATTCCGCTGTAGACGAGCGCAGCGACGCCGTCAAAAGCACCGAAGCCGCTGTACTGTACCTCAAAGACTTGTACGCCCAATACAACGACTGGGCCTTGGCTCTTGCCGCATACAACACCGGCCCTGGTCGTGTGAATTCGGCTATTAAACGTGCCCACAGCCGTGATTTTTGGGCTATCCAGCGTTTTCTTCCCAAAGAGACACGTAACTATGTACCAGCCTTCATCGCAGCCACCTACATCTGCAACTACTTCACGCTGCACAACATGGACATGGAAGTGCCCGATACCGATGAGCAGCTGACCGACTATATCCGCGTGTACGATGCTATCTCGTTTCAGGATATTGCCGATGCTACTGGCATGGACTACGGTGTGATCCGCACGCTCAATGCGGGATTCAAGCGCGACTACGTCCCCAAAACCGAAAAAGGCCACTATATTTTGCTCCCGCAACGGGTCATGCCTGCCTTCTTGCGCTACCTGAACGGCCTTGGTGGCCAACGGTATGTGCTCGATAATCTCAAGGCAACACCAAATACCAACCTCGGCGACGGTCGTTACTGGCAACTGCCGGTAACGGTACAACAAGCTGATAACATCGAGCGTGTGGCCGCTATGTTGGGCTGCCACGTTGACCACCTGAAAAACTGGAACAACCTTCGCGAAGAGGTCGTGCCCGCAGGCACTCGCCTCAATGTTTGGCGGCCCGTGTACGTTTTCAAACACCAGCCGCTTCGGATTGAAGCACCAAAACAAGAACCAACCAGGCCCGGTAAACCCGGAAGCGGCATCACAGCACCCGCCATTGGCGGCACCCCGGCAGCCGATCCTGTACCCGTTCTCCGACGAGAAGAAGCCGAACAATTCAAACAGTACCAGTACCACACCGTGCGGCGCAACGAAAGTCTTGATGACATCGCCCGTCAGTACGGAACGCCCACTGAAAGCCTGCGTAAACTCAACAACTGTGAAACCGTAACCATCGGCATGCGCCTAAAGGTCAAAGAGTTATAATTTTGTCAAGAGCGTTGCCTGAAACAAAATTGGCTTGCTTTCGACTCGGCATAGAAATGTAATCACGCTCTAATCAATCCCGTTGAGCATTATCATCCATTCACGTTCATCAATAAATTTCCTCCCATGACACGAGCACTATTAATCGAAGACGAGCCGGAAGGCCTCGCTAACCTCCAAAATATGCTCACCAAATACTGCCCTGATGTGGAGGTGGTAGCTACCGGCGGCTCTAACGCTGACCTGCTCCGCCTGACCGCAGACGACCGGGATAGCCAGTATGACGTAGCCTTTCTTGATATTGACCTGCCCGATGGACTTGTTTTTCAAGGATTAGAGCAAATGGAGGACATTCCGTTTGACATCATATTTGTCACGGCTTACAACGAATATGCCCTGCCGGCTTTTGATTTTTCTGCCGTAGATTATGTACTAAAGCCTATAGAGCCGGACGACTTGCGCCGCGCCGTTAGCCGCACCCGTGTCAACCGTAAATCGAACACGGTCAAACAACGCGTTGAACTCCTCCAGCAAAACTACTCGCCAAATATGCCCAATGCCTATGAAAAAATTGGCATTTCAGGCCTTGACGGTGTTCACTTTGTGCGTTTAAGCGATATCGTGCGCCTCGAAGCAGAGGACAATTACACCCACTTTATCCTAAAAACGGGCAGCAAAATAACGGCCAGCAAGACGATCAAAGCATACGAGGAGACCTTGCTCCGCCTCAATTTTGTGCGGGTTCACAAAAAGCACATCGTTAATATGAACTTCATGAAAACCTACATTAAGGGCGAAGGCGGGTATCTCAAACTCGAAAACGGCGACACGGTAGAGGTGTCACGTCGCAAAAAAGGCCCGCTCATGGATTCCGTTCGGCGGCAGTTCGGTGAAATGTGAACTATAGGCATTCGGAAAGCG
>JBJXEZ010000154.1:0-39300 GCA_046153695.1 Saprospiraceae bacterium
GTTCGCCTCCACCCGATTGCGGGGCGGTGGTCCAGTCTATCGTTTGCGGAACGAGCCAAAAATAGGGTGTCAGGTTGGCGTAGTTCGCCGATAAGGCTAGTGATGTGCGTGCCCAACGCTGGGTGTGGGCCAGTCCACCGCCTATGGACATGAGCGAGAGGCCTGTGGTGGTGCTCGCGGGCAGGTCGTCAGAGTTCAGGATAAGGGCAGAAGACAGTGCCTGCCCGTATTCCGCGGAGTAGCCGCCGGTAGAAAACTGTACACCCTTGAACAGGAACGGAGAGAACCGGTTTCGTGCAGGCACATTGGGCACCGAGCTGTTATACGGGTTTTGCACATACAGGCCGTCAATGAATGTACGGGTTTCGTAGGCTGCGCCACCTCGAACGAGGATTTGGCCCGACTCGCCGTTGCGCACCGTGCCCGGCAGCGTGGCGATGGCTCCGGCAATGTCGGCGGTAGCGCTGGCCGTGAGGGCGATATCCAACGGTGACAGCACCACTGCCCGGCGGCGGTCGCCCGCCGCCTCAAAACTGCCTGCGGAAATGACCACCTCTCCCAAAGAAGCGGCGTTTTCGCGCAGCTTCGGCGACACGTTCGCGATGCCTCCGGCGAGCGTTAGTGTTTGCCGGAAAGTATCATAACCGAGGTAGGTGACGAGCAGGATTTGGCTGCCCCTGGCATCGGTTTGGAAAGAAAATAGCCCATTTGTGTCTGTGGTGGCGCCATCATAGGTGCCAGTCAACCAGATGTTCGCGCCAGCAAGTGTGTCGCCTGTAGTCGAAGTAACTGTGCCGTGTACGGTGGTCGTTTGAGCCGAAAGGCCGGAAAAAAGCATGGAAAGGAAAAGTGCAAGGCAGCCTTGTGTCCGCATGGGTAAAAGTCGTTTTGGATGACGGGGCAAAGATGCGGCCTGCTCAAGATTGACTTTTTTTGATGTTACTGAAGTGCTGAAAAGGGGGAGTGAAGTGTTGAAATCGGCAAACAATTGGCGTGTGTTCAAAACAACGGTCAGGGCATCCAGGAACGCGGCTGAACTAACGTACCAACGTTGGAGAGCCGGTTTGATCCCTGTTGAGGCGCGATGAGGGCGTTTATCTGGGGACGAGCAACGAAGACAGGGGCCAAACAAGGCCGTCAAAGTTGGTACGTATTTCGTCCTTGTTCCTCTTACGTTTCACCGAAAATAGATTACTGGAAATCAAATTTAGCGTTGTTTTGCGGCCACCAAGGAGAGGGCGACAAATCCGTTCTTTGGGGACGCTATCTGCAAACCTGAACATTCCGCAACATGGTGTATGTGAAATACGGCCGCAGTGGCGGCGGATGGGGCTGCCTGATCCTCGGGATTTTGGCACTCGTGGCAACCTTTTACATTTTGAAAGGGCTTTTTTATCTGCTCTACTGGGCTTCACCCGTGCTTTTTGTACTGGCATTAATTATCAATTGGCGTGCTGTGGCGGATACCGGCCGCGATTTTCTCGGCCTCCTCCAGCGCAACCCGGTCGGTGGATTGCTGGTAGGCGCTTTGGCTGTGATCGGTTTTCCTGTATTGGCCCTGTATTTGTTCCTTCGTGCGCTGGGGTACAAACAGATGGAAAAATTTAGCCAAACGATGCGCGAACGCACTCAGGTTCCGGAAGACGAGTTTGTGGAATTTGAAGAAATTGAGAGCCGCCCCAAGCACGCGCCTCCGGACACCGAAACGGAGCTGTACATCGAACCCGCAGAACCTCCGAGCGAGCCGGATCCCGTTGAAAAACCACGCCCAGCTAACGACAACCCGTACGATCAGTTTTTCAAATAGAAAATGGCTTGGTTGTTTAAAAACAGCAACCTACCTTTGCAGCCCAATTTTCAAAAAACAGTGGCAATGGACCCGTTTTTGGCGTATTCCATTCCGGTTCAGGGCTTGAAACTCGGAATTCATCGGTACGAATACACGCTGGACAGCGGGTTTTTTAGCCATTTTGAAAATTCTCCGATCGAAGAAGGAGAGGTGAAGGTGGTGGTTGAATTAGACAAACGGCCGAGCATGCTTTTGCTCGATTTTGTTTTTGACGGTTACAGCCACGCCGAATGCGACCGCTGCACGGCGTCCATTCGCCTGCCGATTCGAGACGAACGTCCGTTGGTGATAAAATACGGCGAAGCGGAAGGCGAAGACGATGCCGATGAGGTAGTTTTCATTTCCCGTGAAGCCTCTGCGCTCCAGATCGCGCCGTACCTGTACGAGTTTTCGATCTTGGCGCTGCCTATTACCAACACATACAATTGTCAGGATGACCAAAACCCACCCTGCAATTTTGATGTGCTAAAATTATTGGAAAAAAACACCGAAACGAGCAAGCCCGACCCGGTTTGGGACGCGCTCGACGGTCTGAAATAGTACTTTTTTGAAATAACGAAACACGACATAACGTCATGCCGAATCCTAAATGGCGGCACTCCAAGCGCAGAACCCGCGCCCGCCGCACACACTACAAAATTGACGCTCCGCAACTCGCCACGTGCTCGACTACTGGCGAACGCCACCTTTTCCACCACGCCTACACGGTAAACGGCGATCTGTACTACCGTGGCCACGTTTTGGTCCCCGGGAAAGTGTCCGGCGAAGCTGCGGAAAGCTAGAGTGCCACGTCCGGCAATGAGATAAAGAGGCTCCGGTCCCGAACACTCGGGATGCGCGGGGCCTTTTCCATTTTGTTTGGCTGCTTAGTTCTACTTTAGCCATTTGGGAAATTGATAATGCCGTTTCAAGTCAGGGAGATATGGCGACTGAAATAATTTTGAATATCGCTGTCAATACGGGACATTCATAAATTTAAATTAACTGTTTAGCCTGATTCCCCAATGTGGTATTTTGGGTACATCGCGCGCTTCCGGTACAACCCCACCCCCATCCCCTCCCCCGAATGGGAGGGGGGCTTGCCCTCAAAAAAGGCAAAAATTAGCCACAAGTACTTTGGCTTTTCAACTTGTTGAGACTGTTTTTAACGCGCGATGTGCCCCCCTCCCCCTCTGGGGAGGGGATGGGGGTGGGGTTGTCCCGCGGAGCGCGATGTACCCATTGTTGCCAAGGTGGGTGTGCCAGAGTAGTTACAAGTTAATAAACTCATTTCCTAGGCTTCCATAGGCACTTTTTTGAGCGTTTCAAATGGCTAAAGTCGAGCTTAAAGCGTATTTACATTTCAGTCGCGGCACTGAAATGTAAATACGCTCTTACTCCTCGCGTAAAAACGCTGGCACCCGTACCGCTCGCGCTGCCGGGGCCAGCGACGCCAGCAGCCCGATACCAAGCACAGTGGCGGCAACGGGCACAAAATCCCACGGGCGCATGGAAATGGGGTAACTCTCCACCAAAAAACCTTGAGGAATGGTGACAATAGCAAAAGCCTTTTGCGCGGCGTACAACCCTACTGCAACGACCATTCCGATACCCATGCCAAGGGCGGTGAGCAACAACCCCTCGCCGAGAAAAATGCGGCGCACGGTACGGTCGTCGGCGCCCATGCTTTTCAGAATAGCAATATCCTTCTTCTTGTCCAAAACGATCATCCACAAGGCGCCCACCATATTAAACGCCATGAGCAGCAGCATGAGGGTCGTAATGGCGTACCCCATCCATTTTTCGAGGCGCATAACCTTAAAAAAAGCCTCGTTTTGTTCGTACCTGTCACGGATGGTAAACCCCTCGCCGAGCACTTCCGCTACGGCTTCTTTTACGGAGGCCGTCTTCGCTCCCGGACGGCAGCGCACCTCAAGCGCGGACACCCGGCCGGGCGCGGCCCCCAGCAGTTCGCGAACGAACCCGATGTTGCTCAATATGTACTGGTTGTCAAAATCCTGTTGAATGGCAAAGGTGCCCTTCGGATAGGCATACCGAATAGCAAAGGAATTGTCCAACACACCAGCCTGCTCCTTGGGCATGTATACCCGCAGCGCGGCAATGGGGTTTTGGATATCCACACTGAGTTTGTTGCGCATGCCTGCACCGAGTACGGCACAGTTCCGGTCATCTTCTGCAAGCCGGTACTCACCCTCGCGTACGGTGGAGTCAATTCCGTTGACCTTTGAGAAATAGTCATCAACGCCCTTGAGCACACCAAAGTCTTGTGAACCTTCGTACTCGAAAAAGGCGATTTCCTCCAAGGTCTCGCTCACGACCAAAACGCCGGGCAATTGCCGGAGCCGTGCGAGGGCGAGGCTGTCCACTTCAAATGTTTTTCCTTTACTGGCGGTAATTTTAATCTCCGGGTTGAAATACCCGAACAGGCCCGAAAGCAGGTCTTCGAATCCGTTGAAGACCGAAAGGGTCAGGATCAGTGCGGCGGTGCCTACGGAAATGCCGAAAACTGAAATACCCGTGATCACGTTGATTGCATTCGTGCTGCGCCGGGCAAACAGGTATCGTCGTGCAAAAAAAAACGGTATGTTCAAGGCAAAACGAGGTTGGTGAAAATGCCGAAGCGTGTTTTTAAATTTCAGTCGCCGGGCTGCAAGCTTCGACTGAAATTTAAATATGCTCTAATTTCGAGACGGGTTTTTGAAGATCAATACTTTGTCAATCTTGCTCTTGTCCATGTCCACAATTTCGAAACGGTACCCTTCCGTATCGAAGAAATCGCCTGCCCCCGGTATTTCGCTCAGTTTGTGCAGGATGAACCCGGCCAGTGTCGCGTAGTCAGCATCGTCGGTATCAAATTCAACCAAGCTAATCGTTTCGCGCAGTTCGTCAATAAGTATGCTGCCCTCAACGAGCCAGCTCCCATCTTCCCGAACAATGATGGCAGGAGACTCGATATCGTCTACGTCAGGTAGTGCCCCGAATATATTTTCTGTCAGGTCATGTAAAGTGATGATACCCTGGAGGGATCCGTACTCGTCCACGATGACAGCAAAATAATTTCGTTCCTTGCGAAAGCGCTCCAGTATTTTGAGGGCGTTCATTGTTTCGGGCACATACAGGGGCGGGGCAAGTATGTTTTGGAGGATAAAGCCTGGTTTGTGCCGGTTGTCAATGTAATCGCGCAGCCGAAGCACGCCCACGATATTTTCGAGGTCGCCGTCGCAAACCAAAAACTTTGTGTAGCCGCTTTCCCGAACAAGCTCGTCGGTTTCTTCTGCGGAGGCGTGTATATCGAGCCAAACGAGGTCATTCCGGTGGGTCATAACGGAGTATGCGTCCCGGTCCGCAAAGCGGAGGATATTTTGGATAAATTCGCTTTCTTTGGTCTCCAGCACACCTTGTTGGTTGGCCATTCGGACCATCTGTTTTATTTCTTCTTCGGAAATGTGCTGGGCTTCATGTGGTTTGACAACAAATAGGCGCAATGTTATCTTCGTCAAAAAATTCAATAACATCGAAACCGGCCGCAGAAGCAAGGCGACTACACGGAGTGGGGGGGCCAAAGCTATGGCCAAGGTCTCAGCGTACCGTGCGGCTATGTGCTTCGGTGCCAGTTCGCCAATGACCATGGCGAAACAGGCGGCAACAACAATGGCCAAAGTCATCGAAATGCTGGCAGCGTATGGCGCAAGTACATCAATGCTGCTCACCGCAGGCACGAAATAGCCGCCGAATTTGACTCCGACGAACGCTCCTTCAATGAGCAAGAGCAATGATGTGCCTATCCGTATAGTCAATAAAAACGCCTCCCCTGCGCCCTGCAACGCAGTTGCAGTAGCAGCACCCTTGCGCCCTTTGGCTTTTTCGCTTTCGAGTTTGGGACGCTTGGCTGTGATCAAGGCGACTTCGCCCAATGCCAGAAAACCGTGCAGGGCAAAGAGTAGTAGAAGTATGGTTATGTCCATGAAGAATTGCCACAAAAGTATCGCAAGTAGTCGTATTCTTGCAGGTATTTTGTTTTGGTTGCCCGAGTACTCGTTAAAAAATGTTAAAATTGACAATAATTTTTGTCCGCACACAACAAGCGCATACTTTTGGCTTTGCAAAACAGAGTTGTCACTACTTTTTCACTAACCAAAATTTTCTTTGCTTATAGGTTTTAACTTGTACACCAATTAAATGCTCTTGTTAATTTAACTGGTAAAACAGCAAACCACTTTTGCTCATGCAAGTTATGCCTATGTTGGTCAGTGACCACGAGCTTATTGCTCGCTACGTTGATGGTGACGAAAGCGCTTTCGAGACGCTTCTCCTTCGCTACAAATCCAAAATTTACACTTCCATTTATTTGTTTGTCAAGGATCAAGCCCTTGCTGAAGACATTTTCCAAGAGGTCTTCATCAAGATCATTGATACCCTGCGCAAAGGGAAGTACAACCACGAGGGCAAGTTTGTTCAGTGGGCCATGCGCATCGCATACAATATGTGCGTGGACTATCACCGCCGCAACAAGCGTCGCGCCCACATAAACCCGACCGAAGATTTTGACATCTTCGAAGTGCTACGCCTGAGTGACGATGGGCCGGACACCCAAATGATTCGCAGCGAAATGCACAACCGCATCCGTTTTTTGGTGGATGCCCTGCCCCCGGAACAGCGAGAGGTGGTAATCCTGCGCCATTACGCTGACCTGAGCTTCAAGGAAATTGCCGCCCTGACCCGGGTCAGCATCAACACAGCCTTGGGCCGGATGCGCTACGCCTTGATCAACATCCGCAAAATGATGGCTGAAAAAGACGTGGTATTGCAATAGCGAACAGAATCAATGGCCAAGACTTCCCTACCTTTGGCTGCGAATTTGTCAAATTCCACCAATCTGTATGGACAAAGCGTGCATCAGTATCGTCATTCCTACCAAAAACGAGCGCAAGTACATAGTAGAGTCGATCGAGCAGTTTCGCAATTTGTTGGAGCCGTTCAATTTGGAGATCATCATCTCAGATGCCAACAGTACGGATGGCACAGCGGAAATTGTGCAGCAATACCAGAACGAATGGGGCAAAAACAGGATTAAACTGATTCAGGCCCAAGGAAAACAAAACATTGCCATTGGCCGGAACTTAGGTGCAGCTGCCGCTACGGGCGATATCCTGTTTCATTCCGATGCCGATGTCCATATTCCCAATGCGGAGAATTTTTTCAAAAATGTATTAGCCGCATTCGAAAAACCAAGTACGGTAGCAGTCACTGCACCTATCTGGGTTTATCCTCAAGAGGCGAGCCTTGCCGACAAAACATACCATGTTCTGATGAACCTGGTCATTCGCCTCTCTTTTAGCGCTGGAGTTTACTTGGCAAAAGGCGAATGCCAATTTGTGCGCCGCTCTATTTTTGAGCGCATCGGTGGCTACAACGAAAAAATCGTAGCAGGAGAAGACTGCAATCTCTTTTTCAGGCTGCACAAAATCGGCAAAATAGATTACCTCTACCGCCTCAAAGTATACCATTCTCCCCGCCGTTTTCGCCAATACGGATACCTGCGGGTAAGCCTGATCTACTTCCGAGAGGGCCTTTCATTGCTCTTTTTACGGAAATCTTATGTGGAAGAATGGAAACCGATCCGGTAATGGGTGGGGTCCGGCAGGAACTGAATCTGCGACCGGCACTTATGTGCCACGAGGTTTCAACGGGCCAACACTTCATAAACCCCTACCGGATTGGCTTTATTTTTAAGGGCTACTTCTCCAATTTTTTGATACTGGAACAAATCGCCGGCTTTATTAAAGGCATCCTGGGTAATCAGAATCTGACCGGGTTTTGCAATGGACTGTAGCCGCTGGGCGGTATTGACGACATCGCCAATGACGGTAAAATCGAACCTGCGCAAGGTGGCGGAACCGACATTGCCGGAAATCACTTCGCCCGGATTGATGCCGATGGATACTTTGGGTAAAAAAGCCTGCATGCCGGATGTAGGCCGCTCCATAGATTGCGTACATTCATTGATGGACAACGCCGCGCGAATGGCTCGCTCCAGGTGGTTTTCGCCTCTGAAAACGGCTAAAACAGCATCGCCCATAAACTTGTCAATATAGCCACCTTCCGCGATAATGGCTTTTACCATAATGTCGAAGTATTGGTTCAACAGGTCAATCACAGCGCTTGGCGCTTCCTGTTCCGAAATGGCGGTAAACCCAACAATGTCAACAAAGAGAATGGAGGCCTCAATGGTTTCCGTTGACAAAAGTGAATCTTCGTATTGTTTGCAACACATGAATTGCAACACGCTGTTGTTGACATACATTTTCAGGATGTTGTTTTCCTGAATTGCCTGGATCGTTTCTTTAATCTGGGTCGCTGTTTTTAATGCTTTGGCCAAGGTTTGTTCAAAATCCTCAAAATCGAATGGTTTGCAAATAAAATCAAAGGCGCCGCGATTCATGGCTGTACGGATATTTGCCAAGTCGCCGTAGGCGGAGATAATGACGGTTTTCAGCAGCGGGTTGTCCGCTCCAATTTTTTCCAAAAGCGTCAGGCCGTCCATTTGGGGCATATTGATATCACTGAACACGATATCGGTGTCGGGGTGTTCCTGGAGCTTGGATAAGGCATCCACCCCGTTTTGAGCAAATATGAATTCGTACTCCTGCTCCCGAATCTGCCGGCGGAACTTCTGGCGGATGAGTTGGGCGACATCATCTTCGTCATCCACGACCAATATTTTATACCTGGCGTTCATGGCAAGTGCGTTAGTCTTTGTTTCAGGGTGCTGAAATCCAGCGGTTTATTTAAAAAATCATTGGCGCCCAGGCGCATCGCTTCCGCCTGTTTTTCCGGATCGCCATAAGCGGTGATCATCACAATAAACGGTGGCGGCTCCGGCTTGTCCTCCCGAATCTGGCGTAATAATTCCAGACCGCTCATGCCCGGCATATTGATGTCGGACAGGATCAGGATGGCTTCCGAGGGGTGTTCCTTAAGAAAGGCAAGTGCTTCTTCGCCCGAGAAACAGAAGGCGAACGAAAAAGCGCCCTCCCGGATTTCCCGGCGAAAACGTTGCTCGAATAGGGTTTTGATGTCTTGTTCGTCGTCAACGACTAAGATTTTCATGATCATTTCAGGTTTGAAGTGCCGAGACCGAATTTCATTTTATCAATTAATTCAGTCTCGGCACTTATTCATTTTCAATTACAGCTGTAGTCAAGAAAGCGTCCGTTTGGATTTGTTCAGGATTTGCGCTTCTGCCTCCAGCAAAACTCCGCAAAAAGGCTTAATTGGTTTTTTAATTTTTGTCGTCTTCCATTTTTAAGTGCCAAGACCGAATTAATCGATGATTGAAACTCGGTCTTCCGAAGCAATACTTCGTTATTTTTTTCAACCGTAGCGCTGCTATGCTCTCAAAAAATGCCCTGTCTTGATCCAAAATCCCTAAGTTTCATTTTATCAATTGAATTCGGTCTCGGCACTTACTTCCACCGGCATATCTCGTAAGCAGCTATTTGACAGGTAAAGTAATCACAAACTCCGTCCCCGCTCCCTCCGTGCTCTCCACTTCCAGCGCCCCTCCATGCCCCTTCACCACAATATCATACGCCAGCGAAAGCCCCAGCCCCGTCCCCTGCCCCGTGGGTTTGGTGGTGAAAAATGGTTGGAAAATCCGGGCCTTCACGTCATCGGGGATGCCCGTTCCGTTATCCTTTACCTTTATTATAATTTGGTTATCAGCCTTTTTTGTAGAAACGGTGACGGTGGGAGTGTACAGGTTTTTTAAGCCAGAAAGGTCTTGTCCATAATCCTGCTGCCGCTGCAGCACCGCGTGAAAGGCGTTGTTGATCAGGTTTAGCAGCACCCGGCCCATATCCTGCGGGATCACTTCCACCATCCCAACCGCCGGGTCGAAATCAGTGACCATACTGGCGTTGAACGTGGAGTTTTTCGCCCGCAAGCCATGGTAACTGAGCCGCAGGTACTCGTCGGCGAGGGCGTTGAGGTCGGTGGTCTCTTTTTTGCCGGTGCTGGTGCGGGAGTGTTGCAGCATGGCGGTGACTATATTAGCTGCACGTTTGCCGTGGTGGTTTATTTTTTCCTGGTTTTGAGCCAGGTCGTTCGCTAAATCCAGCACCAGTGCTGTATCCATTTCCGGCTTTTCAACGGCTTCTTTCATCTCCTGCGCCAACTCCAGGCTGAGCTCGGAGAAGTTATTGACAAAGTTCAGCGGGTTCTGGATTT
The DNA here is from genome assembly GCA_046153695.1 of Saprospiraceae bacterium. GTDB lineage: Bacteria > Bacteroidota > Bacteroidia > Chitinophagales > Saprospiraceae > M3007. The sequence continues at coordinate 10,079 of JBJXEZ010000154.1, forward strand.
CATGTGCGATGCCGGCAGTGAGTTCGCCGAGGGAGGCCATTTTTTCGGAATGTATCAGTTGTGTCTGGGCAGATTTGAGTTCGGCCAGGGCTTTTTCGAGTTCCTCTTTTTGGGCGGTCAATTCCGTCGTACGCGCCACGACCAGATGCTCCAGTTCTGCTTTTCGGGCTTCCGCTGCCCGGATTTGCTCCTCTTCTTTTCTGCGTTGCTTGCGCTCTTTATTGTTTTGAATAAAGGCGTAGGTCCCAAATCCGATGAGCCACAAAACGGAAAACCCTTCGGCTGTCCCAAAATATCCGTCATACGTTTCATAAAAAGACGGCGCTATATAGCTTACGATGGCCACTAATAAAGAGATACCCGCATAAGGTAAAAGAGCAATGGAAAACATGCGGGCGGGATTGTAATCCCGCAACAGGTAAACGGTAACAAGAAGCAGCAGGTAAATAATCTCACCAAACCATTCATCTATAAAATGAAACCACGGAATTAGTGCGAGCAGAAAAAAAAGGATGGAACCCATCCAAACCCTGGACAATACCTTATCCCATTCCGGTAACCGCACGGAGGTCTCCAGGATTTTACGTGTTACATATATTACAGCATTGCCAAATAAAATAATTGGTACTAATTCCATAGTCGCCTTTTATAGGTCGTTGAGAGATGTAGTGCGTGAGGATGGTTGAGTCCGGAGCAAATGTAGCAATGCAGTCGTTCCCTGAAACGAAATAAAAGCGAGGCGCTTTTAATCCTTTTAAACGTCGACAAAAAAAGTCCAAATTTGCCTCAAAACAAAAACGCAACAACCTGAAAAACAGATTACTGCGTTTTTGTGTGGATCTAATGAGATCCGAACCCGTGACTGGGCGGCATTCTAACCGGATGAATTACCAAACCGTGCTTTGCTTAAAAGCGGGGAGTAAAAAAGGCGGAAAAAAAGGCGCTGTGAGGCGTTACAAACTTCGCTCCTGTGCATCCGTGCCGCTTGCATAGGCAAGTTCCGATGTTCGGAGGATAGGGAAAGAAAAGCAAGCAAGAGTACGGAAGCCCTATCAAGAACGCACGGTTCAGGGGTTAAACACCTCTATTGTACGCAACTTGTAAGTACACAAAAATGAATTGTGTAGAGCAACTTGTCGCAAACTAGTGATAAAAATGTGGGCCCGGCAGGAATTGAACCCGCGACCGTCTGATTATGAGTCAGCTGCTCTAACCACCTGAGCTACGGGCCCGATGACCACTTCGTGGTGGTCCATTTCGGCGCAAATGTAACGGAATTTTGCACGACCCAAAATACATCCGAATTTCAGTCCACTTTTGCCTTGAAATCGTATTTGAGTCCTTCGTATTCTTTCAGTACCATTTTCACCGACCCAACCGACACGGGGGACTCAATCAGTACAGGAATGCGGTTTTGGTCATCCGAAACCCACACCGTCATCTTGCTATCTTCCTTAAAGACGTTGCCTGCGATGACTTGCGGTTCGAATTTAAGCGTATTGTATCGGCCCATGCCGCGTACTTTTTTTCTGCCTTCCTTACCCAGGTAGCGCATTTTCAGCGGAAATTCTTCCTGATCCATAAAAATACGAAATGGCTCTTCGGCGCCTGCGTTTTTGCTCGCAAAATCAATAGTGCGCAAAAGGTACAGGCTGGACAGGATGTCGTGCGCGCTTTCTTTTACAACGTGCTCGGTTTTTGTTTCCGGTTCGCCACGCTTGGGCGAGCGCCAAACAGTCATGACGCGTTCGGCTTGATTGAAAGCAATTTTTTCAAAAATATGGTATTTGCCCTCGTGGATGTTCCTCTCCGAGTATGTGGGCAACATCGAGGTCTTGTCTACCCACGAATCGTACTTGTCCTCGGCCTTGAAAAACCACTCGTACGAATCGTAGGTTTCACCATGCGCTTGATAGTGATACTGTTTGTCTTCGTCAAACACGCGAAACGTGACTTCTCCGGCGGCCAGCCACACGAAGTTCCAGTTGTAATAAATTTTGTAGGTGAGTTTTTCTCCGTGCTGGAAGGTACCGTTACCATTGACAGTACCTGCGGCAGTTGCCTGTTCGGGGTAAACCGTTGAAGGCTGCTGCTGGTGGGCGGTAGAAGAAAAGAACGGGCAAAGAGCGAGGCAAAGGCTCAGGGCAGACGACTTGATTTCTTTCATGTTGAATTGCTTTGGCTATGCAGACGCACATACAAAAAAAAGTACCAATAAACGTGATGTGGTTTTGGTTTAGTATCCAGCGAGGTACGTACAAAAATGGGCAACCTCCGGTCGTACCGGAAGTTGCCCATACTTTTTTATTGATTCGACCCGGGCTATTCACCCCGTCGAAGTTGGATACTATTTAGAAGCCAGAAGCCTTATTGCCCATGAAGCGGCCTTTGCCAGCATCGGGACCTTCTGGGCGAGCCTTGTCGGCTTCGCCAGCCTTGGCTACGCGGAAATCGGCGCGGCGGTTGAGGCCCGACGAACCTTTGTCCGGTACCAGAGCGCTGCCTTCGCCGGCATAATCCAACACCAGGCGGTCGCGGGAGATACCATGCTGGTTCACGAGGAACTCGATAGCAGCCATTGCGCGGTTGTACGACAACACATTGTTGTAGCCTTCCGAACCAATAGCATCGGTGTGGCCGGTGACAGCAACACGCACCTTGGAGTTGTTCTTCAGCACCTGTGCAATCTGGTACAGTTTGGCGTACTCATCGTTAGCGATGTTGTAGCTGTTGCTAGCGTAGTTGATGATCGGCAGGAACCAGTCGGAAAGACCTTCTTGTACCGGCAGTTTGAAGTTAGCCAGTTTGGCATCAACGATGCGATTCACGTCGGCCTCAGTGATCGGCTTCGGAACCTGGGCAACGCCATTGGCATCAACCGGGTAACCCGGAGGCGAGTACGGCTCTTTGTCTTTGTAGTCGTCCACCTTGTCCATATCGCTGTCCAATTTCACGCCACGTGTGTCCACGCGAGCATTGGCCGGGCTTTCCTTTTCCTGGTCAATCATGTCAATGATGCCGTCGCTATCGGTATCCGTCGGGTCGTACACCGGACGGGCTTCCAAAGCGGCAATAGCGTCGCTGACTTGTTGCATCGGGTTGGCCCAGTACAGCGGCTCAGATTTGGCAGTGCCGTTTTTGTCTTTGCCGCCAAGGTTGAAGTTCAGCGACAAGTGTGGGTAGTGCAGGAAATCACTGAAGGAGGTAGCAGCAACATCATTACGAACATTTTCGTCGCTATCCAGAATGTCTGAATCGCCCCCCAAAACAGAGATGAAGGTGTACTCAATACCCAGATTGAACTTCGGGCTGAAACGGAAAGCAAGGCCTGCTCCTGCTTCAAACGATCCGCGAAGGCTCGAAGGTGACTCGCCTGTCCCATTCGGGGAGTTACGTCGTGGATCAATTTCTACGTTTACATAGTCCGTCGAAAAGCTGTTAGCGCCGACGCCTGCGAACAGGTTTATGGCAACTTTGCGATTAGGCTTGTCAAAGCGGAAGTTGTTGACGGTCACCACCAACTGAGCAGAACCAGAAATCCAGCTCAATTCGGAAGTTGATCCCCCTGCCATAGGGCCTCCCGTCTCACGCTCGCTTTTGGCCTTGGCGTACAACGCGCCGACACGTACTGAAAAAATGTGGTCGAGAGATTTGCGGACGTGCAAGCCGCCACCAAATCCAAGTTTTCCGTCAAGGTCGCCGGAAACGAACGGGAGGCCGGCATGAATGCCTAATTCCCATTGATCGGCAGGAGTAAAGGAGCGGTAAGCACCACCCGCAGGCGCAGCAGCGTCTTGAGCCGAAAGGCTGACGGAAGCGCACAAAAAGAGAACAGCGAATACTAAGTTTCTAACTGTCATAGGGTCACTGCATTTAGATTTAAAAAATGTTAACAGTTTAGTTCAACGCTTTTGAATTGGCGTAATTATGAAAATACAAGATAAAATTTGTTTTTTTGAAATTAAACTTCGATTGTTTTTTGAAAAAAACCGAAAGCCCAGTCTAATAAGGGCCAAATATAGGGCATTCAAGGAAACATTATTTGGAGCAGCATTTTTTTTTATTTCGATGCGCAAACTGCGACAGTTTGTTCCCCCAAATTGCTGCTTGCCGCAGAAAGCCGCCGCAAAAGTAGCGAAAATAGTATTCGATTCTCCTTTTCACGAAAAAGTCGTGTTGATCCTGAAATTAATATCTTTCCAGATGAGTAGATTTTTTTCACTTCGTTTTAAAACAAAGGCCGTTTTTTGCTGCCAAAACTGTCCCTGATCATGCTGCAAAACTGGCTCAAACCGCTTCCATCCGCGTTGCGTAAAACTGCCGACGCTCTCGAAGCGTATTCATTCGGAAAAACGGTCCGGTTTTTTGGAGCTGATTCGCCCGATTTGAAAGGGGTACGAGTGGCGCTGCTCGGCGCTGGCGAAAAGGAGGCAAATGCCGTGCGCGATGCCCTTTACCGAACAGTATTCCCGTTTCCCAAGGGCACAGTAGTCGATCTGGGGAATTTGCGCCGGGCCGAGCCTTCTGTACTCATGCCCGTTTTGTACGAACTGTTGAGTGGTAACGTCGTGCCTGTTGTGATCGGCGGGCGCGATAGCCTAGCCATCACGCAATTCCACGCTTACCAGGAAGCCAAATCACTAGCCAATTTGGTCGTTATTGACGAGTCGTTGCACCTAACAGGCCCAAACGAACGAGCGGTTTATGCGCCTATATTGCAGCCACGCCACCCGCTGTTATTCCATTTTGGGCTGGTTGGCTTTCAATCGCACCAGACACCACCCGGTACCACAGAATTTTTAAATGCCAACAATTTCGATTCGGTACGTTTGGGCAAATCGAGGTCAGCGGTGGAGGAAACGGAGCCTGTCCTGCGCGATGCCGACATGCTAACTGTTCACCTGCGTGCACTAAAACAAACCGACGCCCCTGGCGTGGCCGAGCCTTCGCCCTCGGGCTATTTTGTGGAAGAAGCCTGCCAATTGTGCCGATACGCTGGAATGAGTGACAAACTGACCTCATTCGGTATCTACGGGCACCTCCTTGAACGGGATGCCGGGCAACAAACAGCGCAGGCGATCAGCCAGATGATATGGTATTTTCTCGATGGCTTTTTCAGCCGAAAAGGCGACTACCCGGCATCCAAGGACGGGCTGACGGAGTATATCGTGGACTATCGGCAACTGCACTTTCAACTCACTTTCTGGAAAAGCACCCGAAGTGGTCGCTGGTGGATGCAAACACCCGTGGCAAGCAAAAGGAAGTTTCAACGGCACTACCTTGTACCGTGCTCGTTTCAAGACTACCAGGCTGCATGCAGAGACGAACTACCTGACAGACTTTTGCAGGCTTTGCGCCGATTTGGAAATTAGGGCTTGTTTAAAATTTAGTCGCCCTTTTAGGGCGATGCAGCAACGACCCGTTCCAAGCCAATACCCCGCGATGCCTTAACCAGGATAAAGGCATCCTCGAAGCGTTGAAGATCGTACCAGGCTTTGGCTGTGCCAGCATCGGGAAAACTTAGCGCATTATACCGAGATGAAGCACAACGTGCAAACTCTTGCCCGACGACCACGAGTGCGTCCAACTGAAGGCTTGCTGCAAAACGCAAAATTGCCCGGTGCTCTTTCTCGCTCTCAGCGCCCAATTCGAGCATATCGCCCAGTAAAGCAACTTTTTTCCCGGCTTTAGCCGACTGCAGGGTTTCTAAAGCAACCCGCATACTGGATGGGTTGGCGTTGTACGCATCGAGAAAGATCGTATTGCTTCCATGCGTGAGCACCTGAGATCGGTTATTCGCAGGTCGGTACGTTTCAATTGCGGATTTGATCTTGCTAGCGGGCACCTTGAAGTATACCCCAAGCGCAACGGCAGTCATGATGTTGTGAAAATTATGGTGCCCCATCAGTTGGGTATCCAGTTTCACCGTCTGACCACTTTCAGAAAGAAAAGCAGCGTGCACGAACGGTTGATTGGAAATCATCTGGATATCAACAAGGCTGTCTTGTGCTCGAAGTGTTTCTGCGGCAGCATAAACAACCTTTTTATTGACGGCTCGGGACATCTTGCTCAAGTACTTTTCGCTTGCGTTTACAAAGGCGCAACCATTTTGTCGGGCAAGATACTCGAACAGCTCACCTTCGGCTTTTTTCACGCCCCCAATACTGCCAAATCCTTCAAGGTGCTCTTTGCCGATGTTGGTAAGCAGGCCGTGCGTGGGCTCAGCAATCGCGCACAGCTGTTCGATGTCGCCTGCATGGTTGGCCCCTACTTCAATTACGGCTACTTCCGTTTCAGCAGGCATCGCTAAAAGCGTGAGCGGCACCCCAATGTGGTTGTTCAAATTGCCTTTGGTGCTGTGGCAAGGGTAGTGGCTGCTCAGTACGGCCGATACTAATTCCTTCGTAGTTGTTTTGCCATTGGAGCCACCGATAGCGATCACCGGAATGTCGAATTGGCGGCGGTGGTAGTTGGCCAGGTCTTGTAGGGCTTCTAATGTATCGGGCACCCGCAAACAGCGGTCGGGGTCGGCCGCCGCTGGCGGGGCATCCGTCACGGCATAGGCCGCCCCGTCGGCCAAGACCTGCTGCACAAATCGATTTCCGTCAAATTTTTCACCCTTCAAGGCAAAAAACAAGCACCCAGGCGTGACCTGACGGGAGTCGGTACACACGATCGGGTGGTGCTGATATACTGCGTATAGGTTTTCCAAAGAAACCATCGTTGGAAAAAATCAGTGAGTGGGAAGTACTGGTAGTTGGGGTTGGGGATTCAACAAAAAACGGGAGGGACACAAGGCCCTCCCGTTTTTAGGAGCATATTGTTGCACGAAGGCATTATTTGTACTTGCGCTTCGGCGATTTTTTCTTCACCTTGAATTCGTTGCCCGAAGGGGCATCGTTACCAGTAGGAGAGCCTACACGGGTCATGGCGCAACGGAATCCGACAGCCCTGCTCGCCTTATCCTCTTCGAGAAAACGGCGGGCACCGGGAGACAGCCACCACGCGCGGTCAGCCCAAGAGCCACCTTTGATAACACGAGCCTTGTCGCTAACGAGAGTGCTAATGCCGTAAGCGTAGTTTACTTCCGACTCAATATCACCGTCAAGGTAGTTGTACACCTCGGGGCGCTTGTAGTTGTCGCGAAGGGCTGTAGTGGTGGTATCCATCAGTTCGTAATTCAGGCGGCCAAGGCTGTCCTTCGTTACGGGAGCACCGGTTTCCGGGTCCAGCACTTTGGTAGTGAACTTATTACCGCGGAAAGGGCTGAGGTCCATGTTATCCACGTCAACAAGGTCAGTAGACGTGAGCGGGCGGAACAGGTCAGCAGTCCATTCGTTGACGTTGCCAGCCATATTGTACAAGCCGTAATCGTTGGGCCAGTTACTGCGCACCGGAGCGGGCGAGAACGCGTTGTCATTCAGGGCACCAGCCATACCGGCATAGTCACCGGCGCTGCGCTTGAAGTTGGCGAGTATCTTGCCTTGGTAGCGGTTGCGTTTTTGGTAGCGCACCGTGTTGCCGTCCCAGGAGTAGATACGGCGGTCGGTGATCAACTCATCCTTGCTGGCGGCTTGGTTGCCGACTAGCGAAAGGGCTGCATATTCCCACTCAGCCTCGGTGGGCAGGCGGTAGATTGGCAACATGATACCGTCCTCCAATTTTACCGGGCGCTCGCCACCAGTACGGCGATCCGGCAGGTTTTTGCGAACGGTGCCTTCGTACTGGCCAACGAGATAGGCTTCGGTGTTGAAGTTGTTCTCGTTTTTTTGATCGGGGGTATTTTCGAGGATACCGCGCTCGATGAGAATCATCTCGTTGACGCGGTCCGTGCGCCATTTGCAATATTCACCAGCCTGGAGCCAGTTGACACCTACCACGGGATAGTCGTCGTAAGCCGGGTGGCGGAAGTAGTTCTCGACGAACGGCTCGTTGTAGGCCAGTTCTTCGCGCCAGACCAGTGTATCGGGCAATGCGCGTTTCCAAACTTCGGGATAGGTAGCGCCCCAGGCATTAGAAACCCAGAACAGGTACTCGCGGTAGTCAATGTTAGCCACCTCGGTTTCGTCCATGTAGAACGTCGGTACAGTGACTCGGCGTGGAACGTTGTTCCATTCGAATGTCACGTCCTGATCTGTAAGACCCTGCGTGAATGTTCCACCTTCGACCATAACCAGGTTCGGGCCGGTTGCCTGGCCTTCGTAGTCCAATTTTTCGAATCCTCCCCATTTCTGATCATTGTACTTCCAGTTGGTGGTGGAGGAACGATCATTTTTCCGTCCGCATCCAACCGCCAAAACGCCCAGAAAAAGCAAGACAAACCCGTGAATGAGTGTTTTTTTCATCGTATTATTATTAGTATAGTAGGTTCTGAAAAAAGAGCAGCAAATGTAGGCAAATAAAACATTTCAAAATGGAGCCTTCCTCAAAATTAACGAGGGAGAAAAAAATTTCATCGCCTTTGGCCGAGCTATTTACCCAACCTGGGGCCGTCAATGGAACATTTTTGTACAGTCGTTCAGGTCGTGCGAACGCTTCCTGCTTTGGTCAAAAAACAGGCCCAATGTCAGTTCGAACGTACTGCCTGCAGTGTTGGCCAAACCCGAAATAGTTTGGTCGTAACTCAGGCCTATTTTGAACATGTCCTGCCGAAATCCAAACATCAAAATGGCAGCATCCGCATTCCCGAACGTATGTCGAAGCCAAGCGCCACCAAAAACCGCCCCTACTGCTGCGTAGGCACCGACGTTCAGTTGCTCGTAAGGCCCCTGTGAGATGTACAAAAAATTCGGGGAGATAAACGAGGGCATATTTCCTTTATTGCCTTTCTTAACAAGCAGCTCGGTACCGCCGCTGGCGGTGAGGCGAAGCGGCAGCCCGCCAACAACATTGGAATTCACTAAAAGCAGGCCGCGGGCGGGCGTATTCAAGTGCTTGAGTCCCAGGCCAAGCCAAAAGCGGTCGTTCTTCAAAAGCAGGCCGGAGGATACGTCCAAAACGGTTTTGTTCAGCAAGTCAGGGCGCGTTTCGTCCGTGGTGAGCACAGGGCCGCCGAGGGGATCGATCTGATCAGGGAACACCAATTTTTCCCAGTCCAGCGCCGTTTGCAAAAAACCTGCTTCCACCCCGATTTTCACGGCCCAACCATCGGAAATTTTGAGACGGTAGGCGTAATTTGCCGAAAAACGGGTGGTGCGCACAATGCCGTTACCCGCATCGTCGCCTTCCAACTGGAAACCAATGCCGCTGTTGAGTCGTTCGATGCTTTGTTCGTAAAAGACCGCGTAGGTACGGTAGGCAGTGCTGAACCCTGTCCATTGGTTGCGGTAGGCGGCTCCGACACGGGGTGCGTAGCTACTCCCGGCAAATGCCGGGTTCATCTGGAGGGGCATGGCGTAAAACTGGGAAAATATCGGGTCCTGCGCCTCGGCCCGAAGGGCAATAAGGGCCATAGCGGCCAGCATCAGTTTTCTCATAGAGCAGCAAATAATCGTGATAATTCGGTTCCGGGAACATGCAAGGAACTCAGATTTCGGGGCGCAAGTTGGCGGCTTTTTGCTTGCAAACGAAAAAAGAACGCTCCCAACGAAAGGCAATTGCCCAAAGCAGACAAACTCCGAGCCTCAGAAACAACCATCTGCACACCAAGATGTTTCACTTGCCCACAGTTCATCCTCCGCATGACATCCGAACAAACACAGCCTCACGACGACCCGACAGCCGTTTCCCGAAAGAAAGACCATATCCAACTGGCTTTCCAGAGCCAGGTGGAGTGCCTTGCACTGGACGGGCGTTTTTTTTATGAGCCTGCGCTGGCCGCACACCCGATACCGGGTAGTCTTCCCCCATTTGTTTTTTTGGAAAAAAAACTGCGAACACCCGTCTGGGTATCGTCCATGACCGGCGGAACCGCACTCGCCCGTACAATCAACCTAAACCTGGCCCGCGCTTGCGCCGAGTTCGGCATGGGCATGGGGCTAGGTTCCTGCCGCCAGTTGCTTAATGGCAATGAGCACCTGCCCGACTTTGACGTACGCGATGCTATCGGCCCCGACCTGCCGCTGTTCGCTAATCTCGGTATCGCTCAAGTGGAAAATCTCCTGCGGCAAAAACGGTTGTCTGCCATAAGCGACATGCTTCAACGGCTTCGCGCCGATGGTCTTATTGTACACATCAACCCGCTGCAAGAAGCCATGCAGCCAGAGGGCGACTTTTTCCCACGTCCGCCAGTGGACACCTTGGCTGAACTGGCTGACGAGGCGGGTTTTCCGATTATCGCGAAAGAGGTAGGTCAGGGCATGGGGCCAGCCAGCCTGCGAGCGCTGCTTCAGTTGCCATTAGCCGCCGTTGAGTTTGCGGCGGCTGGCGGTACCAACTTTTCCAAATTGGAACTGTTGCGATCCAACCCGGATAAGCAACAAGTCTTTCAGAAATTTGCCCATGTAGGCCATAGCGCCGTGGAAATGGTCGTTTTCGCCAACCAGGCCCTGGCAGAACTGGGCGACCGATGTCGGGTCGGTCACCTCATCATTTCCGGCGGCGTGCAGGATTTTTTGGACGGCCACTACCTGATCAGCAATTCGCACATCCCGGCGGTGTACGGCCAGGCCTCCGGTTTTTTGCGACACGCGCAAGGCGATTACGAGGCGCTGCAAGCCTATTTGACGGCTCAAGTCCGTGGACTGGAACTGGCCAAGGCCTTTTTGCAGGCAAAAAAGATTGGGAACTGAGCGTAGTCCTATTCCGGCTTTTCGTTGGCAAACTCCAACAAGGCAACCGCTTCCTGATGGCGGCGGTGTTTTGGATTGGCCACCATATCTCGTAGCAAAGCAGATGCTTGCTCCGCGCGTTGGGCTTTCAGGTGGGCCAAGGCTGTGTACCATTGCGCATTTTGGTAAAGGCCGGCAGCCGCTGGCAGTACTTGCCCAAGTGTAGCGATGGCACCCTCGGTGTCCCCGGATTCAAGCAGGCAGGTACCTTTGAGAACCAGGGCCGTGGCACGCGACTCGAACTGTTCGTCGGCCAACACGGCATCCAAATTGGGCAGGGCTTTGGCGCAGTCTTTTGACTCGTAGGAATCAAGGGCAAGTTTGTAAAGCGAGTCTGGCTCCGTGGACCCAAGGGTAGTGGACGGGTTGAACCTACTATAATAGGTGTCGAAGGCAATGATGGCTTTTTCTTTAGGCACGGCCATTGGCTTGGGCGTGAGGGGTCGGGCAGGGTCAGAAAACAATTTGACAACAAAATAGCCAGCAAAAATCAAGGCCAGGCCTGCGCCAACGACCATCCCCCAGCGCATGTTGCTGTTCCCGTTCGCATCGGTTTTGGTAAAGATACTTTCCAGAAAATCTTGCACACGCCACCACGATGCGCGCCAAAAGAGTTTTTGCTGGCCTCGGCGGTGGATGCTTTCCCGGCGGTCGAGCAGGGACTGGATTTGCAGGGCTGCGCGGGCACTTTCATGCAGGCGGAGTGTACTGGCCAAGCCGGGATTGTCGGCCATTTCAGCCTCGAAGGCTTTGCGGGCTTCGGGCGGCATGGTGCCGTCAAGGTACTGTTCGAATTGAGCGTGTAGCGGGTTTTCCATGATTGTGGACGATTACTTGCGTAGGTTTTTGCGGTTGAGCCATGCGCACAGGTCGCGGCAGGCAGGCTCTCCCTGTTGACAAAGATTGTTCAATGCCTCGCGCAGGCTCTCCATCCCGCGCGACACCATTTCATGGGCCACTCGGGCGGTCTTGAACCCGTGCATTTGTGTAAGTTCCTCATAGTCATAGCCGTCTAATTTGTTCACGAGCAATGCACGCCGCTTTTTGGGCATAGTGTCCAAGGCCATCACCACACAAGCAGTGATACGGTTCAGCCGTTGGCGGCGGTCGCTTTCATCGTCGTGTTCCAGCAGGCGGTTTAAGACATGATCGGAATCGGCATCTTGCAAGGCATCCAGAAACCAATCGGGCAGGTCAATTGTGTTTGCCGTGTTGCCCAACGGATCTGTGCCAGTCTTTGTCGTACGCTTGCGGATGGTGTCAACTCCGCGGCGGTGGATGAGGGTGTACAGCATTTTTCCCAGCTCCTCGAACGTCTCGCCGTTGCGGATTTTCCAGTCCAGTTCGGTGAGCGCATCAGAAAAGGCCGACTGGGCATCGTCGTAGGACAGGCGCTGCTGCCGCACGCCAATCTGTCGGACTAAGTAAAAATACTTGTCTTGAAGGTAGTCTCCGGCGCGGACTCGGGCTATGCCGCCCTGCCGGATCATCTGGATCAGTTGATCGTCGTTCATGGAATTGTTTCGAAGGCACGGGGAGATACAGGCGGAATGCCCGGCAAATATACAGGGTCAAATATTTTTTTCGTGTTTTGAAAAAAACAGTTGACGGGCGGAAACACCACGCGACAATCTTTCGGCAAACCGATACGGAAAACGCTTCCTTCAGAAAAAACAGTTGACAACACTGGAAACCAAATGTACCCACCCCGGATCGCCTTTGAGCCCAAAACACAATTGATGACTCATTTGCGCCCCAAGTCTCCCCGCCTTAGGTTTTTTTAGTCCCGTGGATCAACTAATCCCACAAACCCCAAAACCATTTGAAAACTACTCATAGCGGAGTGCCTCGATCGGATCGAGCCTTGATGCCTTCATCGCCGGGTAAAAACCCGACACGATACCGACGATCATGCAGAGCGTGAAGCCGAGCGACATCCAGCCCCAGGGCACGAGAAAGGTGCCGCCCAAGAGCGGGGTCACGATGTTGCCAACCAGAATGCCCAGCAGGATGCCTACCACACCACCGATCTGGCAGATGACAACAGCCTCGGTCAGAAACTGGGAGAGGATGCTCTTGCGTGTGGCACCGAGGGCTTTGTAAATGCCAATCTCACGCGTGCGCTCGGTCACACTCACCAACATGATATTCATCAGGCCAATGGCTGCGCCGAGCAGGGTCATCAGGCCAATGGCGATGGTGGCCAAACGCAGGTTAGTTGTGTTTTCTTTCAAAATGGCCACGAGGCTGTCACTGGTAAAAAACTCGAAATCGTCCTTTTCGCTGGGGCGCAGACCCCGGATTTTTCTGAAAAGGCCGGTTGCCTCCGATTGGGCCGCTTCCAGATCGGTCGAGTTATGCACGGATACCAGCAGATCGTAATCCGTGTCGGGAGTGCCGTAAATGGCCCGCACATTGGCCAGTGTGGCGTACACGGCCCGGTCGGCTTGATTTTCCATAGTCGCTCCTTTGGATCGAAGTACACCCACCACTCGATAGCGGTTGTTTCCCACAAGAACGACTTGATCCAGGGCGCGTTCGGGTTTGTCGTCGAACAGAATTTTGACGATTTCCCGGCCCAGCACAATTCTGGGGTGACCGTCCTGTACCTCGCTTTTGGTGAAATTGCGTCCAAATTCCAAGTCCAGGCCTTTTACACCGAAATAATTCTCATCCACACCGATCACCCCGATGTTCGGGTTTGTCTTTTTCGTGGCACTTTTCACACTGGCAAAACTAGTAGCCCAATGCGAAACGGACACCGTTGCAGGAAAGTCGAACCGTGACTGAAAATCCATCGCCTGTTCATAACGGATCGGGTCGCTGGGTTTCTGGCGGCGACCGCCCCGACTGCCCCCGCCGTCGTTCCATTTGCGCGAAATACTAAACGAATTGGCACCGAGGCCCGAAAAGTTGTCGTTTAGAGAATATGCAATAGCATCAATTGCCGTGAGAATGCCCACGAGGGCCATGATGCCGAATGCGATAATCATCAGGGTCAGCACAGCCCGCATCATATTGGCGCGAATATTCTGGAAAGCAAGGCGAAGTATTTCGGAAAACGGCATGGCGTTCGATTGATGTGAATTTGAAAGCGGCCAAAAGTACCGACATTTGCCGCCCGAGCGCCCGCCTTTTGAGCGGAGTCGGCCTTTTTTCGATCAATGCCCGATTCGGGCGGATTTTCACCACAAATGAACTTGTTTCGCAGCCCCGCTCTTTTTGCCGCATACCCCAATCTAGTAGCTGCCGAAAGTACCCGACACGGCGGCACAAGCCCTGCGCCATACCACTCCCTGAACCTCGGAAAAAATACTGCAGACGATCCTGCCAATACCGCCGAGAACCGCCGCCGGTTCTGCGCTGCGCTCGGTTTTTCACCCCAAAAATTAGTTTGGAGCAAGCAGGTACACGGCGCGGAAGTATTGGTGGCCACAACTCCCGGTGGCGCAGACGGTTTCGATGCCCTGGTGACCCAAACACCGGGCCTGGTATTGTCCGTATCGGTGGCGGATTGCACGCCCGTGCTCGTGTTCGATCCCGTTTGCCGTGTGGTAGCGGCTGTGCACGCGGGCTGGCGGGGGGCGGCTGCGGGTATCGTGGCCAAAACCCTGCTCGTCATGGCCGAACAGTACGGCACGCGTGGTGCCGACTGCCTGGCCTACATCGGCACCTGCATTGACGAATGTTCGTTCGAGGTTGGCGAGGAAGTGGCCGATGCGTTCGATCCGGCGTTCAAGCGTTACGACCCCGCCCGCGCCAGGTTTTTTGTTGACCTGAAAAAAAACTGCTCCGCCCAATTGCTGGCCGGGGGGCTGCCCGCCCACCACATCGAAACCTCGCCCTATTCCACCGTACTGCACAATAAGGACTATTTTTCACACCGCAAAGAAAGCGGTGTGACGGGACGGATGCTGGCTGTAATCGGGCTGTTGTAAAAATAGACCATCACTGCACCATCAAATCGCGCAATTTGGCCACAGCCGTGGTGCGACTCGTTACGTCAAGTTTGAAATAGGCGTTGTTGATGTGCTTTTTCAGGGTATTGACGGCAATGTAGAGTTCAGCGGCGATCTGCTGGTTGGTCTTGCCCGCGTATAAAAGCTGTAACACCTCAAACTCCCGTTCAGTCAGGGGGGCCAGCAGGCCGGTGTTGAGGCGATCTATCGCCAGTTCGGGCACATGGCGGTTGGCATTGGCGGCGTGGTTGGCCAGAGCGATTTCGATGGTAGCGTACAGGGTTTTTTCATTGAATGGTTTTACGATAAAACCGTACGGGTTGGTCTGCTTGGCACGATCGAGCGTGGCCTTATCGGAGTATGAGGTCAGGTATACGAACGGGATGAAACAGTGCCGATTGATGTGCTCACCGAGGTGGATACCATCGCGTTCGGCCTCGAGGTTGATATCGAGAATAGCAAAATCAGGCGGGTTTCGCTTCAGTTGGTACAAGGCTTCTTCCGGGTCATGGGCGATGCCACTCACCTCATAATCGTGGTTGCGCAAGTACATGGCGATGTTGCGTGCGATAAGCGGCTCGTCTTCTACGATCAGCACTCGGATAGTGATCATGGCATTTCGCTGGTTTTGAATTTAGCAATGAACAGCTGAACGTCCGTACCCTTACTTCCATCCAGCAGCAAGCTGGCTTTCAGTTTTTGTGCAAACGCCCGAATCATTTCGTAGCCAAAAGATGTGCTGCTTTCGGGATCAAAATTGGGCGGCAAGCCGATGCCATCATCAGAGACCCGAAGCCACAGCTGCGGCCCCTTTCGCTCCAAAAACACCGAAATGGTGCCCGTACCGCGCTCCTTGAATGCATACTTAAGGGCGTTACTGATCAATTCGTTCAGGATCATACCCAGCGGTATCGCCGTATCCGTGTGTAATCGCATGGGTTCTACGCTCAGATCGAGGCGGATACTGTCGGGGCGGATATTATAGGCACCAAAAAGGTGACTGGACAACATGGCAATGTAGTCTGGCATGTCCACCGTGTTCGATGCTTCTTCCAGGTAGAGGTTTTGGTGAATAAAGGCCATGGCTTGCACCCGCAAGATAGCTTCCTTGATGGCGGCCTTGGCACGTTGGTCGTGCATGGTCAGCGACTGCAGGTCGAGCATGCTCGAAATGACCTGCAGGTTGTTTTTCACCCGGTGGTGTACCTCCTTGTTGAGCACAGTCAGCTCGTCGGACTGCCGTCGAATGGTGGCGTTGTTGCGCCGTTGTTTTCGGAACTGAAAAAAAATAACGCAGCCGAGCAAAGCAAACAACCCCAACCCAATCCAGAGCAACCGCTGGAGCCTGCGCTCCTGGTCGAGGTTTTCCTGCTTGAGTGCGTTCTCGCGGTTGAGCACCGCGTTGAACGATTTTTCCCGCTCCAACTGTTCGCTGCGCAACTGCGCTTCGGTTTCCAAGGCTGTGAGCAGCAGGGTTTGATTGGTCAGAGCCGAATCCTGGTACAGGTTTTGGCGCAGCAAGGCGGCGCGGGCCAGTTCTATTTGCTGCAGCTCGGCGGCCTTGAGCGTATTGCTGAGGTTAAGGTACTCAATTTCTTTTTCGCGCAGCGCTGTTGCGGCAGCATCGTTGATCTCTGCACTAATGCGCTCGACGTTTTCGGTTCGGAAAATGTCCTTGTACCGGTTGAGGTGAACCATCGCCTCGAATGCCGCCCGGAAGTCGCCGTTTTTTTGGTGGATCATCGCCATTTGATCCAATGCTGCAATTGCCAGTTCAGGATTTTGTGTACCTTGTATCAGGGCTTTGGCCGAGTCCAGGTACACCTTGGCGCGATCTCGGTCTTGTTGGGCGAGGTAAAAGTTGGATGTTGCTGAAAGCAGCAGAATTTTGGCCGAAGGGTTGTTCTGGCGCTCCATCAACCCGCGGGCTTTTTGCAAACTGCGCTCAGCATCGTCAAGGCGCTCCAAAAAGGTCAGAATGACTGCTTCTTGCACGACCGCGTTTACCGCTGCGACTTGGTCGCCTTTGGCCATTTGCAATGCTTCCCGGTTGTGTTCCAGCGCTTCTGCGTAGTTTTTTTCCGAAAAATAAAGCCGCGCCAGCCGGGCGTGGCAATCGGCGGCGGCGGTGGAATCGCCCAAGGCGGTATTAACCTTCAAGGCCCGGGAAAAATGGCTGATCGCAGCCTCTGAATACCCAAATTGAGCCTGAATACCAGCCATTTTTTGCAAACAATCGGCCATTAGCCGGACCTGTTCGGTCTTACGCAACAACGGCATCGCCTCGCGGTAGTGGTCAATGGACTGTCGGAAATAGTTGCGGGCGGCGTATGCATCGCCGATGGACTTGAGCAGACGCCCAAGTGCCGCTTCATCGCCGGATTGACGCACGGAGGGCAAGGTTTGTTCCAAATCCCGGACAACCTCGGCTGGGTTGTTACGCCAAACGTCAGGAGGGAATGTATTCCTTCCGACACCACTTTCGCTGCGTTGACCAAACCCGGCTACACAGCCCAAAACCAGCAAAAAAAGACACAGAAAGCGCGAGGCGACAGTCACAGTTTTATTTTTGAAACAAATTTACGTCCCCAGTTCGGTGCGTACCTACTCCCAAGGGGGCATTTTGCCCCCGCCGGTGGGCAAAATTTGGCAACCTGCCCAGCGTTTTGGAGCCGTATTCAACGTTCCCAGACTAATTTTTGGAAAAAATAAAATCCTGCTTGGAAATTCAGCGGCTCAAAGTTTACCTTTGCAGCCCGAAAAAACAACCACAGTTGGCTCCGTAGCTTAATGGATAGAGCATCTGACTACGGATCAGAAGGTTAGAGGTTCGAGTCCTCTCGGAGTCACCAGTTTTACAAGCGCTTGATTTTCATTGGCGAACAGTTTTTTTCCGCCGCAATCAGGCAATGCAACGTACACCACAAGTCAAGAAAGAGACATGTCGAAAGTTTGTGATTTGACGGGGAAAAAGACGATATCGGGCAACTATGTATCGCACTCCAACCGCAAGACGAAGCGCCGGTTCCACCCGAACCTGCAGACAAAAAAGTTTTTCATGCCGGAAACTGGCGAATGGGTCACCCTCAAGGTGAGCTGTGCCGCTATCCGCACGATCAGCAAAATGGGCCTTTACGCCTACATCAAAAAATTAGAAAAGAAAGGCGACATCGTCTATCATGGCAACGAAGTGGGCTGCTAAGCCTTTGCCGTGACAACTGACTTGCGCACACAATCGAATATCAAACACAATGGCAAAGAAAAGCAAAGGCAATCGGCTCCAGATCATCCTTGAGTGCACGGAGCACAAGAACAGCGGTTTGCCCGGCACCTCGCGGTATGTATCCCAAAAGAATCGGAAAAATACCCCGGAGCGCCTCGAACTGAAAAAATACAACCCGATCATGCGGAAGTACACGGTACACCGCGAGATCAAATAAAGCACACCAAGTCCTATTTTTCACCATAAAAAGCACGGAACGCCATGGCAAAAAAAGTTTCGAAAAACGCTCGTGTGGCCCAGCGCGCCGCCAACGCCGGCTCCGGCAAGGACCATGTGAAAGTGGTAAAGGCCGTCAAAGACCCGGCCACCGGACGCTACACCTACAAGCAGATGATCGTCCACAAAGACAAAGTGAAGGATTTCTTCACGGACGTGAAATAAGTCCTAAGGGGCTACCCCATGTGGGGCGACCGGCTTATGCCAGTCGCCCCGTTTTTGTTTTGGGCAAAAACGAAGAGCGTGTTTCAATTTTAGTTGCCGATAGCCGTTGGCAACTGAAATTGAAACACGCTCTGCATCACGAATTAAAGCCTAAGGAACGCGGACGAAGAAAATCACTGGATTTTCACTGGAAACACCACTTCGGCATCCACTTCGCCGGTTACGTCGGGATTGGCGGCGTCTTTGTCCGGTTCATGGCGAAGTACTACCATGACCGTGCCAGATGAAGCCGCACCCGATGCCCAAGCCGTGAGAAGGCGAAACGGTTTGCCGTTGTCGTCCGTATCAGCAGCGGCGATGGTCAAATTGGCACCCGTTATTCCGTATACCAACAAATGATCCGTGTTCTCTTCCTCAACCTCTTCCGTGATGTCTTTCTCCGGAGTCTTACTGCGATCGTAGAAATGCACTTGACATGTGTACATTTTATTCGGCGACAGCAGGATTTCATCAATCACAGGTGCAATACCACCATCGCCGTCCCGGTCGTCCCAGGTAAATTCTTCGTCAAAAGTACCGTCAGCGCTTTTCAGGTGTACGACCACGGTTGTGATTGTTTCAGGCTCGGTAACTGGCTCGTCTTTTTTGCAGGCGGAGCATGCAAGAGCCAACAGGAATGCGGCCACAAGTACATGTTTTACAGTGTTTGTTTGCATGATAAATTGATTTTAAATTCAGGAAAAGTTAGAAAGTTAGAGGGTTAGAAGGTTGCGACCAACCAGAAACCCTCTAACCTTCTAACCAGAAACCTCAAAAAAACCACTTCCCCCGAACCCCCACGTTCGTGCCCGGCTCGTCGGTGAAGTAGCGGAAAAAGTTGAGGTACTCGCGGTATCGGGCGTTTCCAAGGTTTTGAATCGTCAGTCCCACTTCGATTTTTTTGCCGCTGTTCGGCTTCCCGATTCGGAACGTATGCCCCGCCTGTACGCTTACGACCGTGAAACCCGGCGGGGCTTCTGTCAGCAGGCCCTGTTCGGGGATACGCGGCTGGCGAAGGGCCGTTGTGGCTGTCAATTGCACAAACGTCTCCCCGCCATCTGCCAGCTGATGCCCGTTGTTTGCCGTCCAGCGCAGCCCGTACTGGAACCGGTCGGTTGGCAGGAGCGGCAGCCAGTCGCGGTGCATGCTGGTTTCGCCAGAATCGCGTGCGAGGCGGTAACCGCGCAACACAGAAGCCCGGCCTTCGATGGCAAGCCCCGCAACAACGGGCACACTCAGGCTGGCATCCAGCCCTTGCAGTACAGCATCGGCCTGGGCGTAAAAATAAGCCGGAAACGCCCCCCGAGAGGTCAACACGAACGTGCGTTGCGGGTCGAGGTAGATGAAATTGTTGATCTGGTTTCGATAGGCCGAGACCGTCAGATCGGCTTGGGCGAGCCGGACTTGCAGCGTCAGATTGCTGTTCCAAGCTTGCTCGGCCAACAAATCCCGCCGCCCTTCCTCGTAGGTGCCCGCGCCGTGGTGTACGCCCCGTGCGAAGAGCTCGTTCACATGTGGCGGCCGCCAGGCAAAGCCGCTGTTCAACGTCAGGGTCGCGTTTTTGTGGACATGGTACACGATGCCCGCCGTGCCCGACAGGCTGCCGAAACGCACGAGCGTGTCCACGTCGTTCAGGCTGCCGGAGGTGGTGGCCTGGGTCTGGCGGTAGTCGTAGCGCAGGCCCAGTTCGAACTCGACCGGGTGCGGAAACCGCCTCCAGTGCTCCAACGCCCACACCGAACCGCCGAGGGTCGTGTAGTCCGGTATGAGGCCGCTGCGGCCCACGAGGTTGGTTTGCTGGATGCCCTGCACACCAATGCCGCCCTCCCAGTGCCCGATCGGAAAATGCTCCAGCGCTAGGTCAAGCGTATTGGTCCACAACCGGAAGGACAACTGCGGCTTGTCGGCCGCGCTGCCGGTTTTTCGCACTACGTCGTACTCCTCGCGGTCGTTGTACTGCAGGGCGTACTGGCCGGAAAGTTTCCATTTTTCGGACAGCCGCAGCACGCTCCGGTGGCGGCCCGTGTAGTGTTCCACCTGCTGGTAGGGGCGTTCGATGTCGTAGGAAAAAACGTCCTTGTTGTTCAGCGGTACCGGGCTTTCGATGGCCCGTTGCAGGTCGGTGAGGTTGCCCACATGCGCGGCGCGAAGGATGCCGATGGTTTGGCCGAAACGGCTGACTGCGGCTTCGTGCGACCAACGGCCTTTTTTCCAACCGGCGAGGGTCGAAAAATTAAACTCCGCCGCGCCCGTGTTGCCGAGGTAATAGCCAGGTGTTGACAGGTTGCCGCTGCGTTTGGCAGTAGCCTGGAACCGAATGGCCAGCGTGCCGCCGGGTTTTTTCCAGCCCACAGCTGCGGCCGCCACGCCAGCCAATCCGTTGGAAAAACCGCCGAGGGTGAGCCAGCCGCCCGCGCCGTCCTTTTCACGCAATGGCGCTGCCTCCAGCACGATAGCCCCGGCCATGGCACCCACGCCGTACCGCACGCCAGCTGCCCCCTTCACCACAGTGATGCGTTGGGCAGTGAACGGATCAATTTCCGGCGCATGCTCGGCTCCCCACTGCTGCCCCTCAAGCGCTACGTTGTTGGCCACAATGGCGATTCGATTGGAGTGCAGGCCCTGCACCACCGGTTTGGCAATGGTGGCCCCGGTATTCAGCACGGTCACGCCTGGCAGCCGCTTGAGTGCCTCGCCGAGGTTTACGCCCTGCGCCGCAGCCAGCTCGCTGCCCGCGGTCGAAACGGTCGACTGAGCCGGTGCTGGTGCAACGGATTTTTCCACGACCATCACCTCGTCGAGCACATGATGGTGCAGGTAAAAATTCAATTCTGTATTTTCTACCAGCCGGACGATTTGCGTTTGGTGCGTACACTCGACATGGCTCACGGTCACGGTGTAGGCCGTCCCCTCGCACAAATCGGCTATGGCAAATACCCCTTTGGCATCTGCGACTGTGCCACGTCCGGTACCCGCCACCACTACGGTAGCATAGGCCAAAGGCTCGCGCGTTTCGGCATCCACGATCTTGCCGCGCAACGCCAAATGGCAGTATTGCGCGGGCAAGGCGGAAAAAACCGTGCAAACGAGCCAGCAGACGCCCATCAGGCGTGCTTTGCCAGCAGTCATTTTTTCAAGATTTTGAAATGAAAAATAGCCCGTCTCGCGAGCGTTTTTTTGAAAAAAAACGCGACCAGCAGCTGCCGGTAGAAACGAGCAAGGATCAACAGTCTTCGCAGCGGGCGGGTGTGGGCGGGCCGCGAAGATGGATCGAATGGTGGGTGCAATCGAAATGCCAGCTAGCCGGGGCATTCGGGCTTTCTCCGGCAACCAGCTGTGGTTTTGTCAGCGCAATCGAAACGCAGACCAACTCGGGCACTGCGAACAGGAAAGCGCAAATAGAGCAATCGTCGGGGTTGTAGCGCTCATCGTGCAGGTGAGCACTGGCGTTATCGTGCCCGGCATCACAAACCGGCACGGCATGGTGCGTATGATTCAGCAACAACGCATGCCCGCTTTTCAGCGTCAACGACGCCAAAAAGGCAAAACACAACAGATAGGAAGCGATGCGTTGCACGATCAGGGTTAAAAGGTTAAAAGGTTAGAAGGTTAGAAGGTTAGAAGGTTAGAAGGTTGGACGAACCAAAAACCTTCTAACCCTCTAACACTCTAGCCTTGGTTATTCAAAAATGATCCGTTTTGCAGCCACGCCCTGCTCGAAGTAGAGCTTGGCCACATACATGCCGTTCGGCATACCGTCGCGTTGCAACGTGTAGTAGCTGTTTTCAATATTGCGGACATTGCGGACCATACGTCCACTCAGGTCGTACAGTTCGATGGCCTGGATGGGATGCTCGGCATCAGTGCCAAACCATATTTCCGACGTGGCCGGGTTGGGCTGAACGTTCAGAATGCTGCTGGCATCGAACAGGTCTTCGGCCTTGACAGACACGCCGGGGCAAGCGAGTCCGAGCGCGCGGCAGGCACGCGGGGCGTAATAGCTCATGATGGTGTCAATGGTAGATTTGGCCGTGCCTTCGTTCGTGTCGCAATCTAACGGAACGATCATGCCGTTGGGCAGCTGCGTGTTGGGCACGAAGGTGTTCCATTCCCATGGGGCGGAATCAGAGGCGGCGCGATCAAACGGGTAAAAACTCTCCAAACCGCCATTGACTGTGCGGGCATGCACGGAGAGCGGGTCCATGAGCAGGCCGCCGGTTTCGAAAACGTCGTTGTTGTTGAACGTTTCCTGAATCGTCTTGACGCCGCACGAACCGGTCACGTTCACTACGGGGAAATTCACGCCCGGTACGATGACTAATCCGTCGGCGCAGGGTGCGAATGGGTCAAGTGGAACGTGGAACGAGAGGGTCGGTGGTGTATTGGCATCCAGCCAGTTTTTGTCCCCCAGGGCGCCGCCGAGGTTGACAGAGAGGTTGAAGTCCGAGGAGTAGCCGGGGGTATTGGGAATGTACAAGGTGTCGCCGACCGGGAAGCCGGTAGCCTTGAAGTAGAGCGAATCCACAATACCGAAATTAGCCTGTACACCGTATGGGTCGCCGTTGTAGGCTTCGATGATCATTGGAATAGAACCGAGGCCCGGAACGGGGATAAAAAACTTCATCGGCTCGGAAGTAGTCACAATTTCCGAGTATTTGTCCAGCGCCGCCGTGTTGAGCGACAAGTAGCCACCTGTGCCCTGGCCGAACACGACGATGCGGTTCGGGTCAATACGGTAGGTATTGCCATTTGTGGCGACATCTTTGCGGAAAAAGCGGATGCACGAGCGCACGTCCTGCACGCCGCGGTAGGCAGCATTGATGAGGGTAAAGCGACGCAGGAGCTCACTGGCCAGATCAGGCCGCCAGCCCAAACGGTAGTCAATGGACGCTACGACGTAGCCCATTTTGGCCAGGCGCGTACACATTTCAACCGCTGCGGGGTCGGTGCGCGTGCCACCACAGGACTGGTTGATGCTGAGCATGGTAGCCGGGTTGATCCAGGGAAGGAAGTTACCCGTGTGGCAATACAAGATGAGCGGACGTTCGGTCTGAACATCGCCTTCCGGCTCGTAGATGTCCATGACCAAGGGTTGCTTGGCTGTATGCCCGAGCGTGCTGATGGTCAGCACGGTGTAATTGAAGCCGTAAACTACCGGCGACGTTTTTTTCACGGTGGTGAATACGGGATCGAGGTAGCGGTGCGGCTGAGCCGTTGCGCTAAGGCAGAGGAGCAGCAGGGCGGCAAACAGAAAAAGCGTAGATTTTTTCATGCAAGTCAAAAGTTAAGTTGATGTTGGCAAGTGAATACTATGTAATGAAAATTCTATTTCTGGCGAAAATCGTATACGATACTGATGTAGGCCATGCGCCCGATACGCGGGCCGCCGTACGTTTGGAACTGTTTGTTGTTGAGCACGTTTGATGCACCGATTTTGATCGTCGTGTTTATTCTGGAAAACGTGACGTTGGCTTGGGCATCCATCAGGTCGTAACTCGGTATAAACCCGGTGAACTGCGGCGACCCCTCAAAGGTAAAGCCCTGAATCCACTTGTACAGCACGTTGAAACCCCAGTACACATTTTTGCCCGAAAGTGGCAGATCGCGGGCTGAAAGGCCAATATTATACTTGTGCTCGGGTGTGTTGAACGCCGGAATAATCGGGTCATCAATTTGCGAGTTCAGGCGGTTCCACGAGTAGTTGGCCTGGGCCATGAAGTAGTTGGCAAAGTAATAGTTGAATCCCACAGCGAGGCCCTGAGTTGTCACCTCGTTGATCGAATTGGCCGCCACCCGGTAGACTTGCAGGCGGCTGAACTCTGGCCCGAAAAAACCGATGGGCAAGTCGATACCGATGTTGTATCCAATGAAGTCGTTGTAAAAACTGTAGTAATACCCGGCATCCATATACAATTTGTCGAACAGCGTTGTGCGAATACCGATCTCGAAAGTTTTCACTTTTTCGGGCTGGATGGGCGCAATATTGAGGCTGTCCAGCACGGCTGTACCCGCGCCTGGCAGGCGTCGGTACTCGTCCAGCGATTCGAGCGTGTACAGGTTTTGGAAACCCTCCAGGTTCCCCACCAGGCGGGCGCGGCCCACATTCAGGTTGAGGTACTGGTCGGAGAGCGTGGGGTTACGGATGGCGCTGGAAAACGAGGCCCGCAAGAAGGTGTTGGCCTTTGGATTCCACACCACCGAGGCCGCCTCGGTATGCACCATGCGGAAGTTCTGGTTTTTGTCAATCCGAAACGAGCCGCTCAACTTGAATGCGCCAAGGGTCTTTTCCACGCCGGTGTAAGCGCCCCATTCCGAGTTGGTTATTGTCACACCCGAAGTATCCTTGAATATAGTGCCGTCTGACACCGGCCGGTACATCCGCCCGTTGGCACCCACCACCCATTTGTCCAAAAACGTAGGTGTGAACGTGTACTCGCCGTGCAGGTGGTACAACGCTGACTTGTCGTAAAACAGCGTGCCGCCCTCGGTGGACTTGCGGGAAGTGAGGGCATTGAATAGCGAATCGAATCGCGCAGTGCCCGGCTCGAAAAAGTCCTTTGACGGCGGAAACGCGTTAGGGTTGCCCAGGTTGGCGTACGACTCGGCAAGGTTGTGCCAGTGTACCATTGAGTCGCGGTAGGTTTGCAGCCATTGGCCAAGCGCTAGGCTGTCACCCACGTCGGGATAACCGAGGTTGGCCATGTGCCCAAAATAGATGTAGCCGAGGTTAGGTGCCGTCCAATAGCGCTCATAATCGGTGGCCCACTGTTCGGAGGGTTTGGAGGCGTCCTGCATCCGCAGAGCGGTGAAATAGGGGTCGAAAGATTTTCCAGCGTCCTCGTTTGTACTGTAGGCGCGAATGAAAAACTTGTCGCGTTTGCGGAACTCAATACGGTTTTGGAAAAACAATATGTCGCGCAGGCTGAAGCGGTTATCACCCTGGTATACGGTGGTGCCGGACCCAAAACTGGACGACAGGATCAGTTCGGGGGACTCGAAGTTTTTGGACGGGTTGGTGCGAAAGTGCAGGGCAACGTTGGCTTTGGCGTTGCGGGTGTTGTAGTCCACGAGTTCGGTCTCGCGGTACCCCGTGCGGTGGTAAATGCCAAGGCCGGCACGGGTGTTGAGCCACCAGGAATTAGCTGAGGCATCAAAGCGATCTCTGTACTCATCGCCGTAAATGTTGACGGCATCGTAGCGGGCAGGGTTTTGGGCCGTGGTATAAAAATAGCCGCCCGATTCAGTTCCGGTTACGGGGTCGTAGTTGTCGGCCTCCCAGTCATTGGCACGCAGGTAGAAAAAGTTGACTTTGCCAGCAAACCACTCATCGCCATCTTTATTTTTCAGCGTTCCGGCGTAGCGGATAGCGGTCTCGAACAGGCTGCGCTCTCCGGTTTTGAATGACACGGCGAGGCCCTTGTTCAGGAAGGGGTTTTTCGTTTCCATCGAGATGACACCGTTAAAGGCGTTCGGGCCGTAAAAAGCCGAGCTGGCTCCTTGCACCAGGTCTACAGAATTCACGTCCAGGTCGCTGGAACCGAGGAAGTTGCCGAGGGAAAAGTTCAGGCCGGGGGCCTGGTTATCCACCCCGTCAATGATCTGGAGGGAGCGTACAGGACTGGTGGAATTAAAGCCACGGGTATTAATGATGGTAAAGCCGAGCGAGGCGGTGGTGAGGTCCACACCCTTCAGGTTGCCGAGGCTGTTGTAAAAGTTGATGGCCGCCGATTCTTTGATCGCGATAGCATCTAATTTTTCTACCGTGAGCGGGGCAGCCTTTTGCTTGTCGTCAATGCGTTGGCCGCGAACGACCGTTTCTTCAATGATAATGCTATTTGCTGCCAAACGCACGATCAGGCGAGCGCTGGCATCGGCCACCGTCAGTTCCTGAGTGGTGAAGCCCGTGTACGAAACCTTTATCGTCACAGGAAAAGCAGCCACCTGGAGCTGGAAGTCGCCCTCATAATTGGTGATTGTGCCGCCGCCACCGACCATAGCCACGGCCGATCCGATTAGTTCTTCGCCAGACTCGGCATCCACGACTTTACCACGCAAGGTGGTTTGGGCCGTGGCCGAAAAACTGGCCAGGAGCAAGCACAATAAACTGATGTTCAAAATTTTGTTGAAAAATTTCATACGAGACAGATTAGTTATTTTTCCGTGTATGCTTCTTGGAACAGCGGCATTCGTGAAACGCTGTTTGCCTCGCAAAAGAAGAAAGAAAATTTGATTCCAAACAAAAAATCACGGGAGAAAGGCGCGGGCTGGCGCAGGCCTGTTGTTTGAAAAAAATTTCATGTAACGCTTTATCCTTCCAGCAGAACATTTGCCAAGTGTCCCCACGAAAAACGCGCCTTTTCGGCCCTCACGCCCGCTTTCATTGCCTCTGCCCGGTCGTTCTCGAAAAAATCCCGGATGGCCGCCGCGATGGCTCCCGGTTCGGGTTCCACGACATAACCCGACACGCCGTGGGTCACTATTTCCGGCAGGCCGCCCACGTTGGTCACCACCATGGGTTTGTCAAAATTGTACGCGATCTGCGAGATACCACTCTGCGTGGCGCTGTGGTAAGGCTGTACCACCAGGTCAGCGGCGGCAAAATAGGCCGGTACCAGCTCCGTGGGCACAAAGTCGGTGTGCAGGTGGACGCGCCACTCGAGATCATTTTTCTTGATAATAGCCTGATACGGTTTCCAACTCTCGTAGCACTCGCCAGCGATTAGCGCGTGTATGCTGGGTGCCCCGGTCAAGGCTTCGAGCAGCAGATCGAGGCCCTTGTACGCGCGGATGAACCCGAAAAAAAGCACAATGGGCGCATCGGGCGGCAGTTTCAGTTTTTTGCGTGCTTTGTCTTTCAGCACGGGTGGGCCGTAGGTGTCGTACACGGGGTGCGGGGCATATCGGACAACCCCAACCCCTGAGGGTGTTTGATCCGAGTGTTGGGATGGTTTCAAAAACTGGTTGATTTCCTCGCCCACCGAGCGGGACATGACCACAAAATCGTCGCAGGCCCGCACGAAGTAGCGGGCAAACGGGCCGTCGCCGGGACGTTTTTCGTGGGGCACGATATTATCCACGAGGGCCGTCACGCGCGGCTTTTTTTTCCGGGAAAACAACCGCGCCATACGCAGCACAGTGCCCAGGCACGGCCCCATGAATGGCAGCCAGAAACGCACGAAAATGCGGTCGGGTCGTTCACGGGCGATAGCCCAGCCCACCAGTATCCAGTTCAGCGGGTTGATTGAGTTTAGTTCGCTCTTGATCTCGAGCCCGGGCGTAGCCGGGTCTTTTGTGTACTGCGTCTTGCCTGGAAACAACAGTTTAGGGTACTGCAATTTGAAACTGTACACGACCACCTCGTGGCGGAGAGCGAGTAGCTCGTGCGCCAGCCGTTCGGACGACAGGGCGATGCCTCCGCGCAGCGGTGTGGCCGGTGTGATGAAGAGGATTTTCATGGCTTCAAATCGTTGAGCGACATGCAGCGATATTCTATGGCGTAGCCGCCCAGGTCCCGGCGCAAGTTTTGGGCTTTGGATCGGAGCACCTGCTCGGAGTACTGGCCTTCGTCGCGTTTGACTTCAACAAACAGTGCTTTTTTTTCCATCTGGTTGATGGCGACGAGGTCTATCTGGTTCATAAAGCCGCTTTCCCAATAGCTGCCGATCTCCGACCACTCGCCCGACAGCGCCAGTTTTTCAGCACAAAACTTTTCCAACAAGCGCCCACTGTATGTCGGGAAGTCGCGCTTGATCAAGTTTGTCAGGTAGGTAAAGTTGCCGATTTCAACCGCGCCTTTGTTTTTGTACAAGAAGCGAAACCAGAAGTTCAGGAAGTTGTCCTCGATCTCGTACTTCATGTTTTTCCCACCTGGTTTGGAAAACACCGGCTGGACACGGCGGATGATCTGGTAGTCGCGTTCGAGCCGCTGCAAGTAGCCGCCAATGTCACGTTGCAACACGCTTTCAACTTCGCCGCGCGAGGTTTTGGATGATGCCAGCAGCGAAAGAATGGAAAAATAGGTGGCGTATTCTTTGCCGAACTCCTCAATCAGCACGTTTTTACCCTCGTCCAGAAATAAGGAATTCTCGTGTAAAATCTCGGCGAGCATGGCATCAAACGTGAGCCTCCCCTTGTCCACGAACTGCTCCACATATTTGGGCACGCCGCCCGTAAGGGCGTAAAAAGCCAGCAGGTCCTCTGGCCCGTAGTTGGGCCAGTACTCTGACAACACGCCCTGGAGGGTCTCCACTGAAAAAGGTTTGACATGGAAACGCTCGTTTGCCCGACCAAAAAGCGGTTCCTTACTGTGTTCAAATATTTTGGTCATCATGGAATGCACGGATCCGCTGAGGACGAGGTGCATCATCGTGCGATCTTTTTTGCGATCCCACAGGTGCTGAATATCGCTGAACACGGAAGGGTTGATCTGAGAAAACTCCTGAAATTCGTCAATAACCAAGTTGATTGGGCGGCGCTCTGCTTGGTCCATCAAAAGTGCAAAGATGTCTTTGAAGCGATTGATTTCCCCGAAAACGGATATGTTCAAAACTTCGCGCATTTGCTCGGAGAATTCCTCGCAAAGGAGTTTTTCGTCTTTTCGCGCTACAAAAAAATAGAGGTACGGCTCGCCTCGCAAGCTTTCAGAAATGAGTCTGGTCTTGCCAATACGCCGCCGCCCGGTCAGAACGGTCATCGTGGAAGCCTCCAAACTGCGCTTCCGAATCGTTTCGAGCAGCTGTAACTCCGTTTCGCGATTGATGAATTTCACGGGGGTGAAGGTAGTGTCTTTTT
>JBJXEZ010000220.1:0-3468 GCA_046153695.1 Saprospiraceae bacterium
GAGCGCGATGTACCCAAAAATACCGCATGCTTTTCAGGCTAAACAGTTACTTTGAATTTATGAATGTCCCCGTTTTACAGCGATGTTCAAAAATTATTTCAGTCGCCATATCGCACTGACTTGAAACGGCATTATCAATTTCCCAAATGGCTAAAGTAGAACTAAGCAATGTGGCCGCTGAAAGGCCGCGCCGTTCGATGCCCGGCGACTGAAATGTAAACACGCTGTGGGCGTGGTGCCCTACCTTCGCGCTACAAATTCACTTGCGACTATGCGTGTCATTCAAAATTACATCAACGGCCAGTTTACCCCACCGCTCGGCGGAAAACACCTCGACAATGTTGCCCCGGCTACCGGCGAGGTGTATGGACAAATACCCGATTCCGGTCCGGAAGACGTGAACGTTGCTGTACAGGCCGCCACAGCCGCATTTCCCGCCTGGGCGGCCATGCCGTTGGAGCAGCGCCACGATATTTTACGCGGTATCAGCGACGGCATCCTCGCCAACCTCGACAAATTAGCGGCGGCTGAAAGCACCGACTCCGGCAAAACCATCACCACAGCCCGCACCGTGGACATCCCGCGTGCCGCGCTCAATTTCAAGTTTTTCGCCACCGCTCTCCTGCATTTCGCTTCCGAAAGCCACGCTATTACAGGTGCCCTGAGCTACACCCTGCGCCAGCCGCTCGGCGTAGTTGGGGCCATTTCACCGTGGAACCTGCCGTTGTACCTGTTTTCCTGGAAAATAGCGCCCGCGCTCGCGGCAGGCAACTGTGTAGTGGGCAAGCCCTCCGAAGTGACACCCTACTCAGCCTACTTGCTCGGCGAAATTTGTACCGCCGCCGGCCTGCCCCCCGGCGTACTCAACATCGTACACGGCCTCGGGCCAAGAGCCGGGGAGGCCATCGTGCGACACCCGTCTGTGAAAGCCGTATCCTTCACGGGCAGCACCCGCGCCGGGGCCGAGATTGCCCGTATCGCTGCGCCCATGTTCAAAAAACTGTCGCTCGAACTGGGTGGCAAAAACCCCAACCTCATCTTCGCCGATTGCGACTACGACCGGATGCTGGAAACAACCGTGGCCTCGTCGTTCAACAACCAGGGCCAGATTTGCCTGTGCGGTTCCCGCATCTATGTGGAGCGCCCGTTGTACGAGCGTTTCAAAAAGGATTTCGTGGAGCGGGTACAAGCCATGCGCGTGGGCGACCCCGCCGATCCCAATAGCCGGCTCGGTGCCGTGGTTTCTGCCCTGCATTTTGAAAAAGTGTTGTCCTACATCGACTTGGCCAAACAGGAAGGCGGGCGCATTCTCTGCGGCGGACACCCCCTGCAATTTCCGGGTCAATTGGCGGGCGGTTTTTACATCGCGCCTACGGTCGTGGAGGGTCTCCCGCTGGAATGCCGTACCAACCAGGAGGAAATTTTTGGCCCCGTGGTCACCATTCAACCGTTCGATACCGACGATGAGGCCCTTGCCCTTGCCAATGGCTCGCCCTACGGCCTCAGTGCCACAGTATGGACCAATAACCTGCGCCGGACCCAACGCCTCAGCGCCGAGCTGCAGGTCGGAATCGTGTGGGTCAATTGCTGGCTCCTGCGCGATTTGCGCACGCCGTTCGGTGGAGTAAAACAGTCTGGCGTAGGTCGTGAAGGCGGCTGGGAGGCTATGCGATTCTTTACAGAGGTGAAAAATGTGACACTGGCGGGGTAAACTCGGGTACGCGCTCAACCGCGGGCGGCAAGCCGCGACAACCCGGCTTTGGCCTTGGCATGCAAGCTGGCGCGGTAGTCTTCCGGTTGCAGCTCGAGGCAACGCTCGAAGGCCGCTTTGGCCTTGGCTGTACTGCCTTTCTCTTCGTGTAACAAGCCAAGTTGCAAGGCAGCGTTGCAGGCAAAGTGCGCCGGATTTTTTCTGCCTTTTTCGATGGTTTGCTCGTACCGGCGCTCGGCCTCCGTTGCCTTGCCCAATTCGTGGGCGATGCGGCCAAGGCGGTATTCGAGTTCGAGAGCCAGTTTGCCGGAGTACGTACCGGTCGCGTCGCGGAGCAGGTCGTGCGCACGCTGGTAGTAGCCGCCGTCGAACAGCAGGCGGGCGCGAAGCAACCGGACATCGGGCACCTCGCCGCGGCGGGCTTCTTCAAGAGCTGCCTTGTCCGCTTCCGAGCGATCATTTCCCTTGGTTTTCAGCATATTTATGTAGTTTAAATAGCCAGTCTCGTCCCCCTTGGCCAAGTGGTGCCACGCCAATTTTTGGTAGACTTCCTTGATACCGTTCTCGCCTTTGAAGTTTTTTAAGAACGCCAGCAACGGCTTGTCGGCATCCGGGTCGAGGCGGTGGAGTTTGGCCATGCCGAGCAAAAAATGCCGGTACAAGAACGGGTGGTAGGCACCGCCTTCGGGGCAGGCTTCCAGCAGGCGGACCGCTTCGTCATTGCGCCCCGTCCGCATGGCAAGACTGGCCATGGCAAACGTAGCTACCGGGTTTTTGGCAGGGTCCAACCCGCCGGAGGAGATGATTTTCCAGGCTTCGGTTCGCTCGTTGGCGAGGTTGATCTGCAAAAATGCACAGGCAACACGGGTCTCGTCCTCGAACACAAAATCGTGCTTTTGGGCATAGGCCAAGGCCTCCCTGATCTCACCCATGCCCTGTTCCACGGTACCTGAAATGCCGCTCATTGCACGGATCGTCCAGCGGTATTCCTCCGGCACAGCGCCAACTAATGCGTGGATAATGCCGAGGCTTTTGAGGTTGGGAGCAAAACCAGGATGTTCCCGGTTGTTTTGTTCCAGCAGTGCGTATGCCTGCTTGATGTCGCTCAACCCCGACAGGTAGGCGTTGTGCTTCCCGTGCAACACGGCCCACTGGAGCCGCACCTCAGCTTGAGAAAACAGGTACCACGGCGACTTCCGGTCGCCGCGGGCGAGGCGGGCCAGCCGAGGCTCCATGTTTTGGGCCAGGCGCTTGTACTCGGCCTGGTCGTCGTTGACCAGTACGGTCATAAAATCGAGGTGATTTTCCACCAACGGGGTGATGTGGTTGTTCGGCTCCCGTTTGCGCAGCTCCGCCAGCGCTGCAGCTGCCTCGCCGAAGCGCAGGCTGAAGGCCTTTCGATAGGCATCGCGGGCTAGTGGGGAAAACTCGAATGTGCCAGCAGCAATAACGGGCGCAGAAAAAAACAGCAGCCAACAGCAGCCAGTGCGGGCAAGGAAAACGAAAAAAGAGCGCATGAAAAAAAACATCTGGAAGCGGTCGAGAGATGAATACGGAGCCAAGATTCCCCTTTTTTCACAAACCGCACCGCTCTTTTCCCAAATCGGCCTACTTTGGCCGCAATCAACCGCCGAACACATGGTGCCTCTTTGGAAAAAATGGTTTTCGTACCTCGTCCCGATCACACTCGAAAGGGCAGGCTCGTCGCTCAATCCCGACTTGGCAGTGGTACTCGACCGGGGCCGCCTGCAACTGCT
>JBJXEZ010000170.1:0-4178 GCA_046153695.1 Saprospiraceae bacterium
CGTCTTGGGTCGCTGTCGTCGCCCTCGACTTCGTATCCAAATGTCAGATGTCGAGTTGAGTGTTGTTGACCCAGAGTTAAGAGGAGGAGCGTGCGGAGATCGTCTAATTCCTGGCGGGTCATGGTGGCGAGGTGGTAAAAGTTTGCGTTTGTGAAACGCCATTAGCGGTGTACCCAACAATCCACGGGGCATTCCCGGTAAAATTCAAGGGGAATGAACCAACGCCGCCGGGGCAAAACTGCGCAATGCCAGAGAGGATGGCCGTTGGCGATTGGTCTACGGTGGCTGTGGCTGATACGATGGCGCTGTACCCGCATACATCGGTCACCGTGACGGAATAGACCGAACTACCAAAGTTAGTGACTGTAATGCTGGGGGTAGCTTGACCGGTGTTCCACTGATAGGTCATGGGCGGCAGGCCGCCGGTTATCGTTGGGGCCAATGTGGCACTGCCGGCGCAGCCCAATTGATCGGGTAATGTGGCGAGTGGAGGGGCAATATCCTGGATAACAAAATTTACGTCCTGCTGATCGCAACTGCACGAGTTGTCGAGTTCGAGCCGGAACCACTCCGAGCCTTCGGCGATTTGGTCATTGATGATCTTGACCGGAACGAGAATTTCGGTTTGGCCAGCGGGAATAACGATGCTGGTTGGCAGCAGTTCAAAGTCAACGCCGGGTGTAGCCGTGCCACCTGGCGCGTAGGTGTAGTTGATCGTAAGCGGTTGGCTGGCATCGCCGGTGCCCCGGTAAAATCGAACGAAACTGTTGCCGCAGCCCTCGCGGGTGTACGGCGTGGCAGAGGAGGGATATACTGCGTTGGCCAGCACCTTGCCGCCGGCATCGAACGAGTTGGCCCGAAGGAAAACAGCCGAAGTGTAGTTGGCATCGCCGATGTCGGCAATGGCCAGTTTGATGTGGTACGTCTGGCAGGCTTGCAGGTTGGCAGTAGCGGTGAGCACGGAGGTGTAGCCGTCCAACTGGATGTCGTTCAAACTGACGGTTGGAAGGCCGTTGCAGGTGCCGAAGTTGTTGTTATTCCGATAAAATGCCTGATTTTTCAGGTGATTGATATTGTTGATGGCCACCGGGGTGGTGCCGCCGGGCAGGAGGGCTATGTTTTGCACACCGCTGATGCCAGGGCCGCTGATGAAAAAGCCGAATACATCGTTGTAAATCGTGTTGACGTACTCGCAGTATTCCTCCGATCCAAACACGAAGTCGAACTGCACCATGTTTGCCGTGGGTTTAAAATCGAACTCGATGATGGAAACGTCGAACTGGTTGCCCGAGGTGAGTGTGGCCAGGTGCGGATCGTTGGTATTGTCGTTGCCAAAACCACCGTTTACATTCGGCAGGTCGTTTGGGCCGGGCAATACGCTGGTCGGAGCGGTACACAGGATAACCCCGTTTGACAGGTTCAGTGTGCCCTGGCCTTGAGAAAAGGTGCCCCGAGAGGGCGAACTTCCGGTTGATTTGATATTGGTTACATCGAAACAATTGCCTCCAATGAGCACGTTGGTGACTAAGTCTGTGGCCGAATTGCCCTGTGTAACAACGAGTTTGGCCGCCTCGGCCAGTGTGCTGACCAATGCGGGCGCTTCCATACAGTCCATGCAACTGGCCGACAGGAACATGGGTACCTCGGCTTTGGGTTGGTCGGCAGTGCAATCGACAGCGAACTGTACACACTTGCCTTTGGCAACGAAGCGGCGCAACTGCGGCCTGCTGGCGGGCGACTTGGCTTTTGCCTTGTTTTCGAGGGCCGGGTCGGCAAGCGTTAAGCGAAAGCTGGCCGTTTGCTCCGGATAGGCTGGTGTGGCGATGACCTGGTAGGTTTTTCCCGGTACGAGGCCGCACAGGGTGAGGGTCGTTTGGCCGGGGAAAACATTCATGGGTTCCCGGTGCGTCGTTCCGGTTATGGAAACGGAAACCGGTTGATTTTGTGAAAGAAGCAGGGTGTTTGCCGTGAAGGCAAGAGTGAGCACGACCCAAAGACGGGTATCCCGTTGGAACATAAGTATGCAAGATTTAAACGTAAAGGAATCGGGTTTGCCAAGCAAAACCAGGCGTAGGATGATGTGGATTGGGAGCATACGGAGGCTCATTCCTGTGCTCCAGAAAGCCTAAACCTTTACATGAAAATTGCGACGGGAAGGAAATTGGGATTGCAAAAAAACGGCGCTATTGCAACGCCAAAAATGTACAAGGGAATAGGGTGGCTCAAACCCGTGGGGCGAAAGTAGAAATATTTTACAAATTACAAGCAGGCTATTTTTTTTGTGTGTAAAAAAATTAAAGGCCTCCCAGCTGTTTGGGATGCCTTTAATTAGGGTTACTGGTTGGGAGGTTAGAAGGTTGCTGGGTGTACAAACACGTTAACCAGTAACCTTCTAACCTAACCCAGGTAGCCTCCACTTTCACGCCAATTTCTCGATGTCGCGGATCAGGATGCTGTTGCGGTTGAAGTAGATCAGGTTGGACTTGCGCAGGTCGTTCAGTACCGAAGTCACCGTTTGGCGGCTGGTGCCGGTTAGGTTTGCGATGTCCTGTTGGGTCAGGTGATGTTTTACGAGGGTTTCGTAGCCCACGCGTCGGCCTTCTTTACCGGCTGTTTCGATCAAAAACTCGATGATGCGTTCGCGGGCATCTTTCAAAACAAGTTTGGCGAGGCGCTCTTCTACACGCTGCAGCCGCAGGCTGAGGTGCTTGAGGCAGGCGAACACGAGCCGCTGGTTTTGCTGCATGAGCAGTTGGAAATCAGTGAGATTGATCGACAGGAAGATGGCTTCGTCGTGCAGGGCTTGGGCAAACTCACTGCGGGTGGCTTCTCCGGCGAGGGCGAGGTCGCCGAAAAGTGTTTCGGGCTGAAGTATCTCCTTGATCACTTCGCGACCTTCGATGGAAAACGTACCCGTCTTAACGCGGCCTTGGAGCAAGAAATAAACCTGGTCTGCCGGCTCGTCGGGCATGAAAATGAACTGGAATTTAGGCACTCGGCGGTATTGGGCTTTGCTGGCAATTTGTTCGAGTTCTTCCGGGCTTAGAGCCTCGAAAAGCGGCATTCTTTTGAAGAAGAGAACTTTGTTTGTCGTATCCATAGCCAAGTAATTACCTTTTTACGGTACAAATATGCGGCTAAGCACCTGGCTAATAAAGTACAATCTCGGCAGTTTGTCGGCTTTTTTATTTATTAAAAAATTGGGCAAAGTTTTGGTTTGCAAAATGTTGCAAGGTTCATCATTGAACCAAACGAACAGTCCGAGCCAATTGGCAACCCGTATTCCTGCTTTTCATGTGTGGGAAAAAAGCATGAGTCGCGCCAACGGATGGTGCGACTCATGCCATAATAAGGAACGCGGACGAATAAAGTACCCATTTTGGCGGCCTTGTTTGTCTGCTGCCTTCGTTGCTCATCGGTTGTTTAGGTACCACTAAACGCCCTCCTCGCGCCTTGGCAGGAAACAAAACGGCACCCCAAAATGGGTACTTTATTTCGTCCGCGTTCCTAAAAGCCGGATGCCTTGGTGAAAGGCAGCAAACTAACAGGGAACGGGGGCGTTCCTCAGTATTCGTCTTCGTTGAAAAAAAAGTCGTCGTGTCGAGGGTAATCTGGCCAGATGTCCTCGATTCCTTCGTACAACTCCCCATCATCTTCCAGCTCACCGAGGTTTTCAATTACCTCGGCAGGAGCGCCGGATCGGATGGCGTAGTCAATAAGTTCGTCTTTTGTGGCTGGCCAGGGAGCCTCTTCCAGGTGTGAGGCAAGTTCAAGCGTCCAGTACATGGGTGTTTCGGTTTATTTTACTGATTTTTATGAATCAATTAGAGAACGAGCATGGCATCGCCGTAGCTGAAGAAACGGTATTTTTCTTTTACTGCTTCGTTGTAGGCATCCATGATCAATTCGGTTCCTCCGAATGCGCTGACCATGATGACCAGGCTGGACTTGGGGAGGTGAAAGTTGGTGATCATACAGTTGGCAATATGGAACTCGAAGGGTGGGTAGATAAACTTGTTGGTCCAACCTTCCACGGGCTTGAGTAATTCTTCAGCAGACACGGCGGTTTCGATAGATCGCATGACTGTTGTGCCGACGGCGCACACTTTTTTGCCGGTGGTTTTGCTTGCGTTGACGGTTGCGGCGGCGGCGGGTCCGATTCGGAAATACTCGGCCTC
>JBJXEZ010000172.1:0-11399 GCA_046153695.1 Saprospiraceae bacterium
TAAACAGTTACTTTGAATTTATGAATGTCCCCGTTTTACAGCGATGTTCAAAAATTATTTCAGTCACCATATCTCACTGACTTGAAACGGCTTTATGAATTTCCCAAATGGCTAAAGTCGAACTAAGAAGCAAAAGTACCGGCAGCCTGCCTATACGATCGCGATAGGCCTGTAAAACGATGTAAAGAACTTGTAAAATCACCCATAACACAGGCTTGCTACGTTTGAAAAAACGGCAAAGCCTTGACCCAACACACGATATGATGCACCTGAACACCTGCCTTCAACAGTTTTCCCAAAACACCGTGGCTTTCGCCGCGCTGCTGTCCGGCACGCCCGAAACCGAATGGCACTGGCGGCCAGCGCCTGAAAAATGGTGCCTGCTCGAAATCCTCTGCCACCTCGCCGACGAGGAACGCGACGACTTCCGGGCACGCGTGCGCCATGTGCTCGAAACCCCCGATCTGCACATGCTGCCTATTGACCCCGTGGGCTGGGTAACAGATCGGAACTACTGGAGCCGTGATTTTGAGGAAGCGCTGAATGATTTTCTGCGGGAGCGCAAAATGTCGGCGCAATGGCTGCTCAGCCTTCCCCCAATGTCAGAGCCGGTATGGGAAAATGCTTACCTGCACCCAAAATTGGGCCCAATGGGCGCAAAAATGCTGCTGGCCAACTGGTTGGCACACGACCTGCTGCATATCCGTCAGATCGTTCGGCTGAAACACGAGCGGCTCCAGAACCTGAGCGGCGAAACCCTGACGTACGCAGGGAATTGGTAATTCGAGTAATGGGGGGATCGTTACTGCTTTTTGTTGAGAAGCGGCAACAGGAGCAGGGACAGCAACCCGGCTACAACATTGTAAAAAATCTGAATGGCAAAAAATGCGATGTTCGCGTACGAAAACGCGTCGCTGCCACTAATGCCGTAAAGTGCCAGCCCGGCAATGGCCAGTGCGTGAAACGACCCCATGCCGCCAGGCGCAGGAATGACGAATCCGAGCGTGCCGAACACAAAAACCATCAGCGCCGCGCTGGCATCGAGGTGGGCCGTGGGCGGGAAGGCCTTGAGGTTGAGCCAGCATTGCAGGTAAAACATCAGCCAAATCCCCAGTGAATAGGCCAGAAACAAGCCCGCGTTTCGGAGCCGGAACACGCTGCGCAAGCCGTCCCCAAAGCCCTCGAGCAGGTTGGCTATTTTTACAAAAAGCGGCAGTGCGGCTATTTTTTTTCTCAAAAACCATATGCTCGCCGCTCCGAGCACCAGCACAGCGGCACCGCCCAATACCAGTGGACTTTGCCATATGCTGCCCCCGCCGCTGTCGGAGCGGTTGTTTTGGATAAACGCCCACAACGTATCGGCCTCGAACAAAAAAGCGAGGGCAACCACCAGACCTAGACAAACAAAATCCATGAGCCGATCCACCACAAGAGTGCCCATCACCCGCTCCATGGGGATGCGCTCGTAGCGAGCCAATGCTCCCGCCCGTACCACCTCGCCCATACGCGGAAAACCGAGGTTGGCAAAATAGCCGAGCAGAATGGTCAGGAAACTATTTACGAAGCGGGGACGGTAGCCCATTGGCTCCAGCAGCATCTGCCAGCGCCATGCCCGCAGCATGTTGCTCACCGTGAACGCCGCCACTACCAGCACCATCCAACCGAGGTTGACAGTGGAAAAATCGTGCAACAACTTGTCCAACAGGCTGCACTGGTCGGCGGGTACACCGTCGAGGCGGCACTGTTCCTGAAACGCCGTGTTTTGGCTGCGGAAAACCAGTCCGAGAATAGTAGCGCCGAGGCCAAGGAAAAAAAGGAAGCGAAGGGCGCTTTTGAATTTGGGAGACATGCGGTTGAAATTTGTGCGGCACGGTAGCACTCAGGTGCCACAGAGGCCCGCAAAGGTCGCCAAAAAAAACGTTCAGGAAAAAGTCGCTGAAATCGAACGCTATTGATTTCTGACTTTATTGGTCAGTGTGCCTGAAACAACGGCCACATAACGGTCAAACTGCCGGATGGCATCCAACTCCAGATCAAGCAGTTTTGGGAACTGCTCGTAGGCAAAATCAAGAAGGCGTTTTTTCACGGCCTGGGCGTGCGGGTCATCGTTGTTTGCTGCCGGGGAGGCTTCGGGAATGTCGCCTGTCAGCATAGCCTCGGCAGCAGCAAAGACACGCCCGGCTTCGGAGCGGGCAAATGCCGTGAAGTCCCGGATGTCTGCATCGCTGCGACCATGGAACCCGGGAATATGCTCAAAAGCGTAGTTGCGGATGTCGAGAGCCAGATCGTTGATACGGCCCTGGCGAGAAAGTGCATGGCGCTCGGCTTCGCGTTCGGCATCAAGGGATCCGTAGGTACCGCGCTCGCCGGAGCGTTTGTCTATCCAGGTGCCGCTTTCCTCTTGGCGTTCTTCGTGCAGCCATACTTTCTTCTGGCGGCGGCGGAGCAGCAGAGCGGCGGTCAATAGCGCGAGGATGATGAAGCCAAAAAGGAGTTGCATCCGTCGGGAAGTGTTTGCAGGTATTGGAGTGCCGCAAAAGTAGCCCTCCGACGGAAATTGGCGCCTACGGATTTCGAGTTCGTTGTTGCACCGTTTTAGTGGTCAGTCAAGTCAATTCTGCTTTGTTGGGCTGTGTCTTTTCCGGCCTGGTTTTGTTGCTCGTCGGTTAAAATGTCCCGCATTTCGCCCTCCTCGCGCCGCACCTGACCGAAAAATCCACTACCCCAACTAAGCAGAATTGACTTGACTGACCACAAGGGATCAGGTAGGGGCAAAAAAAAACCGCGGCGCTCGTTTGCACCGCGGCGGTTTCCCGTATAATCTCATGAAAAGTCTAAGTTGGTGGGTTTCTTGGTTGGCGCCGTTTCTTTTTGTTTCGCCGCCGTTCGTTTTCTATAACGGTACAAAAGTGCAGGACATTGCCTTAGGCACAAAGGACAAAAAACAAGGTTTGTTGAAAAGACATTCCTGGTTTTTTTTACATGTTTTGGACAGTAAAAAACTTGATTGCTTGAATTTCAATTTTTTAGGCTAAAAAAAGACAGCATTTTATCTGCACGAATGCCGGCGTTTGTTGAAAACAACATTGTATTTTAGGCCATTTTTTTCTTTAAAAAACTTTTTTGACCTCAAAAAAACAATTCTCCGGTACTGAATCACCGCACTACCGCCACCGGCATTGTCGGATCGTACCCGCCCTTAATGACGGGGCTCTGACGGTTGCCGGTATACGCCCGCACGTTGTCGTAGATAAAATCGTAAATTTCCTGCACCGACACGATCTTGTCCTGAGTCTTGTCTGCCTCGCCTTTCAGGCCCCGGATGAGGAAGTGCGTGAATACACCCTGCCGTAGGCCAGCGGACTCCAGGGAAGTTTCATCCGCCTTGGACGACATGATGAGCGCCGTACCGGACACCGCCTTGGACAAGGATTGGTAGTACTGGTTGAGCACGGGTTCATTCTCGCCGGAGCGCATGGCGAAGAGGCTGCCCGAATGGCAGGCATCAGCGATGCAGAGTTTGTACTTGGCCTTGCACTTGTTGAACAGGGTGGCTATTTCCTCGTGGGAAACTTTGTTGTTAAAACCGTCGAAATCAATGGGCAGGAAGGAACCGTTGAGGCCGTGGCCAGAGAAGTAGAACAGCACCAGGTCATTCGGCCCGGCCTTGTCAAACACATCCTGGAGCGTACTGATCAGGTTGTCGTGGGTGGCCTCCTCGTCGATGAGAACGCGCACCTGATTGTCGGGCAGGGCACCACCTTCGAGGCTTTTGAGGAAGGCAAAAAAACGGTAAGCATCATCGTCGGTGTAGCGCAGCACAGGCATGTGGTCGTAGGCGGCTACGCCAACCACCACAGCCCAAACCTTGGCTTGTATTTCCACGGGTGGTGCAGGAGCCTGGACGGGAGGGGTAATCTGGTAGTCAGTTGGCGGTTCGGTGCCAGCGAACTCGCCAGAACGCCAGTATCCAACCACTTCGGTACCATCGAGCAGGTACAGCGTACCCTTGCCCATGAAAGCGCCCTCGGCCCATTCGCCCCGGTAACGTTCGCCGTTGGCATACGTGCAGATGCCGAAGCCGTGGGCCTGGCCGTTCTGGAACTCGCCGACATACTTGGCCGAACCTTCTTTAAATATATAGGTGCCGCTGCCATCGGTACAGTCGCCAGAGGTACAGCCAATCTGGCCGCTCTCAATCAGGCTGGAGCCGATATACTCGCCCTCGCGCCAGTCGCCGGTATCCTGGGTGCCGTTGACGTGGGTGCGGGTGCCAGTGCCGTGTGGGAAGTTGTTTTTGAACTGGCCCACATATTTGTCGCCGTTGGCAAAATTGAAGGAGCCGTTGCCATTGAATTTGCCGTCGGCAAATTCGCCTTCGTACTTGCTGCCGTCAGGGTAGGCGTAAATACCGGGGCCGGTTTTGCAGTCGCCGCTCAAGCAGCCGGTCTGGATATTGGTGCCGTCATCCTGTTGCTCTTCTTTTTTGTTGGCGATATACTCCGCCAGCAGGTTTCCGCTTTCGTCCACTGGTTTGCCTTTTTTCCAGCCGCCGGTGCGCTTAGTGCCGTCAGGGTAAGTCTTGGTTCCTTTGCCATCGGGGTAGCGGTTTTTCCATTCCCCGCTGTACTTGCTACTATCGGTGTAGTAGCACACGCCCACACCGTGGATTTCGCCGTTTTTAAAATCGCCGATGTATTTGGCACCGGACGGGTACACAAAAGTGCCGCGCCCGTTCACGCAATTGCCAGCGATACATTGGGCGGAGGAAAATGTGGCAGCAAACGCGACGAAAAGCAGGGGAAGCAGGATTCGTTTCATAATTCGAGTATTCGAAAAGCAAGTTGGTTGGTGAAAAATTTTCGGGTTAAGAGCGTGTTTAAAATTTAGTGCCGAGGCGAAAGTGAGCAAATTTTGTTTCAGACAAGGCAAAATTTGCAACCGTATCCGGGCGCCTACGGCGAAAATTTTAACGCAGTATGAAACAAAATTTGCCGCTTGCAGCCCGGCGACTAAATTTTAAACACGCTCTAAGCACGATAAACCCGTTAGTGCGGAAATTATTGCAAAAGTAACCCCTACTTTCGCCCGTCTGTTCAACGACATGTTTCCGATGAAAAAATTTCTCCTGCTTTTTTGCTTCGCTGGCAGCGCGTTGCTCGCTTTTTCCCAAAAAAAACCAGCGTACGTCCTGTACAATGCGCAAGGCAAAAAAGTGTGCTACGACAAGATGCTGCGCACACTCAAAGACAAGGACGTAGTGCTTTTCGGGGAATACCACAACAACCCGATAGCCCACTGGCTCCAATTGGAACTCACCAAGGACTTGCACCAAAAACGGGCCCTCGTGCTGGGTGCCGAGATGTTCGAGGCCGACAACCAAACGGCTCTCGACCGCTACTTGAAGGGCGAAATTGACGGCAAGGGACTGGATACGCTGGCTCGTCTGTGGAACAACTACAAAACCGACTATGCGCCGTTGGTTAAATTCGCAAAAGCCAACAAACTTGCCTTTGCCGCCACGAATATCCCGCGCCGGTACGCTTCCATGGTCTCACGCGGCGGATTCGGCGTGCTGGACACCCTTTCGGCCCGCGAAAAAGCCTGGATGGCGCCCCTGCCTATGGCCTACGATCCTGAACTTCCGGGATACAAAAATATGCTGACGATGATGGGCGAACATGCCAATGACAATTTTCCTAAAGCCCAGGCTTGCAAGGATGCTACCATGGCCCATTTCATCCTTCAGTACTTTCGTCCGGGCAGTTTGTTCGTCCATTTCAACGGCGCCTACCACTCCGACAATTACGAGGGCATCCTTTGGTACCTGAAAAAACAAAGCCCCGATCTGAAATACGCCACCATCACTACCGTCTCTCAGGCTGACCTCGAAAAACTGCTCGCTGAAAACAAAGGCCGCGCCGACTTTATCATCTGCGTGGACGAAGACATGACCACTACTTATTAGGATACTGGTTGGAGGGTTAGAATGTTGCTGGTTGATGAAACATTGCGGAACCAGTAACCTTCTAACCCTCTAACCAGAAACCCTCCAACCAAAAACTCTCCAACCAGTAACCCTCCAACCCACACATGGATACCTTTGAAGTCATAGGCGGAACGCCCCTTCGTGGCGAGCTGTACCCACAAGGGGCCAAAAACGAGGCCCTGCAAATTGTCAGCGCTGTTTTGCTCACCGACGAACCGGTGACTGTAGCCAACGTGCCGGACATCCTCGACGTGAACAAACTGATTGATCTCCTGCGTGGGCTGGGCGTCACCGTGGAGCAACTGGCTCCCGACACCTACCGCTTTTGTGCCGGCACCATTGATATCGGTTACCTCCGCTCCGATGCGTTTATGAAAGATGCACAGCGGCTGCGGGGCTCCGTCATGCTCATCGGTCCGCTGCTTGCCCGTTTAGGCAAGGCGGCGTTGCCCAAGCCGGGCGGCGATAAGATCGGGCGCCGCCGCCTGGACACCCACTTTCACGGTTTCCAGCAACTCGGTGCCGAGTTCAAGTACGACGACGAAAAAGACATCTATTTCGTGCAGCAACCCAAAGGCGGGCTGCAAGGCGCCTATATCCATTTGGATGAAATATCGGTGACGGGCACTGCCAACGTGGTCATGGCCGCTGTATTGGCCAAAGGAAAAACCACCATTTACAACGCTGCCTGCGAACCGTATGTGCAGCAACTTTGCCGCCTCCTGATCGCCATGGGTGCCAAAATCGAGGGTCTTGGCTCCAACCTGCTGCACATCGAGGGGGTAGAAGTACTCCACGGTGCCGAGCACCGGTGCCTGCCTGACATGATCGAAGTGGGCAGTTTCATCGGCCTGGCGGCCATGACACAGTCCGAAATCACCATCAAAAACGCCGGGGTAGCGCACCTTGGCATCATACCCAGCACGTTCGAGCGCCTGGGCATCACCATCGAACGGCGCGGCGACGACCTGCACATTCCCGCGCAGGAGCACTACGAAATAAACACATTTATTGACGGCTCTATCCTTACAATCTACGATGCCCCGTGGCCCGGTTTCACGCCCGACCTCATGTCTATCGTGCTTGTAGTGGCCACGCAGGC
Organism: Saprospiraceae bacterium; assembly: GCA_046153695.1. Lineage (GTDB taxonomy): Bacteria > Bacteroidota > Bacteroidia > Chitinophagales > Saprospiraceae > M3007. The sequence goes on from JBJXEZ010000172.1 coordinate 7,092, forward strand.
ACGGGGCAGTGTGCTGGCTCACCAGAAAATGTTTGAGAGCCGCCTGTTTTTTGTAGACAAACTCATTGACATGGGCGCCCAGATCATCCTCTGCGACCCGCACCGCGCCACTGTGATTGGTCTCGACCGGCGGGCACAACTGCGGGGCATCGAAATGACCTCGCCCGACATCCGCGCCGGGCAGGCCCTGCTTATCGCCGCCCTTTCGGCCAAAGGCAAAAGCATCATCCACAATGTCAACCAGATAGACCGCGGCTACCAGTTCATTGACAAACGCCTGAACGCAATCGGAGCCAATATTAGACGGGTTTAGAGGTTTTGGGTTGGAAGGTTTTGGGTTTAGAGGTTTCGGGTTGGAAGGTTTCGGGTTGGAGACAAATCGTTACCCAAGCCCTCCAACCAAATACCTTCCAACCCAAAACCTCTAAACCAGAAACCCTCCAACCCGAAACCCTCCAACCCAAAACCCTCCAACCTTTTCAAAATGGATTTCACACGCCTGTTCGACATCCTCGATTACCAGCGGGAGCGTTTTCCGCAAGGGATTGCTTTGGCGGGCAGGGAGGCCGGTAAGTGGCGAACCTGGAGTACGGCTGACCTGATCGCCGAGCGGGATCGCCTCAGCGCCGGACTGCTGGCTCAGGGATTCGATGCCGGCGACCGTATCGGGATACTTGCCCATTGCGGCAGCCCGCAATGGATCATCGCCGACGCGGCCATGCTGCAACTCGGTATCGTGCCTGTGCCCGTGCATGCCACTGCCCGCCCGGACGAGGTCGCCCATATTTTTCGTGATGCCGGACTGCGGGCGTTTTTCGTGAGTAATGCCGATATGCTGGAAAAACTGCACGCGGCAAGTGTTTCCCCAGACCGCATTTTTTCTTTTGAAAACCTGCCCGACACCCTGGGCTGGGACGCTATTTGCACACAACCGAACGAAGAACAGATTGAACGAATACAGCGGTCGCGCAGCAGTATTTCCGACACCAATCTGGCAACGCTACTCTACACATCAGGCACCACCGGGGCTCCCAAAGGCGTGATGCTCACGCATGCCAACATCGTCAGTAACATCAAATCCGTTCTGGCCATAGTGCCAGTAGGCCCGGCAGTGACGGCGGTGAGTTTCCTGCCGTTGAGCCATATTTTCGAGCGCATGGTAGCCTATGTGTACCAGGCCGCCGGTACGCCGGTGTGGTTTGTAGAATCACTGGAGCGCCTGCCGGAAACCCTGCGGGAAGTGCGTCCGCACTTTTTCACCGCTGTGCCCCGCGTGCTGGAGCGCACGCACGAGCGGCTGCTCGAACGCCGTAAAAAGGCCGGTTTTTTTGGAAAAAAGATACTCGACTGGGCGCTGGCACTCGGTGAACGCTACCCCTTCGCGGGCGAGCACGACATGCCGTTCGGATACCGGATCAAGCTCTGGGCAGCCGACCTGATGGTGTACCGCCGGTGGCGGCGGGCCATGGGCGGCCGTGTGCGCGGTATCGCGGTGGGTGCAGCGGCCTTGCAACCCCGGCTCGGGCGGCTGTTTTCGGCGGCGGGCGTGGACGTTCGCGAGGGCTATGGCCTTACGGAAACCAGCCCTGTGGTGGCATTCAACCGGTTCGAGCCGGGCGGTGTGCATTTCGGCACGGTGGGCATACCCGCGCCCGGCGTAGAGGTGCGCATCGCCGATGTCGACGAGCGGGGCGATGGCGAAATCGAGGTTCGCGGACCAAACGTGATGACTGGCTACTGGAACCTGCCCGATGAAACGGCGGCCCGATTCACCGCCGACGGCTGGTTGAAAACCGGTGACATGGGTCGATTCGAGTTCAAGCGCTTCCTGCGCATAACCGGGCGGAAAAGCGAAATTTTCAAAACCACCACGGGCAAATTCGTGGCACCGGCATTTGTGGAGCAGCAGTTGTTGCGTTCGCCGTTTGTGGACCAATGCATGGCGCTAGGGCTGAACCAGCCGTTCGTGGGTACACTCATTGTGCCCAATTTCGGTCAACTCGAAACCTGGTGCCGGGCAAACAACGTCCACTGGACGGCACCGGAATTCATGGTACTGAACCCCAAGGTGGAAAAACTATTCCGGCAGGAAATCGAGCGCATCAACGCCGAGCGCCTCGGCCCGGTAGAACAGGTGCAGGCGTTTCAACTGGTGGCCGAGTCGTGGACGGCCGAAAACGGACTGCTCACGCCCACGCTGAAATTGCGCCGCAAGGAGATTGAGGCGCGGTTTGCGAAAGAGGCGGCGGGACTTTTTGGAGGGAAGTGAAATGACAGATCTGAACCATTGCGCCCAGCCGGTGTTTTTTGGGCTTATCGTTCACCGTTGCGTTCCAGTTGTTATGCTCATAAAAACGACATTTTTCGTCCTGCTTGCCTCCAGTGCCTTATTTTTCCCGGCTTGTTTTGGTACAACCAAAGTTCCACCCGGTCCGGCAGTGACCACCAGCGCGCCGAAAAGTGCGGGGCCTTTTTTTCAGTTCACGGTAAAGGGATTGGATGGCACTCCGGTACGCCTGGAGCAGTTTCGTGGCAAAAAGGTTGTCGTACTGAACGTAGCATCCAAATGCGGCTACACCCCTCAATATGCCGACTGGGAAACGTTTTTTTCGAAAAATGAAAGCAAGGCCGTAGTGTTGGCTTTTCCCTGCAACGACTTTCGGGAGCAGGAGCCCGGTTCGGCGGAGGAGATTGCGGCGTTTTGCGAATCAAACTACCACATCACCTTCCCCATTTTTGAAAAAGTACACGTCAAAGGCGCCGAAAAAGCCCCCATCTACCGGTGGCTTACCGACCCTGCACAAAACGGCTGGAACAGCCAGGAACCTACCTGGAATTTTTGCAAATACCTGATCAATGAAAAAGGCGAACTCACACATTTCTTCCCGCCCAAGGTAAAACCCGACAGCCCGGAGTTTTTGGCTGCATTTGACAGCAAGTAGGTAGCGCTGTGAAGAAGCGGCGTGAACGGGAATCGCAAAACAACAAACGGGCCTGGCTGCCCGTATGAAACCACCCCTCACTCCATCGAGGGCATCCCACGAAGCGTACCCGGCGCGGTCCGATGCAGATCAAACAGAATCACCTCGTTGGCTCCTTTTTTCAAAAAAGGTGCTGGCAGGTAAAGCCGCTGCTGTGGCCCGATTTTCCAGTAGCGCCCGAGGTGGTGGCCATTCACCCACAGATGACCTTTTTCCCAGCCACTGACATCCAGGTAGGTATCGCCCGACGCGTCGAGATTGAAAGCCCCTCGAAAAAACAAGCCGGGCTGCTCCAGCCGGGGGCCGGGAGCGTGGTCCGGTACAGACGCGATCTGGGCAGAATCCATCGGCAGCAAATACACACGCCAGTCCATCAGGGTCATGCCGCTCAGGGTGACGCGCTCCGTAATACCCTTGGGATCAATCAGGTACTGGCCGTAATTAATGCGGCCCATGCCTTCCACCAGGATATCGAGGCGCTGAGCTGGCGGGTCAGTTCGGGGCAGGTCGAGGGTTTGGTTCTTTTTTGTGCGGTCCAGGGAACCGACGTATTTTCCATCCAGGTACACATTGGCGTAGTCGCGCAGGTCTGTCACGGTCAGTTTGCCCTGGTGGTGCCCGCGTAGTGTGGTCGAGTAAACGATAAAGCCAAAATTCTGACCGTATTGTTCCATGGGTTTGGGCTGTGCCGACTGGATTGGCTGTGGCAAAATATTCCAGAAAGAGCACGCGGGCTGCATCGAAAAATCGGGCAGGCTGATGGCCGGTAGCGGCGGCGGCGGGTCGGGCACGAGCGGCGCGTTCGACTTTTGGTACCTGCCCAGCAGGCGGCGGATGGCCCAGTATTTGGGCGTGAGGGTGCCGTCTTCGCGGATGGGCGCGTCGTAGTCGTAGCTCGTTACGTCGGGCTGGTACACATCGCTGAAATTGGCCCCGGCGTAAAAGCCCCAGTTGGTGCCTCCGTGCAACACATACAGGCTCCAGGACTTCCGGTTTTGAATCATGCCCTCGAGGTCACGCAGTATGTCCACCGTATCTACCCGTTGCCAGGCTTCGCCCCAGTGGGTAAGCCAGCCAGGGTAATATTCCGAACAAAAAGCAGGCACATCCGGGCGGGACTGCCGGGCCTGGGCAAAATGCTCCGCGTTGAATCCCGGGTCAAGGCCAACAACACAACCGTCTATGGTGCCCGCTTCCAGTATGTACGGCGTGGCACCATCGGCGGTAGAAAGCGGAATGTCTATGCCCGCCTCCTGCCACGCGCTTTTCAATTGGGACAGGTACCGGGCATCATTTCCGTAACTGCCGTATTCGTTTTCCACTTGCA
>JBJXEZ010000221.1:0-17654 GCA_046153695.1 Saprospiraceae bacterium
GCCGGGCTTAAGCGAAGCGATGGCGCTGACTTCGGCATCAAGCACGATCTCGTAAATTTCCCGTTGTTTTGGCGTAAAACGCCGGTCCACCGGAAACGTGCGTGTGATATCGCCTGCATAGTGCAAGTTTGTTTCGGCACCGAAATCACCCAGAACCATCTGACCGCGTTGAAGGGTGTTGCCGTGGTAGTGGTTGTGCAGGATATGGCCGTTGACAGACAGAATGACGGGATACGACAGGTTGCCGCCCGCGCTCACGGCCATACCTTGAACCATACCCGCCAGCTCAGCCTCGACCTGTCCGACCCGTGCTGTGCGCATGGCAGCCACGTGCATTACTCCGGTCACGTTGACCGCACGCTCCATTTCGGCCACCTCTTCAGGGGATTTGTACGCACGCTGCGCCACTACGGCCCGGATGAACGCCTCCGAGGCAGCAGCCTTTTGCCGGGCGGGCGGGATATTCAGGCAATCTTTCAACAGCAGCATATTGTCGTGCCGGTAAGGTGGCAAGAAATGCACCTGCTGCCCGGTGCGGCGTGCTTTTTTCAAAAAACTGGCCAACCGGCGCAACGGCAGCACCTCGCGCACACCAGCCTGTTCGGCGAGCATCTTCAAGCGCGGCTGTGCGCCGATCCAGACCACATCCTCCAGCGTCGGGTCGTCACCAAAGACGATTTCCCGGTTGTTTTCGACATCCACAATGGCGACAAGGCCAGGTAGGTCGAGGCCGAAAAAGTAGAGAAAATTGCTGTCCTGGCGGAAATGGTAGGTGTTGCCGGTGTAGTTCATGCCGAGCTCGTTGTTTCCCAAAAACAGGGCGATGCCAGATTTAAGGTCGCGTTTGAGCCGCTCGCGGCGGGCGTGGTAGTTGAACATAATTGAGGTGATTAGCGATTGGCCAGAGTTAGAGCGTGATGAACCGCGAAAGTAAGCCTATTGCCTCTTCGGCAGCGCCTTTTCCAACAGAACAATGTCAAAATTACTGTCTACTACAGTAGCGCCGCCTTTCACCCAAACGGCTTTCCCCGAATACGCATCCCGCAATGCGGCACCGTCGGGAAAAACGCCCTTAACGGAAACGTTTTTTTTGCCTTTCGGCAAATTCAGGGCGACCACCACCGTGTCGGCAAAACCGCGCCGGGTGTATGTGCGCTGAAAAACATACGGTTTTTCGGACAGCATCCGGTGTTCGCCCGCACCTACGGCTGGGTGGTTTTTACGGAAACGCCCGAGCTTTTGCCAATGTGCCAGTACATCCTGTGTGCGGTGTCCGTTGTGATCGGCGTTAGCCTGGAGATCGTCCCAGTTCATGAACGATCGTAGGGTGGCATCGCCCTCGGTGCCGGGAATATCCAGCGGGCGGTTAGTTTCGTCGCCATAATAAATTTGGGCGGCACCTGGGCAGAGCAGCAGTTTGACAGCCGCCTCGAATGGTTTTGCCCGCTGCTTGTCGAACGGGCTGCCATCGTCATGGGAGCTGAGGTAGTTGAGCACACCTTTACCGAGCAGCGGGCCCTGGATTTGGTTGGCGTATTTGGAAAAAAGCGCTTCATACGATGCATTTTGCGCATCGGATTTCAAGCCAAAATTGATGATGCTGTGAAATCCGTTGGCGAAGTAGTCCACCTTGCGGTCGCCGAAATCGTAGTCGCGCCCATGGGCGATATTGTAGCCGTACACTTCACCAACCATGTAAAACTCGTTGTTGTCAAGCGCCTTGGCAGGGTTGTTTTTTTTCCAGTCGGCCAATGCGCGGGCGGCCTCGCGTTGGAGTTCGGCCCACACGCTTTCTTCCACATGCTTGACCGTATCGCAACGGTAGCCATCTATCCCAAGGTGGCGCACCCAGTCGGTTAGCCATTTTATAATGAAAAAACGCGGTGCCCGCGGGTAGCCGGTTCGTTCGAAAAAAGCATCCAGTTCGGCCAGTTCGTGTTTGAGGCGGTCTTCTCGTTTCCATTTTTTCAACAGAAACGGCGGCAATTCCACGGGGTCATTGCTCTCCGTTTTGATGTCGGGCAGGTTCTTCACGAGCGTGCAGGTAATCGAGGAGGCGTATCCCTGGTAGGTACACTGGGGTTCGGTGCGTGCCCAACCGCTCCAAAGCGGGTCTTGTGCCGTGACAGGGCCCGTGTGGTTGATAACCGCGTCGAGCAGGATGCGAATGCCACGGCGATGGGCTTTGTCCACCAACTCGGCCAGGTCGCGTTCGGTGCCAAAGTTGGGGTCCAGTCGGGTCCAGTCTTGCGTCCAGTAACCGTGAAAGCCGTAGGTGGAACCGGTGCCCTCGTTCACTATTCCACGGTTTTGTTCGAATACCGGTGTGAACCAAATGGCCGAAATGCCGAGCCGGTCGAAGTAACCGTCATCTAATTTTTGGATTATGCCACGGATATCGCCGCCCATGAAACCCCGGAGCTTGGCGGCGGTGGCCGGCCGGCCTATCTGTGCATCGTTGGCCGGGTCGCCGTTGGCAAATCGGTCGGTGAGCAAAAAATAGACGTTGGCGTTTTCCCAAAGGAAAGGCGCCCGGCTATGAATATCCGTTTTTCGCGGACAAGTCATGCCGGTCATGCTCAAAAAAAGCAGCGAAATACCTATTTGTCGGATAAGCATCGGATCATACGTTCGTGTTGAATTTGGATGCCAACATATTGCTTTTTGGGCAAATGAACTTGGAATGATAAATGATGAATGATGAATGCCCACCGAGGCATGCCTAAACTTTGACGGCTCTATGGTAATTTTGCGCCCACTGGGTTGCGGGTTACTGGTTAGAAAGTTAAAAGCCTGCCAACCAGAAACTTTTAACCAGAAACCTGCCAACCTTAAAAAACATAGGCATAATGGCGCTTTTGAGATCAATTTGGGACGACCTCCGGTACACATTCCGGACTGGCAACATGGTGACCCTGCTCATCATCATCAACTTTGGGATATTCGTCCTTGTGAACATTGTTTTGTTGATTTTGCTGATCCTTAAGGGCGCAGAAGAGGCTCCGTTTGCCCTTCAAGAGGGGCTGGAATGGCTCTGTATGCCCGCTTCGATTCGCACGTTGCTGTATCAACTCTGGTCGCCACTGACGCACATGTTTTTGCACGAGAGTTTCTGGCATGTACTGAGCAATATCGCCTTCCTGTCTATCTTTGGTATGGTTGTCAGTGACTTGTTGGGCAACCGCCGCGTGCTGCCAGTTTATTTGCTTGGTGGCTTGGCTGGCGGGTTTGTGTTCATGCTATCGGCACAATTTGCACCTTATGTTGGCTCGTATGCCCTCGGCGCATCGGGTGCGGTGATGGCACTCGGCGGCGCGGCAATGGTCATGGCGCCCGATTATCGTGTCCCGTTGTTTCTGCTGGGCGATGTCAAGGTAAAGTATATTGTAATCGTGCTGTTGCTGTTCGATCTTATCGGAGTAGCCAACAAGTACAACTCCGGTGGCCACTTGGCTCACCTCGGCGGCTTTGCCATGGGCTGCCTGTTTGTGTATCGCCTGCGCGACAGCCACGATCTGGCCGAGCCGGTGAACCGCATACTGGACTATGTTTCGGGCTGGTTTTCGAGCAGTGGCCGCTTGACGGTTTCTCATTCCCGTCGAAGAGCCAAAAAAGCCGCATCGGGTACACCATTCGCTGCTACTCGCGGCGGGCAAGCGCCACAAGACGAAGAGACCAACCATCAGCAGCAGCTGGATGTCATTCTGAGCAAAATAAAGGCAAGCGGATACGAAAGCCTGACTGCCGAGGAAAAAGAATTCCTGTACAACGCCAGCAAGCGATAAGGCACCTCAAACCATGATGCGGTACCTGCTTAAACACTTCGTAAAAATCCTCAGTGCGGCGGTCATCACGGGCACATTTTTGTCCTACCTCTCGCCCTATATCAACCCGGCCCTGTTTCGCTGGGCAGCCTTTTTTGGCACAGCATTTCCGTGGTTTTTACTTGCCAACCTGGCTTTGCTTGGCCTTTGGGCATTCCGGCTCAATCGCTTCGCCTTGTACCACCTCGGCATGCTGGTGTTCGGATGGCAGCATGTCACAGCATTTGTCGGGCTGAACCCGGGCACCAAAGCCGCCCCCGAAAACACACTCACCGTGGCCACGCACAACCTGGGTGGACTATTCCGGGGCATCAACCTCGAAGACGAGGAATGGGGCGGTATTTTCACCCGCTATACCCAGTTTTTGAAAAACCAGGGCGATCCTGACATCCTGTGTGTGCAGGAAACCGGTCGCAAGTTTTTCCGGGCACTCGGCCCCCAATTGGGACTGCCCAATGTTTTTGAGCTCAATCGCTCCGGCACGGCTATTCTCAGCCGCTACCCGGTGCTGCGCGGCGGACAATTGCCCTTTGGCCAGCCCGAAAACACGTCCATCTGGGCCGACTTGAAAATTGGGAAACACACGGTACGCGTGTACAACGTTCACCTACAATCCAACAAAGTCACCTCCGATACCGAGCAGGTCATCGAGGACTCCGACCTTAAAAACGAGCAAACCTGGCGGGACATCAACCGCGTATTGCGCAAAGTGGGCGGTGCCACCAGTATTCGCGCCGGGCAGGCCGCTACCCTGCACGACCTTATGGCCGCCAGCCCGTATCCTGTCATCCTGTGCGGCGATTTCAATGACACCCCCAATTCCTATGTGTACCACCGGCTTGCCGAAGGCCTAACCGACTCGTTTCGCGAAAAAGGTTTTGGTATCGGCACCACGTTTGGCGGGGCTATTCCTTTTCTCCGCATTGACTATGTGCTGACTGACCCTACGCTGAAGGTGTACGGCTGCCGGGTGCCGCGTGACCCGATCTCGGATCATTTCCCTGTGGTGGCAGTGATGGGTTTTTAAAAAACCCGGCGAATCACCATATCCCGATAGCTCGCCCCAATAGGGAGTTTTTCTTTGCCCACATGCACCATATTCCCCTCGAGGGTGTCAATTTTGTCAATGGCCACGATGTACGATTTGTGGATGCGGATGAAGCGCTCTTCAGGCAGTTCTTCCTCTAAATTTTTTAGCGCGTTCAAAGAAAGCAAGCGCCCGGAAGGTGTGTGGAAGGCCACATATTCCCGCATGCCCTGTATGAACCGGATATCGTCCAGTTTGATTCGGTGGACTTTGTGATCCGCCTTCACGAGGATGAAGTCCTTTGCCAGTTGTTCTGTTTCTTTGTTTGCATTCAGGTTTCCTGACCGGGCCTGAAGAAGGGTGCTGGCTTTGTTCACAGCCTGAAGAAAGCGCTCGAACGAAAACGGCTTGAGCAGGTAATCGGTCACGTCGAGTGCGTATCCGTCGAGCGCAAACTCGGCGTAGGCGGTGGTAAAAATGACCAAAGGTTTGCTCGTCAGCGTACGCAAAAACTCAATGCCTGTTAGTTCAGGCATCTGAATATCGAGAAACAAGAGGTCAATGCCCTGCTGTTGGAGCACGCCTACGGCCTCCAGCGGATTGGCACAGGCAGCGGCCAATTCCAAATTCGGTACCCGCCCGATGTAATTTTGCAGCAGGGCGCGGGCGAGCTCTTCATCGTCCACCACAAGGCAGCGGATAGGTTTCATTTTCTGCGTGTTTTTCGATAATCGAAAGTTTCCTAGCAGTAGTTGAGTCTTGAAAATTGGCCTTTGCACAAGGCCGATTTTTCAAGACTCAACTTCTAGCAGTGTGACCGAAGAAAGGATAGTGTCAGTCAACCGATCTCGGTCATTGTTTCATCAACCGGCCTTCGTACCACTGCTCGAGCGACTGCACCCGTACGGAGTACACACCGGCTGGCAAGCCACCCAAGTCAACTGGTATCGCCGAAAGACCAGCGTTTTTGAAGGCTGTGAAAGCGCGCACCAAAGCTCCATTCTGATCGGTCACGGATACCTGAACCTGCCCGGCCCAGTCGCCGTCGAGGTAGGCCACAGTGCGTTCAGTAGCCGGATTGGGCATCAGGCGCAAAGGCAATACTGCCGTGCCAATCTGGCGAGTACCGATGGTCTGAAATTCGAAGCAACCCTTATCGGGTATCGCCGAACGAGGGGCGCCGCCAAGGTCGGTTGTGGGAGCACCGAGGGCAATACCCTTGTCAATGCAGGGGCTACCGGCCTTTAACCTGTAGTTAAACTGGCTGGCATCTTCAAACAAGGGATCAGCGTTGACCTCATCATTCAGTTGAGTCAGAGCGGCTGCGAGGGTATTATCGCCGCTGTGGTTACCACCCTTGGATGTCACCGTTGGTGTACCCGCCTCAATCTCATAGTCCTTACCGAGGTTACCGTACAGGATGCAGTTTTGTAACGTTAGGGTTGCTGTTCCCACCGAATCTTCCCATTGCGATATCCCGGCACCGATGCCTGCGATATTTTCCGCAAACGTGCAGTTGACCACAGAAAGCGGGGAGGTCGAGCCAGAAGCGTTGTTGATAATTGCCCCCCCAGCCCGCATGTTGTTGAGGTTTTGATTGGCAACAAACAGGCAGTTGACTATGTCCGTGTTGTAATTGGATATGTTGATGCCTGCGCCCTGATCTTTGGCGAAATTGAACTGGAACCGTGAATTTCGGATGAGGATATTGCCGACGTTGAATGTATCATCAGATACGTTCATGGCACCGCCAACTCCGTCGTTACTCGAACCGGTCACACCCACCGAGTTGGTCTCAAATGTGCTGTTTTCGACAAGGATCGTGCCCCCACTAGAGATGTTTATTCCTCCACCCGTTTGTTCGGCGGTGTTGGAAGAGTACGTACAGTCTTGCACTGTCACCTTTGAATTGGTGTTTTGCATGAACGTAGCCGCACCTGACCGGGCTTTGTTAGAAGTGAATGTGCATTTTTTGAACGTGACATTGGCCGTGAAGCCCACTGATACCGCGCCACCGCTCACGGTGGCGGAGTTGCTGACAAATGCGCACTCCTCATAGGTGCCCACGGTGCCCGGGTTATAATTAGTGGAGGAGCCTCCAAAATTGGATGTACCGCCCTCGAACCGGCAGCCTTTGAACAAGAAAAGCGAAGAGTCGCTGTGGTGTATCTGCCCGCCGCTGGCAACGGCGTTGCCCTTTTTGAACGTACTGTTCAGTACCTCGTACCGTGCCCTAAGGCTGTACAGAGTCCCGCCGCGTGCGCCAGTCGTACTTGCCCCCGGCGCAGCGCGGTTTTCCTCGAACAGGCAGTTTTCAATGTAGTTTTTGTTGCCAGCCACATAGCCGCTCATGTAGATGGCCCCGGCCTGGTGGCCAGCATTGTTCAGGAAAAAGCAATTTTTGATCGTGGACGTGGTGGTAGCATTAAAAATGGCACCGCCCGTAGCCACGTTTGCTGAATTGGTGATGTCCAGCGCTATATTGTCCTCAAACAAACAATTGTCAATCGTGAACGGGAAAACGCCCTCGCGCCCATCGTTGTACATACCCGCAAAATCGGTAGCCCGGTTGCCTTTGAACGTGCTGTTGGTCAGCGTAAACGTGGTTTTCCAGGTGTACATGCCTGCGCAAGGGGCAGTACCCGCATCGTTGTTGAGAAAACTGCAGCTGTCCACGGTCATATTGGCCGAGGTGATGACGTACAGCGAGCCGCGAATTGTTTTGTTTTCTGAAAAAATACAACGCCGCACGGTGCTGCCGCCCGACAGGTCGCGCAGGTAAATACCGGCACTGAGCAAGCCGGTACCGTTTTTGTCGAACTGGCAATTGTACAAATCCAAGCCGCTTGCGGCGGCGGTTAGGGCAGCCAATGCGCCTCCGGTTTCGGCGTAGTTATCGGTGAAGCGGCATGCACGCACGGTCAATTTGGCCGTGGTAAGGATGCCTCCGCCCCGGCGTGTGAGGTCCGGATTGGGGTCGCCTACCAACGTTTGGCCACCCGAAATGGTGAACCCGTCCACCACAGCCCGATCATCGGGGTTGGCCGTGGGCATCACTTCCAGCACGTGCAGGGAGTTGTCGGTGCGGTTGGTGGTGTAGGTCCCGACCACATCGTCGCCGGTAAGGTCGCCTTTGAGGGTGGTCAGGTTGGCCACCGGATTGCGTGCAGCGAGTGTGGCTTCGTTTCCGGCAAAGCCGCCGTACAGCGCCACGCCGGCTTTCATTGAAAACCCGGCATTGGGCGCTCCTGCGGGTTTGTAGGTGCCCGCAGCCACCCACACCGCATTGCCAGGATTGGCTGCTGCCAGTGCTGTACCCAGAGCGGTGTACGCATCCTGCCACGAGGTGCCGTTGTTGGCTCCCGTGGCGTTGGATTTGACATAAATTGTTTGCGCCGAAAGGCTTGAGGTTATCAGGATCAGGAACAGAAAGAGTAACGATTTTTTCATAGATAGAAAAATTTGAAATGGTTTGCTGTTTGTAGCCGTGAAAATGGCGACAAATATCCACAATGGGGGAAAAACAACGTTGGGTGTTCAAAATTGCTCAAACTGCACACTTACCCCGGAAACGAAATTTTCCCCATGCCAACCAAAGGCAGGCCGCCCAATCGGGCTTCCGGGGGCGTTTGCCCGGCGACGGTTTCATTCGCCAGAACAGCGAACAGAACTGCCTCTTTCGCGTCACCCGAAAAACCGAGCGCTTCCATGCCAGCCATTGTGTATCCGGGCAGGTTTTCCCGCAGGTGCTCCACAAGCAAAGGATTGTGTGCCCCGCCGCCACTCAAAAAAACAGCCATGTTTTCTGCCGTGGGCTGCACGCGCCGGATGCCGTTCGCAACCGCGTCGGCGGTTAGACGGGCCAGCGTAGCCAACAGGTCGTGGGGCGACGGAGCGTTGGGGTGGGGTTGCTCCAAAACCCAATCGAGGCCAAACTGCTCCGGCCCGGTGGAGGAGGGGTAGGGCCGGGCGAAGTACGGGTGGTTTTTGAGGCGGGCCAGCAGGTCTGCATCCACGCGGCCCTGCCGGGCGAGGTGCCCGTCCGTATCGCAGGGCAGGTCGAAAAAACGACAGGCAGCGGCATCCAACAGGGTATTGCCGGGGCCGGTATCGGTAGCGAACACCTTGGCCGGGTCGCCGTCGCCGGGCAAAAAGGTGAAATTGGCGATGCCGCCGAGGTTAAGCAGGAAGCGGTCTTCGCCGGGCCGGGAGAACAAAAAATAATCGCCGTACAAAGCCAACGGGGCACCCTCGCCACCAGCGGCGAGGTGCTTTTGCCGGAAATCGCTAACGGTCGTGATGCCCGTCCTGCGGGCGATGTGGTCGCCATCGCCGATCTGCAGTGTGGCGTTGGGGTAAGCGGGCAGGCCGTGAAACTGGCGCGGGGCGTGGAACACCGTTTGCCCGTGGCTGGCGATCAGGTCCACAGCCTGCGGCGAAACGCTCCATTGCGCCAGCAGGTCGTTCACGATGGCTGCATGCCGCTCGGCCACCACCACGTTGAGCAGCACGAGGTGTTGAAAATCAATGCTTGGCTGGGCAAAAACCCGACGCACATCTTTCCGGAAATCCGCGTCATATGGCACAGTGGCGAAGTGTTCGACGCGGATTTTGGTCAAAAAACCGCTGCCCTCCACTGTACAAAGCGCCACGTCAAGCCCGTCCAACGACGTGCCGGACATTAGCCCGATAATCGTGCGGGCGGGTTTGCGGGCCAAAGCCGCGAGTTGCTCCACATGTTGTTTCATCGGTATCACTTAGCGCTCTACCCGGACACCGGTCATACGGATGTCGGTCAGCGGTCGGTTATTGGCATCACGGGGCACGGCAGCGATGCGGTCGAGCACCTCCAAACCGGACACAACTTCCCCGAAAACGGTGTATTGGCCTTCCAACTGTGGAGCACCGCCCTTTGCCTTGTGCTGTGCCCGCCATTCAGGACTGAACTTGGTGCCGAGTCGCTGCTCCCACTGGTCAAGGGATTCGTCGGTTTGTGGTATGCCCTGCACGATGAAAAATTGGCTGCCGTTGGATTCCCGCGCCGGGTTGGCCTGGTCAGGCAGGCGAGCCGCTGCCAAGGCGCCGCGCACATGCGGGAAACGGATTTCCGCCGGTAAGGTGTACCCCGGCCCGCCGCCGCCGAGCATAGTGCCCGCCGGTGCCGTGCGCGAATTGGGGTCGCCAGCCTGAATCATAAAATCGGGGATCACGCGGTGGAACAGCAGGCTGTCGAAAAAGTGCTCTTCAACCAATTTGATGAAGTTGTCGCGGTGCCGGGGCGTTTCTTCGTACAAGCGCACGCGGATGTCGCCCATGCTCGTCGAGATGAGCACGGTGGTTTCTTTTTTTTGGCAGGCGGCCAATGTCAGGCCGCCGAACAGGAACAGGAAGAGTAGTTTTTTCACCATAAAATGTACCGAACGGGTGGTTGTGTCCGGGCAAAAGTACGCGATGGGCTGTTTTTACATACCCGGATTTTCAATCCCCGGCGATAGCAGCCAAAAGTCCCCGCATCTCCTCCTGCATCCGCTCCGCCTCGGCGCGAGCGGCTTCGGCGAAATCCAAGCCGCCTGAGGCGAACAGGATGCTGCGCGAGGCATTGATCAGCAACCCGCAATCGCGGGTCAGGCCGTACCGGCAAATGGCCTCCAGGTCGCCGCCTTGGGCACCCACACCGGGCACCAACAGAAAATGGTCGGGCGCGATTTCGCGCACACGGGCGAAAGCATCGGGATGTGTGGCACCGACGACGAACATCAGGTTGTCGGTTGTGCCCCAAGTCTGCGCCCGGTGCAGCACGCGCTCCCAGAGCGGTTCACGGGAATCTTCGAGCAACCCGCGCTGAAAATCCTCGCTGCCGGGATTGGACGTGAGTGCGAGCACGATGGCCCATTTGCCGGGAAAATCGAGAAAAGGCGACACGCTGTCGGCCCCCATGTACGGGGCCACGGTGACGGCATCACAAGCGGTTTTTTCAAAAAAAGCCGAAGCGTACATCCTGCTGGTGTTGCCGATATCGCCGCGTTTGGCATCAGCGATGACGAAGTGCTCTGGTCCGATGTAGGCTACCGTGCGCTCGAAATCGCGCCAGCCTTCGTAGCCTCGGGACTCGTAAAACGCGAGGTTGGGCTTATACGCCACGCACAGGTCGCGGGTGGCATCAATGATTTGCCGGTTAAAATCAAAAACAGCGTCGGGCTGGCCCAGCAAGTGTTTTGGCAACTTGTGTGGGTCGGTGTCCAGCCCGACGCAGAGAAAAGATTGTTTTCGGAATATTTCCGATACCAGGGTTTGCCGCTTCATGCGCCGATTACGACTGTTTCATTTTCTTTACGGTTTCCTGCACGAACTCGGGTTTCCAGGCATTCGACAGGCGCAGGGTCTCGTCGCGCCCGAGCGTGTATGCAATGGTGCGCACACCTTGTGGGGCGTATGCAAGCAGCAAGTCGGTGAACACGTTGTAAGCGGCCCGGGTCTTTTGGCTGCCGAGCTCGCTGTACGACACGGCAGCGAACTGGGAACAGGGCACCAAGCTGTCTTTGTGGTTTATATAACTGTGCCCTGCGATGACTTGGCAGCCTGCCGAGAAGTTGGCGCTGCCTACGCCCGACCAGTGGATGTTGATGGTGGTGTTGGGCGTTTCTTCAAAGCCAGTGGCTATGTCTGCTTCGGTGAGTATGCGGTCGGCGTTTTTGTCGCGGAATACCAGCACGCCGACGGAGGCGGGGCGCAAGGCCCTGTACACGGTTTTTTCGTCGCTCACCTTGTGCCAGCCGAACTGGTAGTGGTGCTGGCCTTCGATGAGGAAGGGAATGTCCTTGCGGTCGGCCATATTCGGGTTGGGGTCGGTGGAGCCCCAAAATTTGAACACCATACCGCGGATGAGCAGGACGAACAGGTCGTCGTTTTCGCGCCTGCCGGTGAAAAGTTCCTGACCGTTGCGCAACCCGATGAGGTGGATCGTTTCGGGCGAAACGTCCCAGTCGTTCACCTTCCGGGTATCGGTAGGTTTGGTATAAGCCTCAACGCGCTGGCGGATGGGGCTTGGGTTGGTCTGGAAATGGCTTTTCGCTTTTTCGAGCAGCGTGATCCAGTCTTTGTACTCCTGTGACGGATTACTCGCGCTCGCCCCCCATTCGCTCATGCCGAGGTTCGCCTGCTTCCATTTCTCGACAAAACCCAGCGTGTTCGGGCCGGCCACGCCGTCGGGCACACCAATGGATGCGTCGCCCTGCACGGTGCGGATGTACTCCTGAAAAAGTCGCACGGCCGCTTGCGTGGTGTATCCGTAGATACCGTCTACGGCCTCAGGCCGGGCGAGGAAACCGGCATTGAGCAGGAACTGCTGGAGGTCCCGGATGCCGCTGCCCTGCAAGGGTTGAAAGTCGGTCCAGGCGCTGTTGCCTTCGTCGCGAAACATCTTTTTTTGTTTCAGTGCGGGGGCAAAAGCCGTGTGAAACCGGTTGAAGAATTCGTCCTTGTTAGTTGGCATGGCATCGGCATCCACGCTTCCGAGATTGAATTTCATGGCAATAAAGTTTTGATGATGATAGTCGATTGGTGTGGGTATTTAATTATTCCAAACTCCCTCGTAAAAGATTTCTGACTCGCCGGTTATGTCGATGCTCACTTTGACTATCGTCTTGTAAAAGTGGAAGAATGCGCCATTACCGTCTACGGTGTAATAGATCGAGACATGGTCTGTGGCATTTTCCACCACCTTCCCTGTGCCTTTGGTTTCGCCATCGACGTAAATGGAGCATGTCTGATCGTCTTGAAAAACAAAGGAGGGGAGAGTACCTTGTTTTGTGATGTCGACCGTTGCTTGCCATGTAGCGGTGCCGTTTTTGGCTAAAAGTTCGTCGAGCAGAGTGGCTGCTGGTTGTCCCTGGCTGACAGGCTCGGATTCGGCAATTTGTTGGGTTTCCTGTGCCAGATCGCTGGAATTCTCCGCCTCGCCTCCGCTCATGGACCAGATTAGCAATACCAACGCGAGTACGGCTCCACCGATAATGAAGTACAATTTGTTGCTTTGTTGGGCGGGCCTTTGCGGTATTGGCGGGGTGTATGCTGCCTTCGATTTTCGTTTGCTGGCCTCGGCCAGATACTCCGGCGTGAGCTGGGGTAGCAGTTTCAGGATGGCATCGTTGATCTTGGCTTTTTCTAAGGTAGCCTCCTGGCTGGACATGGTGCCCACGTTCACGGCACGCTCCACACTTTGCATACGGCTGCGCAGCATGACGAGGTTGTCAATGATGTCGGCGTTGTTTTCTTTGACAAATTTGTACAGTTCTTCGAGCGATTTCTCCGTTTCGCCCGCCGAGATCATGTCCCGGATTTGGTCAACTAACGTCATGTTGGTATGCTGTTTTGTTTCTGAATACTTGCGAAGATAGAATCTCTTGATTTAGTTTTTTTACCTGTTGACTGGTATAGGCATCCACGCTTCCGTGATTGAATTTGAAAAGGTAAAATCGGTTGTTGGTGCGGTAAATTTTTTTGGGCACCAGGCTATTTCCAGGCTCCGTTGTAGTAGATTTTCCATTCGCCGGTTTCTCCATTCCGCACTTCTGCGGTCGTCACGTAGATGCGCATGTATTGGCCTGTTTCAGCGTCGTAGATCGTGACATAGTCTGCGACATTTTCTACCACTTTCCATGTGCTTAGTAGATCGCCGTAGGCGAATTCGGAGCAGGTAGTATTGTCTTGAAAAGCAAAGGAGCTGACACCTGTATCGTCTAGATGATTGACCGATGCCACCCAAACAGCGGTGCCATTCGCCGCTAAAAGACTGGCGAGTTTGGCGGTTTCAGGTTGTCCCTGACCATCATCCGCTTGTTCGACAAGTTGTTCTCCCTGAGCCAGATCGCTGGTTGCCTCCGAGTCGCCTCCGCTCATGGACCAGATCAGCAATACCAACGCGAGTACGGCACCACCGATGATGAAGTACAATTTGTTGCTTTGTTGGGCGGGCCTTTGCGGTATTGGCGGGGCGTATGCTGCTTTCGATTTTCGTTTGCTTGCCTCTGCCAGATACTCCGGCGTTAGTTGGGGCAGCAGTTTGAGGATGGCATCGTTGATCTTGGCTTTTTCCAGGGTTGCCTCCTGGCTGGACATAGTGCCCACGTTCACGGCACGCTCCACACTTTGCATACGGCTGCGCAGCATGACGAGGTTGTCAATGATATCGGCGTTGTTTTCCTTGACAAATTTGTACAGTTCTTCGAGCGATTTCTCGGTTTCGCCGGCCGAGATCATGTCCCGGATTTGGTCAACTAACGTCATGTTCGGTTGCTGTTTTGTTTGATAAATGTGCTGCGAAGGTAAAAATTCTTGCCTCGGTTAGTTTCTTCCGCCTGTTTTTTCCGGGCGGTTCACATTTTTTTTCCATAAATCCAGCCGAACCACGGCGTTTTCCGAATGAATACCTCAACCAGCACAAAGTTCATCACCCAACTCGGCCAGGCCACCAAACGGTAAGCATCTTCCGGGTCTATGTCCGTGTACATGGCCAGTCCAAATTGCATGATCCGTAAGGTGATGGCCGACAGCGTAAGCGCATAGCTGCGCAACATCCAGGCCCCGTGTCGCCGCACGTCGCCCGACCGAATGGCCCGCCATGCCACCCATGTACACCACCACCACAACCCACTGAGCACCAAAAACGAGGACTGCGCAACGAGCCCGCCGTTGGCGTACCAGGCCATGAGCATACCCGCAGGCCCGCATACCACGAGGATGCTGAGCACATAAGCCCGTCCGACCCAGCGGTGCAGTGTCGGCGCGTGGCGCAAGATGTAGCCGGAGAATTGTGTTAAACCCGCTGTCAGCACCAGCAGTGCCGGAAAAATATGCAGGTAAAATGCTGCCTGATAGTGCAGCAAGTGGATAATGTGCTGTTTGGTGAGCAGGAAATCAATGTCTGTACGACCGGAGGTGTAAGGGCTGATGATGTTGAACATCACCCAGATGAAAAAGGCGAGCAGTACAAGGCCAAAGAAACTCAGGGCAAGGCGCGGGAAAGATTTGGCGAGCATGACGGTTAGGTTTGCTCCCAAGAACGACCTATTGGCTAATCCTGTACACGACATCCCCGATATTTCGCGGCGCCGTATCCCCAGGGCATAGCGTGCGGACATCCACAAGATACAACCTTGAGCCCACCGGAAGTTTTTCTGCTTGATCCAAAATTATGGCCGGGACAGTGTTGCCTGTTACGACAAGTTCGACAATGTCCGAGCTATCTCTTTGCAGGACAATGTTGAACCGGGTAATCATGCACTGTGCGTCAAAATCAAAATTTTGAATCATGGCCTGTACTTCCTGACTCAAAACCTCCCTGATCTCCCCTTGGGGTATCGTACTGCTCATCCGGTTTCCGGCGCGGACAACGGGGTCTGGTATACGTTTCACCCGGAAGTGGCGTACCCCAAGCAGTTTTTCTACGCCTTTTTCTTGTGCATAAATTTCGATGGAGACAGTCCCGGGTTTTTTAACAACCACAATGTGCCTGCAATCGCCTAATCCGGTGATCTGGCCTTCGCCCACCAGCCGGGCACTCAGGTCGGAACATATGTAGCCCGGCACCGCCACGGTGATCGGGTTGTCCACCCCGATATAAAACACGTTCATTTTGTCTGCCCCGACAAACACCACGGCCGGGGGCAGTGAATCGGGCTCGGCTTGATCGCCAACAGGCGTAAAGGAATTGTTTTCGGGTTTAGCGCTTGGCGAACCCTCGACGGTTTGCGATGCTGCATCTGTCGGGTCGTTATTTTTTACTGGCAAAACAACAGGCAATTCCGCAGGTGCCGGGAGTGGCTTGGCGCTGAATGCTGACCAAGTAAACGCAGCACCCATGAGCACGACGGCCAGAAATGCTACGAGTACGGGTGAACGTTGTGCCTTGTCGGGGCGAGCGTTGAAAAGTCGGAAGATGCGTTGCGCGAAGGCGCTTTGACCAATAGCATGCATGGCAAACTGATTTTGAGTGAACGGATGGATGTGCTGCAGGTTCGTCAGGACTTTGGCGTACAACAGCCGGTCCGGTTCATGCTGCAACACAAGATCGTCGCAGCAGTGCTCGCGGTGGCGGCGGGCTTCTTTGGATAGGAGCCAGAATAAGGGATGGTAGAAAAAACAGACCTCGAAGATCAGTTGGAGCAGGTTGACCAAATAGTCGTGGCGACGGATGTGGGCCAATTCGTGCAGGAGCAACATCTCTACTTCCTCAGGGAGCAATTGCAGCACCAACCCTGCCGGGAAAAGCACGACTGGCTTCCAAAAACCCAGCGTGAGCGGCTGCGCCACGTGTGCCGATTCCAGCCAGGTCACCGTTCGGCGAATGCCTAATTTTTCACACCAGTTCCGGCACAAGTGCTGTCCCGGCATGGGTGACACCCCGACCCGGCGGATGCGCCAGCTCAGCCAGTAGCCTCCCAGCAGCCTAAGCACCAGAAAAAACGCTCCGGCAAGCCAAAGCCCCCCGACGGGAACGGCGATTGATTCGTACCAGATGTCAAGCCTTTGCTTCCACGAAATCGGCTCTGTGGCCGGCGTAATCTTGAATGTCGGAGTAGTCACCTCGAATTGGGCAGCCACGTCTGGCCGGAGCATGGCCTCCCAAACCTGAGTTTGTGCATACTCCTGCCAGGCACCGGCAAACGTAACGCAGGTCCAAACGGCACTTCCCAGCATACCGGCCAATGCAAGCAGGTACAGCGCGCGGCTTTGCTGTGGTCGGCACCAGAACGCGACACGATATAACACAAAAACCACCGTAATCTGCCAGATCGAGTGAAAAACGGCCCAACCGATGGCTGTCGCGAGTGTATTCCAAAAGAGTGTGGATTCCATGGATCAAAGTTGTTTGTCGAGCCAGTTTTTGATGGCGCGGAGTTCGTCGGGCGACACCTTGTCGTTGCCCAAGGCGTGCATCATCATTTGCAGCGCCGAGCCGCCGAAGGCTGCATGCAGCATTTTGTCCACGAGCTGCTGTTTCACCTCGGCCTGCCTGGCGGTGCTGGTATAGAAGTGACTGCCCTCGCGGATTTCTTTTTCCAGCACGCCTTTTTCTGTCAGGCGCTGCACCTGCTTGAGTACGGTGGTGTAGCCCACATCGCGCGTTCGGGCGATACGCTCGTGGATGTCGCGCACCGTCACAGGTTCCAACTCCCAAATTATGTTGAGGATTTCCAATTCCGCCTCGGAAGGCTGGTAGGTGTTGTCTGCCATCTTGCTGTTGTTTTTTCTTTACAACGGCAAAGGTGTACGACAATTGTCGTAATGACAAATTATTTTACGACAAATGTCGTAGGGCGGGTGAATGGGTGGAAAATTGTAGGACTTCTCGGCAAAAACTTGCTTGAAAAACCGCTATTCCTGCGCCAAAAAGTCCCGCAATACCTTCCGGTTGACTTTTTTATCAAAAATGGCAGCAATGGGAATGGAGAAGCCTGGAACGGCGTGGCAATGGACCGAACCTTTGGAGGATTTCAGCACGAGGCGGTACTTGCCGCTTTTCGGGCGCTCGCGGACGTGCTCCACGATAAGTGCAGCATCCGCGTGTTCCATGATTTTATCCACCATGTCGATACGGTCGTACATGATTGCGTCAGTTTAGGAACGTGTGAACAATAACTTGTAACTTTTGGGTAGATTGATTTTGGGACAGGCAACCCTGTTTTTGTGCGAATAGTGGGGCTATTTAATCAAAAAAAGGGGCAGCATGGCCGGAAATCAAGCAGCCAAAAGTAACAAGTTATTGTTCACACGTTCCTTAAGCCCCAAAAATACGCGAAACC
>JBJXEZ010000184.1:0-3310 GCA_046153695.1 Saprospiraceae bacterium
AGCAAGTAACGGCTCTTCGTTTGCTCGAAATGCAACGTTACGCGGTGTTCATGTACACGAGTTGTGGCTGGTTTTTTGACGAAATTTCGGGCATCGAAACCAACCAGATTCTTCAATACGCCCTGCGGGCTATGGACCATGCCCAAGACTGCGCAGGGCTGGACCTGCACGCGGAATTTGAAACACGCCTGCGCGAAGCGCCCAGTAATAAGTACGCAGACGGTGCGGCCAGTTACCGGCAAAACGTATTGCCCGCCCGCGTGAACCTGGAGCGCGTGGCCGCTCACTTTGCCGTAGCATCGCTTTTTGAGGACGATCCGGCCCGACTGGACCTGTTCAACTACACAGCCACGGTGGAGGCATTCGAACGTATCGAGGCAGGTACACCGCGCCTCGCCATTGGCCGGCTTCGTATTCGGTCGCGGCTCACACTGGCTGACCTCACATTTAGTTTCTCGGCACTGTATCTCGGCCAACAACACATCATAGGCAACATCAGCAGTACGGTAAACAGGGCCAGTTTTGACGACGTACACCGCCGTGTGGCGGAGGCTTTCCGCGAAGCAAACCTCGGAGCGGTCATCACCATTCAGCAGGAACACTTCGGACCGCACCAGTTCACGCTCGCTACACTTTTTGCCGACGAAAAGATCAAGATTATCCGCGCTATCACGGCAAACAGCCTGTTGTTGGCCGAGGCCAACTTCCGCAACGTTTTCAACGACAACTACCAGCTCATGACAGGCCTTCAGGAAGCGGGCCTGCCCCTGCCCGACACCTGGCGCAACATCGCCTCGTATGTGTTGAACGATAACTTGTTGCAATTTTTTGGTAACAGCCACACCGCCAACGTGCAAACCCTGCGCCGAGTAGCCGACGACCTGAAAAACTGGAAGGTAAAACTGGCCGACGAGGAGGCTGTTCGCCACGCCTCAGGGCTGCGAATACACCGGGAAATCCAGATGATTGAGGGGCAGGCATCCTCCCTGGCGCGGGTGCAGTGGCTGGCGGATGTGTTGGAAATCATGGTCGAAATGAAACTCGAACCGGATATTTGGCGCAGCCAAAACATTTTTTACTTAGTCACCAAGGGCCTGCGCAAGCAGCTCTGGGAATTTTGGAACGCCGAATGGAAAGCGGCTTTTGAGCGGCTGGCGGTGCTGCTGCGGGTACGGCTGTGACCCGTTGCCGCCTTGATTGACCGTATCCTGGCCGATAAGATTCCAGCACCGTTCCTAGTTCTATGTTTCGCCATGAAAAAAAGAATACTGTCGGCAGTCGCCATTACGGGTGTGACCATATTGGCCGCATCCGCGCAACCCTTCCCGTTCAGGGATACTACCCTCCCGTTCGAACTGCGTGCCCGCGACATCGTGGCCCGGCTCTCACTTGAAGAAAAAGTGGGGCAGATGCTGCACGCAGCACCAGCCATTCCACACTTGAGCATACCGGCCTACAACTGGTGGAATGAGGCCCTGCACGGCGTTGCCCGTACACCGTTTCCCGTCACCTGCTACCCGCAGGCCATTGGTATGGCCGCTACCTGGGACACGGCTTCGCTCCGTTTGATGGCGCATTTCACGGCTGTGGAGGGCAGGGCCGTACATAACAAAGCCACGGCGTTGGGACGAACGAACGAGGAGTACCTCGGATTGACGTACTGGACCCCGAACGTCAATATTTTTCGCGACCCGCGTTGGGGCCGCGGCCAGGAAACCTACGGCGAAGACCCGTGCCTGACTACCCACATGGGGCTTGCCTTTGTGAGCGGGCTGCAGGGTAATCACCCCAAATACCTGAAAGCGGCGGCTTGCGCCAAACATTTTGCCCTACACAGCGGCCCCGAGCCGACGCGCCATTCCGACAATGTCCATACTTCGGACTACGACTTGTGGGATACCTACCTGCCCGTGTTCAGGGCCTTGGTCACGACGGGCGGTGTAGCAGGTGTCATGTGCGCGTACAATGCTTACCGCGACCAACCGTGTTGCGCAAATGACCTGCTGATGAACGAAATTCTCCGCAAACAGTGGGGCTTTTCCGGCTATGCAGTCAGCGATTGCTGGGCCTTGAGCGATTTTTTCCAGTTTCACCATACACACCCGGATGCCCGGCATTCAGCCCTGGATGCCTTGCTGCACGGTACGGATATGGAGTGCGGCAACTCGGTGTACACGGCCCTGCTGGAGGCCACAAAAAGTGGAGCGGTGCGCGAAGAACACCTGAACACGGCGCTTCAACGGCTTTTCCTGATTCGTCTGCGGCTTGGCATGTTCGATCCAGCCCATGCAGTACCGTATGCCCTGACCCCGGCCTCGGCGTTGGAAGCACCGGAGCATCGGGCGCACGCCCTGAAAATGGCCCGACAGTCCATAGTTTTATTGAAAAATGAAAACAACACACTGCCCCTGCGCAAAAACCTTCGCAAGATCGCCGTCATTGGCCCCAATGCGGACAATGCTACGGCTCTGTTGGGCAATTACCACGGTACGCCCACGACCGTGACCACTGTTTTGCAGGGCATTCGAGACAAGGTCGGAGCCAAAACCGAGGTTTGGTACGAGAAAGCCCTTGAGTTCGCCGACGACACGGTGGATGACTTGCTGCAAACACGTTTCAACGACCTAGCCCTTCGAACCAGTGATGCCGATGCCATCATTTTTGTGGGCGGCATTTCTCCGGAACTGGAAGGTGAGGATTTGAAAGTGAAAATTAAGGGCTTCCACGGCGGCGACCGCACGACGATCCACCTGCCGGAAACACAGACTGCTTTGCTTCAATACCTGAAATCCACGGGAAAGCCCATCGTTTTTGTGTTGCTCACAGGCAGTGCGGTAGCCATACCCTGGGAGGGTGACAACCTCCCGGCCATTGTAAATGCCTGGTATGGTGGTCAGAGCGGTGGGTCTGCTGTGGCCGATGTCCTCTTTGGCGACTACAATCCAGCCGGGCGTTTGCCGGTCACCTTTTACCGCAGCGATACGGACTTGCCGGATTTCAAAAACTACGACATGGCCAACCGGACTTACCGCTATTTCCGTGGCCAACCGCAGTATCCTTTTGGCTACGGTCTGAGCTACACGGTGTTTCGCTATAGCAGGCTGCAGCTGCCTCGTTCAGTGGTATCTGGACAGCCACTCACCGTAACGGCAACGGTGAAAAACGCAGGCAAAATGGACGGAGAAGAAGTGGTGCAAGTATATGTGTCGCACCCGGATTGGCCGGGTCGGGCACCCGTACAGGCGTTGAAGGCGTTCCGACGGATCGCACTGCGGGCGGGCGAAAGCCGAACGGTTTCTTTCACCCTGAG
>JBJXEZ010000216.1:0-8269 GCA_046153695.1 Saprospiraceae bacterium
CAGTACCTTCTAAATGCTACAAATCTTGCGCCGCGCTGCGGCTACCTAACCAGTTACGCGTATTCTTTGTTTTCCCACAGGATTTTTTGAACGATTCTCCAGCGCTTGCCTTAGTTTTGCAGGTCAGTTTGCGTTGCCCTCGACAAACGCGGAAAACTCCGGCGCAACCATAGGCAACCAGTCTCCGTATCTATCAGTCAACCGATTGCCATCCAAGATGTAAATAACGCACGCTATGTGGTTCCGCAAGTCTGAAGAGTCGCCCCTCGACCGCCTCGAACGTGAGGCCAACGATGACTTCCTGCTGCTGGAAGAACTCGGACCTGAGCTTTTCGGCGGGTCTCATTTATTGGAACTGCACGAGCGCGTGCGTTTGCGAATGGCACAGTTTGATCGTTTGCGCCGCCTTAATGTACTGGCTGGCTCTTCAGCCGCCGGTTGGTTTATACTTGGCGGGATCTTGCTTATGGCTGGCTGGCCCATTCCCGCACGCGTTGCCTTTGCCGTGATGGGTGTTTCCTTGTTGGGCTTTTTGGCCGGAGCCTGGTTGTTGAAATGGAAATTTGAAAGCCGGGGCGAGCTCGAGTTTGCCTTACGCACCATCGAGGAAGAACTGCGCCGCCGGGCTGCACTTAAGGGACGCAGCGCAAGGCTGTGACATGACCATGCTTCCGCTCGACCAATTCCTCGATTCGTTCCGAATATCCTGCGCCACCGGGCATTTTGTCAAATGCACACTGGGAAAACCCGGCCCTTCCAGCCCTGAGGGATTGAAAAATATCTACTTGCGCCCCGTAGCGCTAAAGGCTGGCCCTCGCATCGCCTTCACCTACCGATACTCGACCCGCGACGAAGTCAAGAATTTCACAGCCGACGAGGCCGCCCATCAGTTGCAGGCTCTGCTCGGCTCTGCCTTCTTGAGCGCCGACCTGTTCGGCACAGAAATGAACGCTTCGCTCGTTTTTTCCAAAAAAGGCCGGGCTGTTTTTCTGTCAAAAAAAACAACAGGTACCGAACAGCCCGACACCCGGCACGACCGCGAAAAACACCGCCTGCTCGATCCCTCGGCAGCGTGGCTGCACGCGCTGGGCATCACCAACAAACAAGGCCAGGTGTTGCCAACGGCGCAGGACAAGTGGAAACAGATCAACAAGTACCTCGAGATTGTGGAAAGCCTGTTGCGGGCACAGCCGCTGCCGCCGGATGCCCGTATTGCCGACATGGGCAGTGGTAAAGGCTACCTCACGTTCGCCCTGTACGATTTTTTGACCACCCGCCTCGGTATGCAGCCACAAGTAACGGGCATAGAACTGCGGCAAAATCTCGTGCATTTTTGCAACCAGACCGCTCAGAACGCCGGGTTCGCCGGGTTGCAGTTTGTGGCTCAGGATATCGCCGACTTTAACCCCAACCGACTCGATATGCTCATCGCCCTGCACGCCTGTGATACGGCCACCGATCTGGCTTTGGCCAAGGGCATTCACGCCCATGCGGACATCGTGGTAGCCGCACCGTGTTGCCACAAGCAGGTGCGCCGCGACATGGCTGCCCGAAACGAGCTGGCGCCGGTGCTGCGCCACGGCATTTTAGAGGAACGCCAGGCCGAGATCGTGACCGACGGCATCCGCGCCCTGCTGCTGGAGGCCAATGGTTACAAAACCAGTGTGTTCGAGTTCGTATCCACGGAGCATACCGCCAAAAATGTGATGATTACAGCATTGGCGGGAGGTGGCCAATCTTCTGAGCGCCGATCGGCGGCATTGGAAAAAGTGGCAGCACTGAAGGCCGGTTTTGGCATTCGAGCGCATTTTTTGGAGGGATTGCTGTAGCAAAAGGGCCGAGGCGTATTAATTCGAGATTTTGTGCCAATGCCCCAGTTTTGTCGCTTAAAAAAAATCGAAGCATCTGAAAATCGAAGCAAAAGACTTGTTAAGGCGAGCACGCCTGGCGGGTATTTTCGCCAGTAACCAGGCCTGACAGCAGTATTTCACCTAAGCTTGCCCAACGTTTATCTAATCCTTGCGTTAATGCGGTCTGGCGTACCCAACTTCGCGGCGTTTTTTAAAAAAACCGTTCCCTTACTTTACTTTTTTCAAACAATGAATTTATGAAAAGACTGATCGTATTTGTCTTGTTCCTTTCCCTCTCCCTGAACACTACGTTTGGGCAAAACATCAAGTTCGTGGAGTACACCATGCCCAACGGCCTGCACGTGATCCTGCACGAAGATCATACAACACCCATAGTAGCCGTATCGGTCATGTACCATGTCGGCTCCAAAAACGAGAAGCCCGACCGCACTGGCTTCGCACACTTCTTCGAGCACTTGCTTTTTGAAGGCTCCGAAAACATCGCCCGTGGTGAGTTCGACGACTACATCAGCCGGGCTGGCGGCACGAACAACGCCAACACCTGGTACGACCGTACCTACTACCACGAAGTGCTGCCCAGCAATCAACTCGCCCTCGGCCTTTGGCTCGAAAGCGAGCGTATGCTGCACGCCAAGGTTGAAAACATTGGCATCGAAACCCAGCGTCAGGTCGTGAAAGAAGAGCGCCGCCTGCGTGTGGACAATCAGCCCTACGGCAAACTGCTGGAGGAAACCATGATGCGCCTGTACACCAAGCACCCCTACCACCACTCCGTTATCGGTTCCATGGAGCACCTGGATGCCGCAGTAGAGGCGGATTACAAGCAATTCTACAAAGATTTTTACCGCCCCGACAACGCCATTCTGTCCATCGCTGGCGACATTGACATTGAGCAGACTAAAAAACTGGTGGAGGCCTATTTCAAAGACATTCCGAGCGGCAAGGGCGAAATATTCCGCCCGAAAATCGTGGAGCCGGACCTGAAGTCGGAAGTGCGCGACACCTTTTTTGACAACGTTCAATTGCCTGCTGTGGTCATAGCGTACAAAGTGCCTGCACAAGGTACGCCCGATTATTACGCCGTGCAGATGCTGTCCATGTTGCTCAGCCAGGGCGAAAGCAGCCGGATGCAAAAACAGATCGTAGACGAGCAACAAAAGGCCGTTGCCGCAGGCAACTTTGCGTTTGGTCTCGAGGATGCCGGCCCGAGTATCATGTTTTCCATAGCCAATATGGGCATCAACCCATCCGATCTGGAGAAGGCAATGGACGACATTATCGCTGAAGTCCAGAAAAACCTGATTTCCGAAACGGAGTACCAGAAAATCCAGAATCAGGTGGAAAACGATTTTGTAAGCGCTAACAACACCGTGGCTGGTATTGCCGAGAGCCTGGCCAACTACAAAATGTATTTTGGCGATGCAAACCTCATCAACACGGAACTGCAGCGCTATCGCAAAGTAACCCGCGAAGATCTCAAGGCCGCCGCCAACAAGTATTTCAAGAAAAACAGCCGCGTCGTGCTTTACTGGCTGCCGAAAGGCCAGCAGCCCTGAGGGCGTTGTTGGTTGTTGGCTAGTGGCTGTTGGCGCAATATGGGTTAAGAACCTAAACCAACAGCCTAAACTGTGCTCAGGAAAGCCAACAGCCGATAGCTATCAGCCAGCGACTATCAGCAAAAAATTCATCACACCATCACTCTTTAGTTTTTATGAAAAAAATTCTCAGCATACTGGCCATTGGAGCGTTTGTCCTCTCGGCTTTTACTCAAAATATATCTGCTCAAAGCACCAAGAGCGGCGCTCCGGTGATACCGGTTCCCAGCGGACAAGTGCGCAAGGCTGCTCCCAAAGAGGGCACTGCGCCCAAAATCCAGATCGGCAAAGCCGAAACCACCAAGTTGAGCAACGGCCTGACCGTCATTGTTGTGGAAAACCACAAACTGCCCCGTGTATCGTTCCGGGTATTTGCCGACTTTGACCCCGTGCAGGAAAAAGATGCCGCCGGGTACATCGGCATAGCAGGTGAGCTGCTCAGCAAGGGCACCAAAACCCGCACCAAGCCCCAGCTGGACGAACAGGTGGACTTCATCGGAGCCAACCTCTCGTCGGATGCCAATGGCGTGTCGGGCGGGTGCCTGACCAAGCATACCGATAAGTTGCTGGAGCTGATGTCCGACGTGCTGCTCAATCCGGTGTTTCCCGCCGAAGAATTGGACAAGGCCAAGCGTCGCGCCGAGAGCAACCTCGCCTCGAACAAGGACGACGCAAATGCCATCGCTGGCAATGTCAGCAACGTACTACGCTACGGCAAAGACCACCCCTACGGTGAAAACATGACGGAGGAAACGCTGGGCAAAATCAGCCTCGACCAGATCAAAAGCTACTACGCCACCTATTTCAAACCCAATATCGCCTATCTCGTCGTGGTGGGTGACATCAGCAAGGCCGATGCCATCGCCAAGGCCGAAAAGTATTTTGGGAAATGGGTTGCCGGTGACGTGCCCAAGCACAAGTACGCCACACCCAAACAACTGGAAAAAACCCAGGTAGACTTCGTACACAAGACCGGGGCCGTACAGTCGGTTATCAACATTACCTACCCCGTTGAACTTCATAACAGCCATGCCGATGTAATTCCGGCCCGCCTTATGAACGCTGTGCTTGGCGGCGGCGGCCTCATCAACAGCCGTTTGAACGCCAACCTGCGCGAAGGCCATGCTTACACCTACGGCTCGGTTTCTGCCCTCTCACCTGACCTGCTCATCGGCAATTTCAATGCCTCGGCCAGCGTCCGCAATGCCGTAACCGACAGCGCCATAATTGAGTTTATGAAAGAACTCAACCGCATGCGCACCGAAGAGGTACCGGAAAAAGAACTGCAACTGGTGAAAAACGTGCTCACCGGCCAGTTCTCCCAAAGCCTGGAGCAGCCGGGCACCATCGCGCAGTTTGCGCTTAACACTGCCCGGTACAAACTGCCAGCCACCTACTACGAAAACTACCTCACCAACTTGCAGAAGACCACAGCAAAAGAAGTGATGGCCATGGCCCAAAAATACATTCGCCCCGACCGCGCACACATCCTCGTAGTGGGCAACAAGGACGACGTGGCTGACCGTATCAAGCAGTTTTCTGCAGAGGGCAAAGTCAATTTTTACGATACCAACGGAAATCCGATACAAGACACCAAAACGGCCATGCCTGCTGGTATGACCGCCGAAAAGGTGATCCATGACTATGTAAACGCTATCGGCGGAACCGCCAGGATCGGTATGCTGAAAGACTTGCAAACCACTATGAATCTGGATGTTCCTGGCGCAGTGTTGGAAATGAAAATCCAGCAAAAGGGCGGCGACAAGATCGCTGCGGTTATATCCACGCAGGGTCAGGTTTTCAGTAACCGCGTGTGCGACGGAACCAAAGCAAGTGAATCCGGCATGGGCGGCCAGCGTATGCTGGAAGGCGAAGAACTTGAAGATTTCAAAGAACAGGCTCGTTTCTGCAAGGAAGCCCTGTACCAGTCGGGCAGTTATAAACTGGCGCTCAAAGGCATCGAACCCATCAACGGTAAAAACGCCTATGTGGTAGAAGTTGTCCGCCCCGACGGCAAAAAGACCACCGAGTTCTACGACATGGCTTCCAGCCTGAAAGTGCGCGAGGTATCGGCATCTGTTGGCCCCGATGGTTCGCCCTCCACGGTCTCTACCGATATGGGCGACTACAAAGAGGCTGGCGGCGTTCAGTTCCCGCACAGCCTGACCATCAGCGGCCTCTTTCCGGTGCCTATGAAAGGCAAGGTGACCGATATCAAAATCAATGCTGGGTTGCCTGATTCGGCTTTTGAAGTGAAATAGTGGCCCGAAAGTGTACCTGTGTCAGCCCGTTGAAATTAACCTCAACGGGCTGACACAGTTTTCTGAATACCCTGCAAGACCACGGGCGCCTCCATATACCACCGCAATAATGCACGCAGATGGCGCAGGTCAGTTGGGTTTATTTAGACGATTTCGGTGGCAGGCACCGCATCGGGCTGTACCATGGCGACCGAACGGGACACCTGTTGTTGCACTGCAATGCGCTCATCGTGCAGGTGGATTTTTCCGTGAAAGAAACCCGTACTTACTCGTTTTTTGTAGAGGACGAACTTTGTGAGGTCAGTGTGGTACGGGAACCACAGGGTTTTACCTACGATTTTCAGGTGAACAAGCGCTTGGACACCCCCCGAAACCGCCTGCGCAAGTCCGACGAACGCCGCACCCGCAAGTACATGGCAGTCATGGTTGTGGGGTTGGTCTTGCTGGTGTCCACGGCAGTACTCGGCCTGCGCTGGTGGGGCCAACGGCACAAAACGTCCACGGTCAGCGAATCAACGCTGTCCGCTCGCCTCACGCCGGAAAATGAACGCGTTCTCGCTTCCGAAGGGCGTACTGCCGTTGCCCAAATGATCGTAGTGCAAGAGGCCCTGCGGCGGCGGGTTTTTTACGGCTTTACAACTACTCAAAACACACAAATTTCCGGACTGATCAGCGTGCCTGATACGGGGCAGATTGTCTTGCCCAACGGGTTCCCGCTGCGCGACCGTGATGAATTTGCCGTACGCTACTTGCCTGCCGATCCGCGCATTCACCAAATTGATTTTGGCAAGCCCTCTTCTGAAACCGTAGCTGGCTACCTCGAACTGGCCCGAGTGGCCGAAGTAGCGGCACATCCCGAAAACTCCCCCGGCCACAGCCTGTGTGTGGCTACCCTGGTGCTCCGACAACAAGGCTGGCACCGATTGGCCGACCTTGTTTTCCAACAAGTGCCCGCGAAGAACAATCCGCGAAACAACCGGGAAACCTACCTGCGGCTGGTTCGGGAGGGAGAATTTGCAAAATTGGCGGACCGGGAATGCTGGGACAGGTGAAGCTGGCTTTTCAGCCTTTCCACTTGCTCCGCACTGTTCGCAATGGGGGCCGACACCGCTTCGGGTCGGAGACCCTTGCAAGCGAGTTTGGGTGATTTTGAAAAAAAACACATTTTGTTTAAAATAAAAAATCTGTTTTAACTTCGCCCATCGTTTTTTTCAAGAATTTAAAACTCCGTTACTTTGGGCGCTCAACACCACACACCGAAAAAGAAACCGACCCCGACCCAGGACAAATCAGCAAAACCGGAAATGACAGAAATCAGATACACCGAAGCGGAAATCCAGTCGCTCGACTGGCGTGAGCATATTCGCTTGCGCCCGGGCATGTACATCGGCAAACTCGGCGACGGCAGCAGCCCCGAAGACGGCATCTATGTGCTGCTGAAGGAAGTGTTGGACAATTCCATTGACGAGTACGCCATGGGCTATGGCAAACAAATTGACGTGAGCATCAACGAGCATGGCGTGTTTGTGCGGGATTTCGGGCGCGGCATCCCGCTGGGCAAGGTCGTAGACGTGGTGAGCAAGATCAACACCGGTGCCAAGTACGACAGCAAGGCGTTCAAAAAATCCGTCGGCCTAAATGGCGTGGGCACCAAGGCCGTGAACGCGCTGTCTGAATACTTTAAAGTGACCGCTGTGCGCGAGGGTCAGGCCAAGTGGGCCGAGTTTCAGTTTGGCAACTTGAAAAAGGAAAGCAAATTGGAGCCGACCAAAGAGGAAAACGGCACCAGTATCCACTTCAAGCCCGACAACGGAATGTTCCGCAATTTCCGCTGGGTGTTCGAATTTGTGGAGCAGCAGCTCTGGAATTATGCCTACCTGAACGCCGGTCTTCGGATCGTTTTTAACGGAAAAACATTTTATTCCAAAAACGGCCTGCACGACCTGCTCAGCAAAAAAACCACCACGGAGCACATCCGCTACCCCATCATCCACCTCTCGGGCGAGGACGTGGAAATAGCACTCACCCACGGCGACCACTACGGCGAGCAGTACTACTCATTCGTGAACGGCCAGAATACCACACAAGGCGGCACCCACCTCAATGCCTTTCGAGAGGCATTGGTGAAAACCGTGCGTGACCACTTCAAAAAGAATTTCGATGCCAAGGACATTCGCGAGAGCATCATCGCGGCCGTCAGCGTGCGCGTGGAAGAACCGGTATTCGAATCCCAAACCAAAACCCGCCTCGGTTCGGACAAGATCAGCCCAGAAGGCCAGAACATTCGCACCTTTATGAACGATTTTCTGGCCAAGGCCCTGGACGATTTTTTGCACAAAAACCAGGAAGTGGCCAAGGAAATGCTCAAGCGCATCCAGCAGTCGGAACGCGAACGCAAGGACATTGCCGACGTGAAAAAACTGGCTAACCAGCGTGCCAAAGCAGCCAACATCCACAACAAAAAACTACGCGACTGCCGCTTTCACCTCAACGAAAAAGGCCCGGACGAAAAACGCCTCAACAGCACCATATTTATCACCGA
>JBJXEZ010000017.1:0-16419 GCA_046153695.1 Saprospiraceae bacterium
ACCAATGGGACAAAAACCCGTTACCACGATGATAACCCGCGCCCTCACTTCCGGCCCGTTGCCGGAGGCGGGGGCGCTTTCGTACGTAGCGGGCTTACCCGCACCTAACGGATAAGTAAAAAGGCGAAGTGCGGGATAAGTCCCTTGGGCGGACTTATCACGAAGTGCGTGATTGCTCTTGTTTTGGCACTTATCCCGCACTTCGCCTTTTTACTTATCCGTTCGTTGCGGGTAAGCCCGCTACGCACGCACACGCCCCCGATTCCGGCAACAGGGCCGAAAGCGGGGGCGCGGGTTATCATAATGGTAACGGGTTTTTGTCCCATTGGTGTTAGTTTGGTAACCAAAGGTAACGCTTCCTGTTTTGATTTTGCAAGCAATTTGCAAAGAAAATTTTTTAAATATACCAATAGCCAATCAGGGTTAGGTCTTACCCCGGCCCTGGAGCCTAATTACATTGCGTGGCCAGCATCCGCAGCCGCCCGCTCCAGAACAGCCCACACCGCACTGGCTGCCCGGTCCCAATCGAAACCAGACCGCCGCTGCCGCCCTTTTTCAACCAAACCCTCCCGGAGCGCTACATCGGCATATAGCCGTTGAAGCCCGGCGGCTATGTCGGCCTCCGATTCCGGGTTGACCAGCAGTGCTGCGTCGCCAGCCACCTCGGGCAGGGCGGTGGTGTTGGAGCAGAGCACAGGCACATCACAGTGCAGCGCCTCCAGCACAGGCAGGCCGAAGCCTTCGCTGAGCGATACGTTTACGGCGGCCAGCGCGGCGGCTTGCAGACGAGGCAATTGCACTTCGGGCACATAGCCGAGAAACACGATATCGGACCTGTGGCGGCTATGCTCCACGGCGGTTCGCACCGCACCGGCTTCCCAGGCGAATCGCCCGGCGAGCAACAGTTTCACGGG
This sequence comes from Saprospiraceae bacterium, assembly GCA_046153695.1. Classification (GTDB taxonomy): domain Bacteria; phylum Bacteroidota; class Bacteroidia; order Chitinophagales; family Saprospiraceae; genus M3007. The sequence goes on from JBJXEZ010000017.1 coordinate 915, forward strand.
AGCGCCCGTGGCATTTTTGAATACCTCGAACGCCCGGATCAAACGCGGTATGTTTTTACGCGGGTGGATGGCTCCGGTGTAAAAAAAGTAGGCCTGGTTCGCGGAAAACTCCGCACGCACGGCCTGTTTTTCGGCATCAACCAAGGGCCGAAACCCTTCTCGGCTGCCGTTGTGTACCACGGTGATTTTTTCCGGCAGCACGCCGGGCACCGTTTCTAAAATTGCGTTTTTGGTAAATGTAGAAACCGACACCAGTTCGGCGGCTCGGCGGATATAGCGCGGAAAAAAGTGCAGGTAGTAATCGCGCGACCACCAAGGCACTTGCTCCGGATGTTGCAGCGGGATAAGGTCGTGTACCGTCAGTACCGTAGGCGTATGTGCCCGCAGACTGAGAAAACTATCGGGAGAAAAAAAAACATCCGCCCGGCAGCGGTCCAACGCTCGCGGCACGGCCCACTCGAACCACGTGTACCAGAGCACCGGGTGGCGGGCCGGCGGAAACAACACCTGCGGCTGCACATTGTCGGCGTACACAAAAGCGGGGTCGTAGGGGCGGTCGAAGAGGAAAACGAACTCGTCGGAAGGGTGCTGGCGTACCATACGACGCAACAGTTCGTGCGTGTACCAGCCGAGGCCTTCGAGTTTGCCGGGCAGCAAAAAACGGGTGTTGACGGCGATGCGCATATTTTCAGGTTCTACCCAGCGCTGTTTTTTGACGGCGCTCTATTTCGCGCAGTATCCGGTGTGCCAGTTGTAGTGCAGCAAAACCGTCGCGCAGAGGCACCTGCGGTTCCGTATTGTTCAGGATACTCTCGGCAAACGTTTCGAGCTCCATCTGGATGGCGTTCACGGGCACAGCCTCCGGCATTTGCAGGTGCAGCCATTTTTTCCCGGCAGCGGGTGTTTCGAATTCCATGAGTTGATCCTGCGGGGGCAGGTCGGGGGCATTTTGGTCAAAAAGTCGAACGATCTGCGCGTTTTTTTCGAGGAAGTCGAGGCTGATGTAAGCATCCTGCTGAAAGAGGCGCATTTTACGCATCTGCTTGAGCGAGATACGGCTGGCCGTCAGGTTTGCCACGCAGCCGTTGGCGAATTCGAGGCGCACGTTGGCGATATCGGGTGTGTTGCTCAACACAGCCACACCGCTGGCGCTCACCCGGCGCACGGGTGCCTGCACGAGGTGCAGCACCAGGTCGAGGTCGTGGATCATGAGGTCAAGGATGACTGACACCTCGGTGCCCCGTGGCTGGAACGCCGCCAGGCGGTGGCTCTCGATGAACATGGGCCGCAGTGCCATGCCGCGCAGCGCGAGGTAAGCGGGATTGAACCGCTCCACATGGCCGACCTGAACACACACGCCGGTCTGCTCGGCCAGTTTCAACAACCGGCGGCCTTCAGCGACGGTACCGGTCACGGGTTTTTCGATGAAAACGTGTGTGCCTGCCCGCATAGCCTGGGCTGCCAACCGGTAGTGCGTGGGCGTGGGTGTCACGATGTCCACGGCATCCACTTCGCGCAGCAGGGCGGCAGGGGAGGGGAACCGGCGCAAGCCATACTGGGCGATGGCAGAGGCAGCGTTTTTTTCGTCGGGGTCGTAAAAACCGGCGAGCTCCCACTGTTCTGTGGCGAGGATGCATTTCAGGTGAATCTTGCCGAGGTGCCCGGCGCCGAGCAGGCCGATCTTGATTTTTGCCATGAGTTATTTGAAATACATCAACACGGCGCCAAACGCTGTTATCAGCGCAATGAGCACGGTTGCCATTTTGATGGTGTAGCGGATGTGCCGGATGAACGACTCGATTTCGTTGCGAAACTGTGGGTAGCGCGGCAGGATTTCCGACTCCAGTTTTTGGCGGTTGAACACATGTTCCGCGCCAAACTGAACGCGGTTGCGCACCAGCACGCCATACACTTTCAGCACTTTGGCGCGGAAATAGATGTTGACGAACAACATGGCCACGAACAAGCCGATGATGATGGAAACCAACAGGATGTACATGGGCACAAAGGTACGCGCCAATCGAATGAAAATTCGCTCGTTTGTGGCCGCCAGCAATACCCGGCTCAAGCAATCCGTTTTTCAACAAATGCTCTGCTCATGAAAGTACCTTTCCTTTTCCGCCACGCCTTTTGGTTTTTTGCCTTGTTGTTAGCCAGCCCAAGCCTGTTCGGGTTCCAACTGGCAGACGGTGCCTCTCCCGCCCCTAAAACGACAGACAAATACATTTTTTACTGGGGGAGCCTGCAAGTTGACCTGACACGGGACAACAGTTTCCGCGCAAGCGCCAAAATGCCCGTGCAAGCCTTCCGGCAAATGCTCCTGCGCCCGCCCCACCTGTGGAATGGCACGGCGCTAGCGGATCGAATTGCTTTTCATCTCGACGGCCACCCTCTCGCGGCCACTCGCAGCACCAATGATTATATTTCCAAATTGGGGTGGATGGACGAAACATTCAGCCGGCCTGCCGTTGTTGGTCAGGTCTTGCACCTGACCGGCCTGACCCTCGATGATCAGACGACTGGCATCATTGACATAACATTGGAAGAACCAGAGAAAAAAGGGAATTCGGGTATGAATGTTCGGTCGCCAGCGAATAAGAACAGCCTGAACACCCATTTCCTTAAACAGGCTATTTGGGGGCGCGAGGATATTCACGAAACATCCAACCGGGATTTTTTCACTGTCAGCGAGTTCTGGCAAACGGTGGGGCAAATTCCCGTCATGGATTGGCAGCCCCACGCCAATCCGGTGCCCGCCACAGCAAGTATCCAGATCAACTCGCCGGAAATGGCGGCCCAAGGGTTTTCGTCCGTCTTGGAATCCGAAGCCTACCTCGGCATGTTGGAAACGCTGCGCAACTACAAACACCTGGCAAAACCGGGTTCTACAGTTACACTCACGCTGAAAACGCGGGATCAGCACGATCCGCTCTATGAAAAAAGCCTGAACATCGTGGCCGACAGCGATCCGCGCCTTACCCTGCGCCGAAAACGTGACGCGCGTACATTTCAAATCAGATGGGGTAGCATGGATCAACGTGTCACCATGCTCTATCTGCTCGAACTGAAAGATGCCAACGGGAATTTATTGACGGCAGACGAACCGCAACGCCAATGGTATTCATTCAGGAAAGCCGAGCTGGAGGCTATGCTGACCATGAAGCCGGAATTTTGGGTGGACGGAGAGCCGTTGCGCTCGGCTTCCTTCCGCATCACTACGCCCAGGCACTCCATTGAGGTCGGTCCAGATCAACCCATGCCCGACAGCCTGGCCGCCGATCTGGCCTTTGCAACGGGCACTAATGACCTGGGTATTGTGCAGTTGCACAACCTGCGGGCACCCGGCTATGATCTGTCGGCCATTGAGTATTCCTTGGGAACTATGGAAAACCCGCTTCCCCTGCGTAACACGCTTGACGTGTTGAAAATCATTCCTGTCAGCCCGTTAATCAAACTTCAGGCTCCCGTAGAAATTGCCCAGAGTTATGAGGTCGAGTTTGACTTGCCGGCGGCCTTGTTCGTCCGGTTGAGTGTGTTTGAGTCGGACGGCTGGATGACGTATTCCGTTGGAGATACATACACGGCTGGCAAACACCGCCTGGCTATTCCACGGGGTATGTTTCGCCGTTCCGGCAAACATTTCCTTATTTTGAATACCCAGATCGGCGTGGCACGGGTCGAGTTCGAGGCGCGTTGAAATATGTAGAGTGTGTTTACCGCACAACAAATACCGGTATATCAACCGCATGTCGGACGGCATCAATGGTGGCACCAAAAATCAGGTCTTTGAACGTGCGGTGTCCGTGCGCCCCCATCACGAGCAGGTCAATATTTTTTTCGCGCGCCAACTTGGGAAGTTCCTGCCTGGCTGGCCCAAAGCCGATGCAAATTTCGCAAGCATAACCGAGTTCGCGCAAACGCGCCGCATACAAGTCCAGATTTTTGCGGTCTTCCTGGGATTCATTGTCATGAATATCTGCTCCCATGACCCATGCGCCGGCAGTTTCCACTGCGTGGAAAAGGAAATACTCGGCATTTTTTCCGCCAAGGTGCAAGGCGTGAGCGATGGCCTTCGTGTCTACCGTGGAAAAATCGAGTGCCACTGCGATTTTGCCGTAAGCAATGCCGGATGATTCTTCTAATCCGGCGAAAACTCCGTGCGGCAGTTTGGCCTTGCGATGCGGGATACGTTGCAACAGTGGTTTCACGGTGATATACACCAGCATGCCGGCAGCAAACACCAGCAGCGGCACTACGATGTACCGCACCAACCATTCGTATTCACCAACGTTTTGCAGCCCTGCGCTCACTTCTTGCACAACCAATCGGACATTGAGCACTACGATGATACCGGCGCAGAGCCAGCCGGCGAGTTTGGTCCAAAAACCGATGGCAAACTTGCCCATGCGCTGCGGGTCGCTCACATAATGCAAGAGTGGTATTATGGCAAAACCCAATTGCATGCTCAGGATCACCTGACTCAGTACCAACATATTGCCTGTTGCGTTTTCACCAAAATAGGCAACAACCACAATAGCTGGCACCACAGCCAAAAGCCGTGTGATGAGGCGGCGCAGCCAAGGCGCTATGCGCAGGTGCAGGTAGCCTTCCATCACGATTTGCCCGGCCAATGTCCCCGTGACAGTACTGCTCTGTCCTGCGGCTATGAGCGCAATTGCAAAAAGCGCCGGCGCGTAGTCTTTTCCCAGCAACGGTTCAAGCAGCCGGTGCGCATCCTGGATTTCCGACACGCCCTGATAGCCATTTTTGTAAAAAACCGATGCAGCTAGGATCAAAATGGCGGCATTGACAAAAAGCGCAAGGTTCAGTGCGATAGCCGAGTCTATGATATTGTACTTGATGGCCCGTCGGATTCCTTTTTCAGAAGGGTCAATCTTGCGCGTTTGCACCAATGCCGAATGCAAGTACAGGTTGTGCGGCATCACGGTGGCGCCGATGATGCCAATGGCGATGAAAAGCGCTTCGTTGCTTGGAATGGTAGGTATCAGCCCGCTGGCCATTTCCGACATTTGGGGCTGGGCAAGCAACATTTGCACTAAAAACGTTCCGCCGATGATTAAGACCAGACCCAAAATGAATGCCTCCAGTTTCCGAATACCGAGGTGCATGAGGAACAGCAACAGAAAAGCATCAAGTACGCTGATACCCATACCCCACAACAGCGGAATGCCAAAGAGCAGCTGTAAGCCGATAGCCATGCCGAGCACTTCGGCCAGATCGCAAGCCGCGATGGCTATTTCGGCCAATATGTAGTTGAAAATATTGGCCGCCGGGTGGTACAATTCTCGCGAGGCCTGGGCCAGGTCCCGTCGAGCGACTACACCAAGCCGGGCACTGAGGCTTTGCAACAGCAAGGCAATCAAATTTGACATAACCAATACCCACAGCAAGGCATACCCGAACCGGCTGCCACCGGCAAGGTCGGTGGCCCAGTTGCCTGGGTCCATGTAGCCGACACTGACCAGATACGCTGGCCCAAGAAAGGCTAATAATCGGCGCCAAAAACCGCCTTTGACATCAGTTTCCACCGAGTCATGTACTTCTGAAAGAGACCGTTCTGGATGCTTCATGCAAAAAGGGTTAGAGGGTTTTCGGTTAGAGGGTTTCTTGTTAGAGGGGTAGGGGGCCCGTTTGGTTTTAACCCCTAACGAGAAACCTTCAAACCAGAAACCTCATATAGCTAAAAACAGGTTTTTCCCTACTTTTTCGCTGAGTGTGATCTCTCTTCCGTCGTTCGAACGTATCCGAACAGACTGGTCGAAGGTCACGCGTTCAATCAGTTCAATACGGGCACCAAGAGCAATACCTAATTGGTCGAGATACTGCAAAAAGGGCACGCTATGGTCGTTTACTCCTGTTACGGTGCCAGAATCGCCGGGCTGCATGGCGCTGAGCAGGACTTGGGGCCTGAAAGCCCAACGGCCTTGTGCATCGGGGATCGGGTCCCCGTGGGGATCAAACTTGGGGTGGCCGAGAAACGTGTCGAGGCGCTCAACCAGGCTATCGCCCTGAACGTGTTCAAGTTGTTCGGCAAGGTCATGTACCTCATCCCAGGCAAAACCGAGTTTTTCTGTCAGAAATACTTCCCAAAGCCGGTGCTTTCGGATGAGCACAGTGGCCACCCGGCCGCCCAGTTCAGTGAGCTGTACGCCCCGGTATTTTTCGTAATCAATGAGGTTTTTTTCCGCCAGGCGTTTGAGCATATCCGTGACAGAAGCAGCTGTAGTTTGCATTTCTGCCGCGATAGCATTTGTGCTGGCAGCCTTCCCCTCCTTTTCCGAAATCTTGAAAATAGCCTTGAGGTAATTTTCTTCCGCGTGTGAGTTCGCCATGTGTAAAAACGAATTATGTCGCGAAGGTATAACTTTATTTTTAGACTAATCTAAAAATAAAAATACACATTTTAAAATTTTTATAAAAAAGTCGAATACCCACCTATAGACCTAATGACACTTTCTCCACGGCAAACCGCTCTGCGATAACTTTACTACTTTTGCTGCTCGAAAACAGTACACGAACCATGGCAAAAAAGAACATACCCAACCGCCCTCAGCCGAAACCAAAACAAAACGTGAGCAACCAAGCCAAACCGTCAAGGTCGCAGGCATCCCAACCTGGCAATCGGTGGGAACCTGCCGGCTGGCTGCGCTGGGCGCTGGTTGCCATGGCAATCAGTGGTGCATGCTACCTTCCGACTTTATCCCATAAATTGGTGAACTGGGACGACGATCCGAATATCACGGAGAATCCGAATTTGATACACATTGACGGCCAAAGCCTGCGCAATATTTTCGATATCGAAAAAGGCGAGGTTATTGGTAACTACAACCCCCTGCCCATCTTTACTTTTTACTTGGAAAAGTGGGCTGCCGGCGAGATCAACACGACTCTCATCCACTTCAACAACCTGGTACTGCACCTGCTGACAATCTTTTTTGCCATGCGGTTGCTGATGCATATCGGTATCGGAGTCGGGGGGGCATTTATTGGGGGGCTTTTATTCGGCATTCACCCCATGCGTGTAGAATCTGTAGCATGGGCAACCGAGCGTAAAGACGTGTTATTTGCCGTTTTCTTTTTTGCTGCGCTCATGTACTACGTTCGATGGATCAAGACCGAGGATAGCGGAAAACGCCTTACCATGTACATTGGCATGATCGTACTGGCGTTGTTGTCAGGACTTTCAAAGGTTCAAGCAGTAACATTGCCTTTGTCCATGCTGGCGTTAGACTACTATTTCCGCCGCCCGTTGACCCTAAAATTGATATTGGAAAAAACGCCTTTTTGGCTAATTTCCATGGCCATTGGTTTGATCAACCTGTACACACTAAAAAAGGCCGGTTCTACCGAGGACGATATTACGAATTTCAACTTCCTGGATCGCTTGTGCATCGGCGCGTACTCGTTTTGTGTGTACCTGTATAAGTTGATCTTGCCTTACCCGATGTCACCGCTGTACCCATATCCGCGTCCGTTACCAATATGGGTGTACCTGTCGCCTATCCTTTTTGCGGCAGTTTGGTATGGTGTTTACCGGTTGTGGAAAGCGGACAAGCGCATGTGGGTATTTGGCATCTTGTTCTTTTTCTTCAACGTGATGTTCCTCTTACAGGTGCTCGGCGCCGGCCAGGGCTTTTTGGCCGACCGTTTCACCTATGTGCCTTACTTCGGTTTCTTTGCCATTGCTGCTTGGCTGTACCACACTCGAACTACAGAAAATCCCGATTCACGTGGAACATTGAACGTAGTGGCAGGTATTGTTTTCACCATTTTTGCTGTGTGGACGGTACGCCAAATCGGTATCTGGGAAAACGGTGGCACACTGTGGACGCATGTAATGAAATACGAGGACGACAAAAATTCGCTGCCCTACTGGAACCGCGGTCAGTACCTCCGCAGTCAGGGGAACTACGATGCAGCCTTGGCTGACTATACCAAGGCCATTACCATCGAACCCAAAAACGCGGAGTTGACAAACAGTCGGGGCAAGACCTACTTCGACATGGCTATGGGCGGAAAATTCAAAGGACGAGAAGCAGAACTCACACAAAAGGCTATTGATGATTTTAATGAGGGTTTGAAAAAAGTAACGATCAAACCCAAGACGCGCTCCGAAATGCTGATTAACCGCGGTGCGGCGATGGCCTCCATGGGACGTCTCGATGATGCGCTTCGGGATTTGAATGAAGGAATTTCCATTCAACCCGGCAATAAAAACGGTTACCTCAACCGCTCCCTTGTCTATTTTACCCAGCAGAAATATAGCTTGGCCATCAACGATTATTCCGAGTACCTGAAATTAGACCCTTATGCCGCCAATATCTGGTACGAGCGCGGTATGCTACGCCGCACCCTGAACGTGCCAAAGGAAGCATTGGCAGACTTGAATCGGGCGATACTCCTGGATCCGAACCTTGGAGTGGCTTACATCGAACGCGCCCGCGTTCATGCTATTTTGGGCGACAAAAACTCGGCGCGGATGGACTACCAGCGGGCACAACAGTTCGGATTGGAGATGATGCCGTTTGATCAGGAATTATTGAACAAATAATCAGCCTATGCGCTACCACCTGCTTGCGCTCTTTTTATGGGCTTTATCTGTTATTTCCCACGCTCAAAACGAGGTTCTTTTTCAACTCGATAAACTGCCTGAATTCATTAACTCCACTTACGACGAGATCACGCCTGTGCCCAGCCGTGACGGGAACACGTTGTATTTTACTCGGGTGGCTTACCCGGAGTTCAACCGGTATTTGTTTCTGGACAGCGTTGACCTTTACAAAAAATACCCCCAGGAAAAGTATGAGCGAATCTTGAAAACCGCGTATTCCGAGTTGTCCGGGAAACCCGTTCGTGACCCGGCGGCCTCGCCGTTTAACCAGGATGTATGGGTAGCCGAAAGTGACTCGGCTGCCGATTTCTATTTTTTGATACACCCCATGGAACCGTTGAACAATGCGCTACCCAACAGCATTGTGTGCATCACGCCTGACCCAAACGCATTTTACTGCATCAACCAGTTTTCGGAAAAAGGTGACATGGGCAAAGGGTTCTCGCTCATTCGCCGAGTGGACAGTGTGTGGACATTCCCGGTTCCGGTGGAAGTCGCCGAATACTACACCATCACATCCGATGTAAACCTGACGATGAGTTTCGATGGCCAAGTACTCATCTTGTCGGCCGTTCGGCATGATTCGCGAGACATGGACTTGTTCGTATGCTTCAATGTTGGAAACAACAAATGGAGTGCACCGAAGCACTTGGGTCGGACAGTGAATTCTGAAAAAAGGGAAACAACCCCCTTTCTTTCCGAGGATAACCTGACGTTGTTTTTTTCTTCTAACCGGTGGGAAACATCTGGAGGCAGCGACATTTTCATGTGCAAGCGCCTTGATGATACCTGGACAAATTGGACTTCGCCGCAGCGCCTTGTCGAGCCGATTAATTCCAGGGCAGATGATAGCCAGCCCTATTTTAATATGACCTCCGGCTACTTGTATTTCACATCTAACCGAGATGGGAATAGTGATATTTTCCGTGTTCGTATTGCGCCGCCACAGCCCACAGAATTTACCATACGCGGGCGGGTCTTCAACCGGAAAACACACGAACTAATGCCGAATGCCGTAGTGCGTTATGGCGCGTACAACTCGCCGCCGAATATATTAACCTCGTCAAATGGTTTCTTTACACTGAAGATCCCCAAAGGCGTACAGTTTGACCTGACACCCGAAAAGGCTGCTTATGTCGGCAAGACGGAGCAGGTGTTCTTTCGGCAGGACTACTACTTTTTCCAAGATTATTATCAGGTGGACCTCTGGCTTGATCCACTTCAGGTGGACGACAAAATCGAACTAAAACCGATTTTCTTTCAGCAATCGAAGGCCGTTATTTTGGAAAACTCTTTTCCGGAACTGGAGCGCATGGCCAGCATCTTAACAGAAAATCCAGGCTTGGAAATTCGTATCGAAGGGCACACCGACAATGTAGGCAAGGCTGAAGAGTTACTGGTATTATCCGAGCAACGGGCCGAGGCGATACGCAAGTTCCTGGTAGAAAAAGGCATTCTTCAAGAACGCATTACCACAATAGGCCACGGCCCAAAGTTTCCGATAAGCAGTAATAACTCGGAGGAACAACGCGCTCAAAACCGACGGGTAGAGTTTCGCATCACCAAAATATGACCACCACGGTGTAGGGCATTAGGAAACAAGTCGATGTTCCACATGGAACATTGAAAAAGAATGAAGCGTGTTCCACGTGGAACAACCTACGCGGTTTCAACCAGCGATTGTTTTCTACCCACGACCTCCTTCAAAAAGTCATCCAGGATCGAGTTGAATTCCGCAGGTTTCTCCATCATAGGAGCATGGCCGCACTTGTCCAAAAAGTGCAGTCGCGAACCGGAAATTAATTCATGGAATTGTTCGGCTACAAAAGGAGGAGTCACCGCATCCTGCTTACCCCACACTAACAATGTTGGAGCCTGAATTTTGTGCAGTTTATCGGCAAGGTTGTGTCTAACCGCGGACTTGGCTGTGACCACCACTCGAATACCTTTTGCCCGGTCATTAACTATACTGAACACCTCGTCGACCAATTCTTGAGTCGCTACAGAGGGATCGTAAAACGTGTCGCCCGTTTTCTTTTTGATGTACTCATAGTCACCCCGTTTGGGAAAGGCTGTGCCAAATGCGCTTTCAAAAAGGCCAGAACTACCCGTAAGTGTGATAGAGCCCACTCGGTTGGGATGCGCAATGGCGTAAAGAAGTGCAATGTGCCCACCAAGAGAATTGCCCAAAAGATGAACTTGCTCAAACCCTTTGAACGCTACGAATCTTTTCACAAAGTCCACCAAGCCAGTTACCGAAACCTCCAATATTGGCATTTCATAAATCGGCAGGATAGGGATAACCACATTGTAGCGTTCAGAAAAATGTTTGAATATAGATTCAAAGTTGCTCAGCGCGCCAAAGAGGCCGTGCAACAAAAGCAGCGTCTCCCCCCCCTGCTTACCAGACTCGATGTACTTGAATCCGCTTTCTTCTTTGACAGGAATATCCATTGCTGTGAAAATAAGTATTCGATGATGATGAGCTAAAGTAGTGGATTATGCCGGAATCTCCGACAGACCTTTGCTTATTTACAAACAAGATTCCAGGGTTACAGGTTGAGCGCAGTACTATTGGGTAAAGTCAACTCCGTTCAAATCAAAAAGGTGCGTTGAAAAAGTCCATAACCCTGTGGAAAAAATGTTGAAAGCAGAAAAACACATGCAAAAAAAATACACTCAACTATTATCCACAACCGTGGACAACTTACCAGCATTTGCCAAATATGCCACAAACAGGATGGTTCCCATCAGAAGCAATGCCCCGGCTTGGTGCAACACGCCCAATACAACAGGTATCCCCGAAATACAATTGATTAGCGTTAAAATTCCCAAGAATACTTGAAGCAACAATGCCACAATCATCATCCAGTTTGCCCGGCTAAAAATTGGCGGCAGCTGCAGGCGTTTTGCTTTCCAGACAAAAAACAAACACATGGCTGTCAATAAATAAGCCGTGTTTCTATGCAAAAACTGGATCAAAGCAGGCATAAACGGATTGGAGTCATACTGCACAAAACTCGTACCCGTCCACTGGGCAGAATCAAGCAAAATAGCCGGTAATAAACTGCCCTGCATATCAGGCCAGGTCGGGAAAAACAACCCCGCTTTAGTACCCGACATCATGGCCCCGAAGGCTATTTGAATGAACGCAACGATTACCATGACCCACGAGAATCGCTTCAACAACTGGTTGTGGATAACAGGTGGTCGTGGATGTACCGTCGAAAAAGTTATCCACAACAAGACTCCAAAGATTACCAACGCCATACATAAGTGGAGGGTCAGGTTGTAGGCGTTCACCCAGGGCCGATCCCGAAGACCGCTGGCAACCATGATCCACCCGAAGAAGCCTTCTAACCCGGCCAAAAAAACCACTGTCAGCAACTGCGGTACGATGCGCCTCGAAAACATACCGCGTACCAAAAACCAGCCGAACGGAAGAACGAATACGAAAAACATCAGCCGCGCCCACAACCGGTGGAAGTATTCCCAAAAGTAGATGAACTTAAAATCGGCGATGGCCATACCTTCATTGATCTTGGCGTACTGAGGTGTTCTTTTGTACAAGTCAAACGCCTCTTGCCACGCCTGCTCATTCATGGGCGGCAGGCTGCCTGTTACGATCTCCCATCGTGTGATACTCAGCCCACTGCCCGTCAGGCGGGTAACACCGCCTATGACAACCTGGAGCACAATCATAGTCAAGCCTGCTATCAACCAAATCTTGACAGCTTTGGGTATTCGTGTTTCCTCCGTGTAGCGTAGCATATCAGTGCAAGGATATTTTCGGGTGAAGCCAAAAGCGCCTCTTTCCGGAAGAAGCAGCAAACGTTTTCCACACCCGTAGCTTTGGTTATTGATTTAATATTTTAAAATTTAAAAAATTCACCCCCCATCATCAGCGCTGTGGATTTGTGGAAAACCGCATAACTGCAAAACGCACTTTTTTTCCTCATACCAAAACGGCAGTTATACACACCGGCGTTGCAAGTTACCGGCTTAACGGTCAGGTTTTTGGGAGGCTTTCCACAGCCCTGTTGGAAACATTTTCGATAAACCTATTGGTCGTTTCGTCGCGCCCTCGGCTGTGAATTATCGTTGGCCATTGCCCCCTTTCTGCACACGTTGTCCTCGTTTTCCCCCGCCGATCGTCCTTCCGGCGTGTTGGTGTTGATATCCGCCTATTTACTACAAAGTTATCCACGCGATTTTCGTCATGCAAACAAGTTGTACACAAGCCAAGCCGACAGGTAAGCCAATGCGCTCATAAAGGCAAACTGGATCACCGGCCACTTCCAACTGTTTGTCTCGCGCTTTACTACTGCCAAGGTACTCATGCATTGCATGGCCAAGGCATAAAAAACCAAGAGCGACAAGGCTGTAGCTAACGTGTATACCTCGCCGCCGGTGTCGTCGAATGTGGCTGTTCGCATTTTTTCGCGCAGCAACACATCGTCTTCCGCGCTTCCTATGCTGTAAATCGTAGACATGGTACCCACGAATACCTCCCGTGCCGCAAATGAAGCGATGATGGCTATGCCGATCTTCCAGTCGTAGCCCAAAGGCCGGATGGCTGGCTCGATTATCTTACCCAGATGCCCGGCAAAGGAAGCCTCTAACTGGTGCGCCGCAACCAGATCCGCCGTGGCTGTTTCGTCGAGTTGGCGGGCCGCAGCCTCCGACTTGGCCAATACCGCCGCCTCGTTCATGGCGTTGCCTGGACCAAAACTGGCCAAGGCCCACAGCACGACGGAAATAACCAGTATGATCTTGCCCGCTCCTACCACAAATGCCGCTACTTTTTCCCAAACGGTAAGCCACAGGTTACGCCAGTGCGGCATTCGGTACACAGGTAATTCGATAGCGAGGTAAGATGTTTCGCGGGTGCGGAGCGTTTTTTTCATCAAATAACCCGAACCGAGCGCGGCCAAAACGCCCAGGGCGTACATACTGCCAAACGTGAGGCTTTGCAACGAAAAAATGCCGAGCACTTTGTTGGCAGGTACAGCCAAACCAATCAGCACCGCATACACAGGCAATCGGGCACTGCAGCTGATGAACGGGGTAACCATCACCGTAATGAGCCGCTCTTGCCAGTTACCAATAGTGCGACTACTCATAATGGCGGGTACCGCGCAGGCTCCGCCGCTGATGAGCGCTACCACACTCCGCCCATTCATGCCAAAACGGCGCATGGTTTTGTCGAACATAAAAACCACGCGTGCCATGTAGCCCACCTCTTCCAGTATAGTGACCAAAAAGAACAAAATAGCGATTTGGGGAATAAACACCAGAATGCCGCTCAAGCCTGCGAGCAGCCCGTCGGTTAGCAGATCGGTGGTCCAATGTACTGGCAGGGTCGTTTTGAGCCAGACATTCAGCCCGGAAAAAAACTGCTCGATCAGGTCCATCGGTATTGTACTCCAATCGTAAATGGCCTGAAAAATCAGGAGCATGGCACCAAAGAAAATAAACGGGCCGAACCATCGGTGCGTCACCACAGCATCAATGCGGTCGGTAGGCGTGCTCGGAAACTGGGGCGGGCGCTGCACGGCGTCCTGCACGATTGGTGCGAAACGGTCGTAGCGCTCCAGTGTTTCGTCTACCTGGTTTTTTAATGAGGTAAATCCTTTGTCCTGCACAATGGCGCCGATCGTGTTCCGCGCATGGGGAAGCAGGTTGGGCAGCCAGCCGTGGTGGTGCGCCACCAACAAAGCCTGATACGTATTGGACAGTCCGAGGTTGAGACCGACTGCCTCGGCCACTTGTTTTTCATTTTCTGTCAGCGAATAAAAACGTTTCCGGGTGGGCTTGGGTGCATCGAGTAGTTTTTCGGCCTCGGCCATAAGTTTGGCCATGTTTTCACCCGTGCGCCCGCTGATGAGTACGACCGGAATTCCCAGCCGCTCGGCCAGTTTGGTTGTATGGATTTTGATGCCGATTTGCGCCGCTGTGTCGGCCATGTTCAACACGAGCACGACGGGCAGGTTGAGATCCAGCAGTTGGGTCAGCAGCAGGAGGTGTTTTTCCAGGTGCGTGGCGTCGGCCACATACAACACGGCATCGGGGAAATGCTCGTTGTCGGGGTTGGTCAACACCGTAGCTACGATTCGCTCGTCCGATGCGGTGGGGTATAAACTATAGGTGCCGGGCAGGTCGGTCAATACCGCTTCGCGCCCGCTCGAAAAACGGACATTGCCGACTTTCACATCCACCGTAACGCCGGGAAAATTGCCGGTCTTTTGGCGAAGCCCAGTAATGTGGTTGAAAATGGTAGACTTGCCGCTGTTTGGGTTCCCCAACAAGGCAATGTTCGGATGCTTTTCCCCGTGTTGATCTTTCATGCGTCAATCAAAATGCTGCTCGCTTCTTCTTTTCGCAGGGCAAGGCGCACGCCATCGGCCTTGATGTAATAAGCGCTGCCGAACGGCGCGATGCGCACCATTTCGATAAGCGTGCCCGGCAGCAACCCCATGGCAGTCAACTTACTGGCTAAAATCGGGTCTTCAAATGCGAGCGCCCGGGCACTCTCGTGCGCCTTTAAATCAGGTATGGTTCGGTAGCGGCGTTGCATGGCAGTCGTGGAACAAAAGTGATACTGGAACAGCGTTTCGATAACGGTGTTTTCTAAAGCAAAGCGATTTAGACAAAATCCAGACAGGCAAAAGTAGGCCATGTTCCGAAATTGAAAACCTAAATCTTTGGGTAGTTTTAAATCGTGCCCGGGGATTGGCAATAGATCCAATTAAAAAAGCAAAATACCGCATACCACTGACACAGCCGGATACCGTACTGTCATGTGGGCTGGTGATCTGTGTCATGGTACGTTTGCTGCGGGGAAATTCTTGTATCCACCTCGCATTCAAAATA
>JBJXEZ010000228.1:0-41281 GCA_046153695.1 Saprospiraceae bacterium
CGATTTGGAAGGGCTAATTGGGCGGCATTCTGCGTTGCTCGTCAGTTGCGTAGCCCTACTATGCGCCTTCCTCGCGCCTTGCCTGCCACCAAATTATCCTCCTCCAAATCGGGAGGTTATTCTTTCATCGGTACTTAGGAGTTTATCTTGTTAGGTTGGCAAAGTTGTTCCCTTTCTAAGAGAACCCGGAGGTATGGTACATGTATCATTAGACTGTTTCGAGCGTTCGGAGTGGAATGTGACTTGTTTGTTGAGAATTCTTGGGCACTTTGAACGCGTTCACCATTTTTGCACCCATGCATTTCCCTCGTCGAAATACCTGGCTTCAAATTCTGTTCTGGGGCGCCCTGTGGGTGCTGGTTCCGCTGGCATTGGCTGGCAACTGGGAAAACACCGAGCGCCTCGTTGTGCGCAGCGCAGTGGTGCTGGCAGGTATAACACTTGCCGTGTGGGCCAACGTAGAGATTCTGCTTCCCCGGCTGTATTTCAACAAAAAGCAGGCGGTGTACATCCTTGCCGGGCTGGTGCTTTTGGTGGCCATTGTTTTACTCGTAGACTGGAATTCCGCCCCCTGGGCCGAGCATTTTGCCCGCCCGCGGAGCAGCAGCGCGCACGGTGGCGGGCCGCACAACAACCCCGGTTTTCGGAGCATGAAATACATCGGCATGGCCATGCCCTATTTCACTGCCCTCATCGGCAGCGCCCTGTTCGAGGTGGCCAGTTTTGCCAACCGAAAGGAGCGCGAGGCTACCGAGTACCGCAGTGAAAAATTGGAAGCCGAACTCAAATTCCTCAAGTCCCAGATCAATCCGCACTTCCTGTTCAACGCTCTGAACAATATTTACGCGCTCACGGTCATCAAGTCCGACAACGCGCCCGACAACCTGCTCAAACTCTCCGGCATGTTGCGCTACATGTTGTATGACTGCAAAGCCGACCGGGTGCCGTTGGGCAAGGAAATCGAGTACTTGCGCCATTTTATTGACCTGCATTTGCTCAAGGACAGCCGCGGCCTCAATGTGGAGGTGCGCCTCGACGAATCTCGTCCGGCCCTCTCCATCGCCCCCATGCTGCTGATCCCTTTTGTAGAAAATGCCTTTAAACACAGCAAAATCGAGGATCGCGTGCATGGCTGGATACGTATTGCACTGCAAACCGCGCCTGATCATATCCAATTCACAGTGGAAAACAGCGTGCCCGACACCCCACACACCAAAGATCAGGTAGGCGGTATCGGACTTATCAACGTTCGGCGCCAGCTCGAACTACTCTACCCCGACCGGCACGAACTCGCCATCGAATCCGAGGCGGATGTTTTTCGTGTGCGGCTGCACGTTGTAGTTGAGTAACGCGCCAGCATTCTTTGATAATTGAAACTTGACACGCAGGTTTTTTCACAGATTCATTTACCATGTTATTAAAACCATGAACAACAACACATTGATTGGATTGGCCGCCGCTGCCTTTAGCCTCTTGTTTGTCTTTTTTGCGCCTCAGGATAAATCCGAGGTAAATGCCCTGGTTGAATCCACCATGGCTATACACGACGCGGCAATGGCCGAAATGGGTGAAATGAACCGGCTCAGCAGGGCGCTGCAACGCCAGTTGACCACACTCGACTCGCTCGCTCCGCAAGCAGATTCCGTGCGTGTGGTACTTCGCAGCATCAAACGCGCCGAAGAGGATATGTTCGACTGGATGCGCGGCTACGAAGCGCCTGCAGCCGATATGCCCGCCGAAGAAGCCCTGCGTTACCTCAAAGGCCAACACGCGGCTATTAGCCAAAACCAGCGCGACATCCGGGCGGCAATTGAAGCGGGCAAGCAACTGCAGCGGCACCGATGAATGGTATCTGGCAGGCTGTTTCTGTAGAAGTTTTAAGTGAAAAAAACTTTTCAAAGAAATTGTTTTAAAATTTATTTGTTGCGTATGTTTGTGCCCTGTTATATACAGACTTGGCTGTATTGTCTGTTTCACAAAACAAAACACAACATTTATGAAAAAGCAACTTATCGCAACACTCGTCGGCGGGATCATCCTTTTTGTTTGGCAATTCCTGTCATGGAGTATGCTCGGCGTACACAAGGATGAATTCATGTACACGCCCAATCAGGACACTATTATGGCAAACCTGACCCAAACCCTTGGCAAGGAAGGCATTTACATGCTTCCGAATGTGCCGCCGGGAACGTCGCATGAAGAGCATGAGCGCCTCATGGAAGGTTTTGTCGGCAAGCCTTGGGCTTCTGTTGCCTACCACGAATCGTTTGAAGGAAACATGGGTATTTACATGGCCCGCGCATTTTCAGCCGACCTGCTGGCTTTGTTTTTGTTGGTATGGCTGTTGTTGAAATTTGCCAACCTCAATTTCAAAACCACCCTGCTTGCCTCCCTGGCTGTTGGCGGCATTGGCTATCTGACTACCTCGTACCTGAATAGCATCTGGT
Source organism: Saprospiraceae bacterium (assembly GCA_046153695.1). Classification (GTDB taxonomy): domain Bacteria; phylum Bacteroidota; class Bacteroidia; order Chitinophagales; family Saprospiraceae; genus M3007. The sequence continues at coordinate 2,448 of JBJXEZ010000228.1, forward strand.
TTGAGACCAACTCCATGGGGCACCTGATAGACACCGTGGCGCAATGGGGTTTGGCGGGCGCTTGGTTGGGGTGGTGGTTGAATCGAAGGTAGCGCGGTATTTGCCAATCTGCGTACTTTTCGCCCCGCCATGACCAACGAGCAGTTCAAAGACTTTTCCCCGACCATACCCACGGACCCGGGCATCTACAAGTTCCTTGACGGAGCAGGCGTGATCCTGTATGTCGGCAAGGCCAAGAACCTGCGCAACCGCCTGAACTCGTATTTTGGTGAAAAAAAACACGCTGCAGCCAAGACCAAGGCGCTCGTTCGGCATGCTCACCACATCGAGTTTACGATGGTGGAAACTGAAACGGATGCCTTGCTGCTGGAAAACACCCTCATCAAGCAGCATCAGCCGCGCTACAATGTGATGCTCAAGGACGAGAAATCGCCTTTGGTCTACATCTGCGTCAAACAGGAACGCTTCCCGCGCGTGTTCGTCTCCCGTAAAACCTATCGCGACGGCTCCACCTACTTCGGCCCGTACCTGAACAAGTTCCGAGTGGACCAGATCACCGACCTCATCCGAAAACTGTTCCAGCTGCGCAACTGCGCCCTGAATTTGTCGGCGGACAACATCGAAAAGGGTAAGTTCAAGCCCTGTTTGGAGTACCACATCAAAACTTGTGCGGCCCCATGCGTGGGCTTTGAAAGCGAAGAGGCGTACAACAAAAAGATCGAGCAGATTAAAAATATCCTCAAGGGCAACTTCGCTGCGGTAAAAGCCCACCTCCGGGACGAGATGCAACGCTTTGCCGAAAACCTACAGTTCGAGCAAGCCCAGATCGCCAAAGACAGGCTTGCCTTGTTCGAGGACTATCAGGGGAAGAGTACGGTGGTGAATCCCAACATCGGCGACGTGGACGTTTTCGCCATTGCCGCCGACGAACAAGAGGCCTTTGTCAATTACCTCAAAGTGGTGAACGGTGCCGTCATCCACACCTACACCCTCACGCTTACCAAAAACCTCGACGAGGACACGACCACCCTGCTGGCATTCGCAGTACCCGTACTGCGGGAAAAATTTGACAGCCACTCCGACGAGATCATTGTGCCCCTCGATATGGTTGTGCCGGGTGTGGCCACCGTGACTGTACCCAAGATCGGTGACAAGAAAAAACTGCTTGACCTGTCGGAAAAAAACGTGCAGTACCATCTGCTCCAGCAACGACGCGACGCGGCCTCCCGTACCAACCGGCAAACCGCATCCGAGCGCGTACTGCGCACCCTTCAAGCCGACCTGAATATGACCGATGCCCCCCTGCATATCGAGTGCTTCGACAACTCGAATATTCAAGGCACCAATCCTGTGTCGAGCTGCGTCGTTTTCCGAAACGCCAAGCCCGCTAAGCGCGACTATCGCCACTACAATGTGAAAACGGTTGAAGGGCCCAACGACTTTGCCTCCATGGAGGAAGTCGTCTTTCGTCGGTACAAACGCCTCTTGGCTGAGGCCCAAAGCCTCCCCCAACTCATTATTATTGACGGCGGCAAGGGCCAGCTCAGCGCAGCCATGAAAAGCCTGCGTGCCCTGGGATTAGAGGGCAAGGTCACCGTGATCGGTATTGCCAAAAAACTCGAAGAGATTTTTTACCCCGACGACCCGGTGCCCCTGCACATCAATAAAAAATCGGAGTCGCTCAAGCTCATCCAACAGGCGCGCAACGAGGCGCACCGCTTCGCCATCACGTTCCACCGCGACCAGCGCAGCCGCAATTTCCTTCAAACCGAGTTGACCGAGATAACTGGCATTGGTGAAAAAACCGCCGACAAACTACTCCGGCACTTTGGCTCGGTGGCCCGTTTGCGCGAGGCATCTGCGGAGGAGGTCGAAACCGTTGTTGGCAAGGCTGCTGCGGAAAAAGTGGCCGCCTATTTTGCCGGGACGGCTGAAATTTAGAGCCTATCCGAAAACCGTTGGCCGCAAAAAAAAGAGCCAGCGGTTGGTGCCGCTGGCTCTTTTCTTCAATGATCGGTGGCAGGAAAAATCAATACTGCCAGAGGTCGTGTTCGAAGTTGAAAATGTGGTTCTTGATACGATCCGACTCCCAGAGAGCGTCTACGCCGCGGGCGTAGTCTTCGATCCGGCGGTCATGCACATTGGATTCTTTGATGATGAAACTGGCGAAATAGCGCATCTCGAAGAGGTCTTCCCAGGAAACAGTAGCATTGGTGTTGCCGCCGAGGGTGAAAACCCGGTGCCGGGCGAGCAGGTCACGCACTTGGGGGTAGTACACCCAGAACATAACTTTTTCATAGCGGAAGTTGCCTTCGCTGTCGGTCACGTTGATCAGGGGAGCAATACCGAGGATACGTACTTGCAGGGTGGAAGTCTCTTTGTCGAAGTACCAGATTTCCTTGATACGGAAACGCTTGACATCGGACGGGTTGATATCGTTGCGAACGATCTTGACCTTTTCTTCGTACGTTTCCGGGTCGAAGGTAACGATGGTATCTGTTTTGGAAAGCATCGAGAGCACGTCGTCGGTGCTGAGGCGCTTGGTGAACTTGTCGTCTTCCACGGAGTAAACCGGGATGTCGCCTTTGGATGCCGCGTCGGAGAGGATTTTGAAGAAAGGCTCTTCCGGGTAGGCGAAGGGGAGGTTCATTTTTTCGCGCACGTCAATGATGCGCCAGATGCGTTTTTCGTAAAAAACGTCGCTTTCACGGACAGGCTGGTAGGCCAGCACTTTGCGCTCGAGCATGATTTCTTTTTTCACCACATCATCCAGCGGGGCTTCGCCGAATTCGTCCGGTTCGCTGACTTCGGTTTTTACGCCGATTTCGTCAACCTCCTGCGCGACGAGAGCGGTTCCCGTGAAGAAAAGTAGCAGACTAAGGCAGGTCCATTTTATGAAAGTATGCATGGTTCGCGTGGATGATGGTAAGGTGAACGTTAAGTAGTAGTTTGTGCTAAATAGTGTTTCAGCCGACGCGGCTTAGAACGTCGGCTGAAACAACTTTATTACCGAATTTTGAAAACCAGGTCGCCCAATTTACGGGCAGCGATATCGCCGGGGCATTTGGCGCGAATATCGAGGAAGTAGTACACGTCTCCAGGAGCAGCGTTGCGGATCAGGTCGCTCACATCGCCACCGAAGCGGGCACCTGCGTTGGTCTTTTCGACCACGTCGGCGCGTTTTTTCTGGTAGGCGACCGTAAAGCCAGCCACCTCGCACTTGACATCGAAGTCGAAGTTTTCCAAAACCGCAGCCACACCGCCCTGAGCCTTGAACGTACCGTTCGGGATGGCACTATCGAAGCGCTGGGCACCGAGCATCGGTACTGGGTCGGGAATACGCTTGACCCGGTAGTTGAACTTGGTCGGCGGAAGGCCGCCGCCCGACAGGGTGATAAAGGCTTCGCCGGGTTTGTCAGCGCGGACGGTGTACTTGCCGTTGCCGGTTTTCGTCAGCGATACGCCGGAAGCGCTCACATTCAGGTCATTGGACGATACACCTGCTGCGGACACCGATATCGGGTTATCGACACCGATGTAGAACACGTTCATCTTGTCCAATTGTACTGAGCAGGAACGCTGGCCCACTTCGTATTGGAACTCTTTCGAGTAGTTCTTGACTTCGTTCGTCAGTGGGTTTTTCACATTGATACTCACCTTGAACGGTTTGGTGCCGGTGGAACTCGTGCCGGTTTCGTACTTGGCCACACCTTCTTTAATTGGCAGGCTTCTTCCATCAACCGAGATACTGATGTTGTCGGCATTGGTGCTGTAAGCACTGAGGAAAATGTCAGCCTCATACTTGTCGCCAGCGATGACATACCCTTTGGGTGCGCTGATAGCAGGTTGGAATGCATCAAATTTAATGTCTTCACCAGCTACTTTTTTCAGGCAGTAGTTGAGGATCGCAGAAGAAGATGCTTTGGCATCGCTTTGAATTTTGCCCAAAATCGGGAAACAAGCAGCCACCGGCATTTGGCGGAATTTGAAGTCGGCCCAGTTGATCTTATCCGAACCAGGCGGGATTTTTTCCACATCAAGCGGTAAACCTGCTGCAACCTCTGGGTTGTTATCGGCCAAGGCCAACAATTTCTCGCGGGTTTCTTTGATCTTTTGCTCAACTTCAAAACCAAGTCCTTTTGCGCCGCCTTCCTCTCCCAGTACAAACATACGGGTGGTGATATCCTTGTTACGGATGTCCTTGGGAATGGTCGGGTCATTTTTGGAAGGGCCACCTGCTTTGTCGAACAATTTCTTCCGAACACCGTCAATGTATGCCGTAAACTCCGTAGTCAAGGCAATAGCTTGTTTGGCGTTGTTCCGATAAATCTCAGAGGAATCCGTCTTATAAGCATCGGCCTGCTTGTTGATGTTTTCCATCACCACGTCATTCGTTTTTTCCACGATGTCGCGGCTTCCCTTCAGACCGCGGTCCAGAGAGAAAAAGGCATTCATCACCTCGGCAGATACGTTTAGCGCGAGCAGCGCGGTCAACACCAGATACATCAGGTTGATCATTAGCTGTCGCGGCTCCTTTGGTATTGACATATTAAGTTGTCTTTAAAATTTTGAAAAAAGGAGTGCTTTCAATACCGTTTCGGGCTTGCTTATTGGCGGCCGATATTGGCCATAGCCGTCAGCATATTGCCGTAAACGGTGTTGAGCGAACCGAGGTTCTTGTTCAGGGACGACAGCTGGTCTTTGTACGCACGAACATCTTCGGCGGACTTGGCCATGTCGGCCATAGCCTCGTTCATCTTGGTGTAGAAGTTGCTCATGGACTTGACCTGCTCCTGTGTACCGGAGAAATCTACCTCTTGCAGAGCCTTGAGGGCACCCATGCTTTTGGACATGGATTGCAACTCGGTCAGCATACCGCCCAATTGGCGCTCTACCACGTCGCCGTGCAGTGGCGCTACTTCGGGCATGTTGGTCGGGCCGGCGGTCAGAGGAGCGATACGGGAATGGTAGTCTTCGAGACCGGGGTACAGTTTGTGCCAGTAGTAGTCGGGCTCTGGGCCAAGAAGACCCAACATAAGGAAGATGATGGCTTCGGTGGTCAAGCCGACGATAAGCATCTCGGAAGCAAACTCCCAGCTTTCCAGTTTGAACAGGGCTCCCATCAACACGATGGCGGCACCAAAGCCGATGATCAGGTTCTTAAAGTACTTGAAAGACTTCGTCTTGAAGATAGACATTGTTTAATACTTTTTAGCAGTTGACAAAAAGGTTGACAATACTTGTAATTTGTTAACAAGGTTCAAATGGCGGGGCAAAGGTAACAATGTAAAAAAGACAATTCCGAAGAAAATTTTGCAAGATTTTGCACCTAGCGCGGCTTTTTGTCCGGATAATGCCAAAAAAAGCAGGCTCAAATGTCGCGCGTCGGCTAGAATGATGAAACCATACGCGACAAAGAAAACAAGGATGCCAGAAAAGCATGAGCGCAGCGTCGGTGCAGAATATTATTTTTGCAAGCGCTAATGCTCAACGTTTGTGGCATCCTTGGCATGTATTTATTAGAAATCGTTGATGGATCGGCCCAGGAAGGTGAGTACGCAACGGAAGCCAACATAGCACTTGGTCGTGTCCTGGTATTCCCAGGAACGCGTGCCGGTTTGAAGGAAGTGCGCCACGTCTTTCCACGAGCCACCGCGAATAACCTTGCGCTTGGCAGTGGGTGAATCTTCGGGTTTGGCATCGTAGCGAATGTCGGAGTTCAGGTCATGGACAAACGCGTAGGCATTTTCATAAAATGCTGTCTCTGTCCACTCTGCGACGTTGCCAGCCATGCAGTACAGGCCGTAGTCGTTCGGGTAGTAGCCGTCGGCTTTGACGGTATACAGGCCGCCGTCTTCGGGATAGTTGCCACGACCCGGTTTGAAGTTGGCCAACAGGCAGCCCTTTGCGTTGCGGGTGTAGTAAGCGCCCCAGGGGAATGGTGCGCCTTCACGGCCGCCGCGAGCGGCATATTCCCATTCAAATTCGGTGGGGAGGCGGAAGTCTTCGGTATTGATGGCTTCGCCGGTGTACATATCCCACAATTTAGCACGCCAGTAGCAGAACGCTTTGGCCATTTTCCAGTTTACACACACCACGGGGTAATCGTCAAATGCCGGGTGCCAGAAGTAGTTCCGTGTCATCGGCTCGTTGTAGGAGTACGCGTAATCGCGAATCCAACAGAGCGTGTCGGGGTAAACGGAGATTTTCTCTTTGTGAACGTGGCTGGTTCGATTGCTGGCGCGATCGTGTGCGGCCCGCTGCCAATCGTACCATTGGAATTCAAAGACAAATTTGCTGGCATCCAGTTCTTTACGACCTGCAAAACGCTCGTTCGGCGGGTAGTAAAGATCTTCCAGGCTGCCATCGGCGCCTTCTTCGCCGTCAACGTTCTCCCAGTCAAGTTCCGCTTCCCAGTCGATCATTTGCTTCTCGAAGTCGCCGCCGTCGTCCTCTAAGAAGTGGCCCATTTTGTCGTGAGCGAGCGAATCAAGCACCCATTGAACGAACTGGCGGTACTCATTGTTAGTAATTTCCGTCTCGTCCATGAAGAAACCCTGGATGGAGATGGATTTGGGGCGGGCAACCAATTGCTTGCTGACATCCTCGTCGCCAACACCTACGTGCAGCGTACCGGAGGGTATGTACAACATACCGTAAGGGTTGACACCTTTCCATGTGGGGCGGTCAAGTACACCGACCAGATCGCCGGTTTCCTTCCGGCCACAAGAGGCGGCCAAAGCCGCGAAAAAGAGTAAGAGCAGAATCGAATTCCGTAGTTTTTTCATGTTGACACCCGTGTATTTCCTACTTATAAATGTTTGTTTGGAAAAAGTGGTCGTAAAGGTAGTTGATTAAAATTGATGCAAAAAAGAATCCCAAACAAAATTGGTTTTTCCTGCCTTCATCATTTTCCGTTCGAGCAGCAACCAAACGGTCATTTAACTTTTAGTGGTATAGCGAGCCAAATTTTTTTTCCGCTTGAAAGAAAAGTCGGAATTGATCTTGCTGCACGAGCAAGCGCAGGCCAAATCGGCCTTATCTGCAAAAATTTATATCGTTAAAGGAAGCGCGGGTTGTAAATCACCGGCGGCAACTTGCCTGTGCCGATGGGTTTGCCCAAATCGTATCGCAGCAATAATTCATGACTACCTCTGTTAGCTGATGCCAACGACGACAATGGTATATCGAAGGAATAGGCCAGCGATGTCCGCTCGTTCAACCGAAACCCACCCATCAACACAGCCGCATCGCTTTGAGACGCCTGCATACCCCTGTAGGAAGCGCCCGCAAAAATATTCTCTCGAAACCGAATCGTAGCAGAAACTTCTGTTTGAATTTCGACAATATCAGATTTAAACAAAAGAGACGGAACTACGGTCACTTCTCGCCCCGCCTCTATCCGGTAGGAGGCCGCCAGAAGAAAATGGCGCTCCGGGCGAATACCAAAACCGCCGCCCGATCCGCTTTGCAGAACCGGCGCAAACACCGGCAACGCTGCAAAGCCAACAGCCAAGTCCTTCCACTGAAAATGAACGCCGACCTCTGCTACAAAAGTGGAGGCGGAGACATTCCCCTCTGGCAACAACGGGTCGTTGTGCAAAAACACACCCGCCGGCTCGTATTTTCCATCCGGAGTGCGCAGCTTGCTTCCGTCTAATGTGTATTGAAGATAACCGCCACTCGCCCCGATGGATAACATTGCCTCGCGCCCGATCTCGCGCTGAAAACTGTAGCTCAACGCCACCTGTGTCATTCGATGCGCACCGATCACATCATTTTCGGCCTTTAGGCCAACCCCGCTGCTAAGCATAGCAAGGGGCATATGTGCATTGATATGCTGCGAAACCGGCGCACCTGGCAGGCTTGACCATTGCTGCCGATACACCCCGGTAGCAACCAACGTATTTTCTAATCCCGCACAGGCTGGATTATACGCATACGGATTGAGCAGGTACAAGCTGTACTGGGGTGCCTGTTGGGCAATCATTCTGGTTGCGTCGCTTAAAAAGAATGCTACTGATAATATAGGTGTAAGCAGTTTCAGCATAGCGTTGTTCGTTTATCGGGCGGCCCCAATGAATTGCTCAAATTCCTCCAAGGTTAGAAGCGGTTTGTGGCAAATGTAGTCGCGGCAAACGTAAATCAGGGCATCCTCTTCGCCTGGCTTTCCAGCAAGTAATGGAATTGACGTATCCGGTTCCCGGGTAGCGGCAAACACGGCGTTGGGCAAAAAACGCTTGCTCAAGGCTGTCGCTTTTTCCAAGGCGTTACCGCCAACGACGGCGATCTCTAGGTACGGGTGCGTTTCATAAGCCAGCGCAACTGCCCAACGTTCGAAAGACAAAGGATAGTGCTCAACCGTTGTACGCATTTTATCCAGCATCAGCGCGGCATGCTCCCGCCATTCGCGCCGATCGAGCAGAATACCGAGGCGCTGCAGGTTGTGCGCCATCGTACTGTTTCCCGAAGGAGTAGCGTTGTCGTACAGGTCTTTGCGCCGAAGAACCAAATCCGTTTGATCGGAAGCGGTATAAAAAAACAACCCCGATTCCGGGTCGTGAAAGTAGGCAAAAACCTGTTCAACAAGTGTTGTAGCCTGGGTTAAATACTTGAAATTGAATGTTATTTGCCAAATATCTGTCAGGGCAGCGATCAAAAATGCATAGTCTTCCAAAACGCCCATGATCTGTGGCGTACCGTTTTTCCAGGAATGGAGCAGCCGACCTGTCGTTTCGTCTGTCATGTTGCTCAAAACAAACTCGGTGCTCCGTACGGCAGCAGTGCGGTAGGTCTGGTGCCTAAGCGCCGCGAACGCTTTGGCGTAAGCCGTGGCCATCAGGGCGTTCCATCCCGCGAGGGTTTTGTCGTCCAGCCCCGGGCGTACGCGTACGGCTCGGTGTTCAAACAGTTTTTTTCGGCATGCTGACAGCCGTTGTTCGAGGCTTGCTGTGTCCAAGCCGTTTTTTTCGGCAAAAACATCCATGTGCAAGGGGCACCACAGGATATTTGTATGCTCCCAGTTACCCTCGGCTACTACGCCAAAAAAAGCACAAAATTCATCGGCATCGTCGCCAAGCACCTGCTCGACCTCGGTTTTTTGCCAAACATAAAACTTGCCTTCCTCCCCTTCCGAGTCCGCGTCGAGGGCTGAAAAAAAGCCGCCACTCGTGTGGGTCAGTTCGCGTTCCACAAAGGCCAGCGTCTCTTCGATTGTTCTCCGGTAAAGGGCAACCCGGCGTGTTGCTTCGCGGTTTTTCGCACCGGTTGTTTGCAACAACTGGCAGGCATCAGCCAACACCGAAACGAGCAACGCGTTGTCGTACAGCATTTTCTCGAAATGCGGTACAAGCCACTCCCGATCGGTAGCGTACCGGGCAAAGCCGCCGCCCAACTGGTCGTAGATGCCGCCCATGCACATACGATCCAGGGAAAAAAGGGCGTGCTCCAGCGCTTCTGCGTTGCCCGTGAACCAATGGTAGTTTAGCAAGTATTGAATAGCCATGCTGGACGGGAACTTCGGTGCACCGCCGAAACCACCTTCTGCCCGGTCGAACCGCTCCCGCATCTGGTAAAAAATATTTTCCAACAACTCCGGGCTGAACGGCGAGGCCGTCAGAAGCGGGTTGGGATTGTTGGCGTTTTTTTCAAAAAAAGCGTTGTCGTTGCGCTGGATATAGCCGAGCAATTTGTCGGCCTGCTCGTACACTGTCGGGCGTTGATCTTGCCAGACTTTGGCCAAATGCCGCAATACGTGCATCCACGAGGGCCGGTTGTGCGCCGGGCGCGGGGGGTAGTAGGTGCCCGCAAAAAACGGCTTGCCCTCCGGGGTGAGGAAACAATTGAGGGGCCAGCCGCCGCCGCCCGTCAGGATTTGGCAGGCTTCCATGTAAATGGCATCTACGTCGGGGCGTTCCTCGCGGTCCACTTTTATGTTCACAAAATATTCGTTCATGACAGCCGCCACGTCCGGATCTTCGAACGACTCGTGCTCCATGACATGGCACCAGTGGCAGGCTGAGTATCCAATACTCACCAGTATGGGTTTGTTTTCGAGGCGTGCCCGCTCAAATGCTTCGGGTTTCCAACCGTACCAGTCCACCGGGTTGGAGGCGTGCTGCAGGAGGTAGGGCGATGTTTCGTACTGAAGTCGGTTCATGTGATGGTGTTAAAAAAGGTGTCACAGAGGCTCGCGGAGTTTTTGGAGGCTCACAGAGTCCCGCAAAAGTAGAAATTGTACAGCACCTCACAGAGTGGGAGAGAACACAGAGAAAAAATGTGCTAATTCTCGCAGGATCAAGCACTTTTGGCTCATCTTTCTTTCTTGCTGAATGGTTTTGTAGCCAGTTGAGAATCAGGTTGCTTTTCCGCGTAATCAGCACATTGGGCAGATGGAACACTTTCGGTTTGGCTTTAAGTAGGGCGAAAACTACCTTTGTAGCCAAATCAAAATAGAATGGAACAATCACCCATTATTGGTCGGCGCAACGAATTGGCCACGCTTCGTGCGCTGCTTGCCAGTGGCAAATCGGAATTTGTCGCGGTTTTCGGGCGGCGAAGGGTTGGCAAAACATTTCTGATCCGGTCGGCCTACGAGGGCGCGTTTTCGTTTCAGGTCGCTGGGCTTGCCAACTCGAACGCCACCCAGCAGCTCGCCAATTTCCACTTTGCTCTGCAACGCGCCGACAAGGCCGCCTCGCCCACACCACCATCGAACTGGCTGATAGCTTTTCACCAATTGAGCCTTTTTCTCGAAAAACTTCCAGCCACCCCAAAAGTAGTGTTCATAGACGAACTTCCGTGGTTCGACACGCCCAACTCTGGTTTTGTGCAAGCGCTGGAGCATTTTTGGAACAGTTGGGCATCCGCGCGGCGCGACATTTTGCTCGTGGTCTGCGGCTCGGCAGCCTCGTGGATGCTCAATAAACTCATCAACAACAAAGGAGGGCTGCACAATCGGGTGACCAAACGGATGAAAATCCAGCCCTTCAACCTGCACGAGTGCGAGCAATTTCTTCAGGCCAAAAACGCGGCGTTCACCCGATACCAGATCGTGGAACTGTACATGGTCTTGGGCGGCGTGCCATTTTATTGGGATGAAGTAGAGACCAATCTGAGCGCCGCACAGAATATCGAAAACATCTGTTTTTCTGAAAACGGGCTGCTCCGGCGCGAGTTTTCCAACCTGTTCAGTTCGCTTTTTAGCCAATCCGACAGGCACCTGAACATCGTGCGGGCGCTGGCCGACAAGGCCCAAGGCTTGACCAGGTCCGAGATCATTGCCGGGTCGGGGCTGCCCAACAGCGGGCGGACGACGGATCTGCTCGCCGAACTGGAGGAAAGCGGCTTTGTCCGCCAGTACGCACCTTTTGGCAAAAAATCGCGCAACAGCCTCTATCAATTGGTGGATTTCTACACCCTTTTCTACCTGAAGTTTATCGAAGGCGCACAAGTTTTGGATGAAAACAACTGGGTCAGTGCCCTTGACAATCCCCAACGCCGCGCGTGGAGCGGCTATGCTTTTGAGCAAGTCTGCCTTGCCCATCTGACGCAAATCAAAAAAGCCCTCGGCATCAGCGGCATCCAAACGTCTTCGTCCAGTTGGCGCAGCGGCAACCCGGAATTCCGGGCGCAGATTGACTTGGTCATTGACCGCCGCGACCAAGTGATCAACTTGTTTGAAATGAAGTTTTCGATAAATCCGTTTTCGATAGACAAGAACTACGAGGTAGCCCTGCGCCAAAAAATCGGTGTTTTCAAAGCCGAAACGCGCACCCGGAAATCCGTCTTTTTGTCCTTCATCACCACTTTTGGGCTGCAGGTCAACGCCCATTCGAAGGCCGTTGTGCAGAGTGAACTGGATTTGGAGGATTTGTTTAGGGAATGATACCTAACAGAATCCTTAACCATACCAAACAGAACAGCAATGCAACTGAATAACATTGAACACCTTGACTTGATAGAACAATCAATCCAGAGTTTCCATCTGAGAAAAGCGTTTACGGATGCAATAGCCCTTGATTTTTTGCCGAACGATCTCCATAGCGGCTGGTTGTGGCGAAGTAGGCAGCGAAGTGGCTCGTGGGACGGAAAAGTGCCACGTCGGGAAAAAATCTGTGAGCCTCAATAAACTCCAAGAGCCTCTTTGACACCTTTTTACGCTCAAGCAGGAGCACTCGCCCACCCCGATCAGGCATGGCCCGGAAAATCCTCCGGCAAGCCGGGTATGTTGTCCACAAATTTTTCGCGCCCGCTGATGATCTCCACCAGGCGGCGCACGACTTTTCGGCGGATGGCACGCTCCAGTTCCTTGTTTGGTTCGTTCAGGATGTACTGGAATTTCAACGTCACGCTACCCCGGTTCACCTCGGCCACGCGCAGATAGTAGCTGTTGTCTTTGATCAGGTCTTGAAATGGTCGGAGGGTTTGGACGAGGTTTCGTTCCAGTTCCTCTACTGTGACGAGGTATTTCAGGTCAATTTCAAAATCAATGCTCGTGCGCTTGACGGCTCGTTTCGTGTAGTTCACGATGTCGGTCATCAAGGCGACGTTGTTAGGAATGTAGATCACATCGTCGTCGTCGTTGATCAGGTGGATGTTTTGCAGGGTTATGTCCACAATTTTGCCCCGGTGTTGCCCGATGCGGATATTGTCGCCGATGCTGAGCTCGCCCGAAAAGGTCATGATCATGCCATTGATCACGTTGGAAATGTAGTCTTTGGTGAGCAGCACAAGGCCGGCAAAAATGATAGATAACGAGGTCATCACCTCGTTGATGTTAATTCGGAACAACGACAACAACCCAATGGCCAGTCCAATGACCAGAATGATGGAATACAACTGTCCGATGCCGACAATAAAGTTGTCGTCGCCCTTGATTTTGGCGCGGCGGCGGTAAAACCACACTACGGTAACTTGCACAAAGTCAAGCAGCAGCAAAAAAATGGCTATGGCCGAAACCACGTCCACGTAGTACCGCATGGGTTCGCGGTACCGGGGTTTCAACCCTTCGATCAGGTACGAAACATCAACCTCGCCAATGTACAACAGCATCAGCAAGACCAAGACCACTGCTTTGAGGCCAAGGACGAGGTACTTCATGTAGTGCGGTGTTAGGGGCTACTGGGATTTTATTAACTGATATCCTCCAAACGGTCGAACGGCAAGCCAAACGCATCGGCAACACCCTGATAAACGACCTTGCCTTTCACTACGTTGAGGCCGAGGAACAGTTCCTGATTTTCCAGGCAGGCCCGCTCCCAACCCTTGTTGGCCAGTTGAAGGGCGTATGGTAATGTCGCGTTGGTGAGCGCTACTGTTGAGGTAAACGGTACGGCACCCGGCATGTTTGCCACGCAATAGTGTACCACGTCTTCAATGATATACGTCGGATGGTCGTGGGTAGTTGGTTTGGTGGTCTCGATACATCCGCCCTGATCAACGGCCACGTCCACGATAACTGTGCCCGGGCGCATAAGTTTGAGCATATCACGGGTGATCAGTTTGGGGGCTATGGCTCCTGGAATCAACACGGCTCCCACGATGAGATCGTGCGTTTGCACCAGGCGGCGAATGGTGTACTCGCTGGAGAAGAGGGTGGTTACGTTCGGAGGCATGATATCGCTCAAGTAGCGCAACCGGGGCAGGCTCACGTCGAGCAGGGTCACTTGGGCGCCAAGTCCGGCAGCCATTTTGGCCGCTTGTGTACCCACTACACCACCGCCGAGTACCAGCACCTTGCCGGGTTCTACTCCCGGCACGCCGCCGAGCAGCACGCCGCGCCCTTTCACGGGTTTTTCCAAATATTTTGCGCCCTCCTGGATGGCCATACGACCGGCTACTTCCGACATTGGGATGAGCAGGGGCAGCTGGCGGTCTTTGGTTTCCACTGTTTCGTAAGCCAGGCAAACGGCCCCACTTTTAATCATGGCGTGCGTCAGCTCCTGGCTGGATGCAAAGTGGAAATAGGTGAAGATCAACTGATCCTTGCGGCAACGGCCGTATTCTTCGGCAATTGGTTCTTTCACCTTCATGATCATTTCGGCGATAGCCCAAATCTCGCCAGCAGTGCGGAGGATTTTCGCGCCAGCTTCCATGTAGTCATTATCATCGAAACCGCTACCGATACCTGCCGTGCTTTCTACATACACACTGTGTCCGCGTTTTGTGAACTCGAACGCGCCAGCAGGTGTGAGCGCCACGCGGTTTTCGTTGGTCTTGATCTCTTTTGGTACACCAATAATCATGTCTTTATGGTCTTGTTTTGATGAAAAAAATAGCCCAGCCGTCCGGACAGGGCAAAGGTAAGCGCCGAGGCAGAATTAATTGATAAAATGAAGCGAAGGGGTATTGAGGCAAGACGAGGCATTTTTTGAAAGCATATCAGCGCTACGATTGAAAAAAACAACGAAGTATTGCCTTAGTACCGATGAAATAATCAAATAATTCTGCCTCGGCACGTATTTAAAAAAGTGTCACGGAGGCTCATAGCGTTATTGCGGGCGAAAGCGCCTGCGCAAACCTCCATTTTTGCGCTACGGAGTGCTTAACTGATACACCCCTGGCAGGTTGCGCCCGAGGCCATCGTAGTCCAAACCATAACCCACCACAAAACGGTCTTCAATATCGAATCCTACATAGTCCACCTGTACCGGGAAAGCCGCAGCATCGGGCTTACGCAAAAATGTAACGGTGCAAATGGAGGCTGGCTGTTGGCCGCGCAGGTGCTCAAGAAAAAAGTGCAGCGTTCGGCCTGTATCCACAATGTCTTCCACCACGATAACATGGCGGTCTCGCAAGTTTTTTTCCAAGCCCATGACCGTTTGCACATCACCCGACGAGCGGGTACCGGTATAGGACGACAGTTTGACAAAGCCCACCTCGCAATCGCCATCAAAGGCGCGCATGAGGTCGGCGGCAAAAACAAAGGCACCGCTCAGGATGCTGACAAACAACGGTTTTTTTTCCCGGTAGTTGTGGGTAATCTCGGCACCAATCTCTCGTACGCGGGCCTGTACCTGCTCATCCGTGAACAGGGTGACAAACAACTTGTCATACAACTGAATATGATCACTCAAATTGGAATAGGTCTCCATGAAACAGATTGGAACGTTGGTGGGTTTCTGCTAAAGGGGTTGCATCTTGCGGGTCAGTAGCGCAGGCCCAGGCGACCGTAAATAAAACTCATGAGCCAGGCCGGGCCAATCATCAGGAACTGGATATCCTGGAAAAATGACGGCTTTTTACCCTCTACTTTATGGCCCCAAAACTGCCCGATCCAGGCCAAAACAAAAACAGCAAGGCAAACTTGCCACAGTACAAATCCGGCGGCTTCAATCTGTCCGGCCAGAAACAAGCACAATATCGCAAACAGGAACATACCGACAGCCAGCGCTGGCGACAGGCGCATATAATACGCCACGACGAAAGCCAATACAGCCATTGCCGCATTGAGCTCCAGCGTGGGCGTGACCTGATAGCCTAATTTAATGCCATACAACAGGCCGACAATACTGAAAAAAATTGCAGGCACACAAACCCAGTGCACCAGTTTGTTCGTGGGATTCTGGTGGCTTTCGCCGTACTCGGACAACCAGTCGTTGATGGTTTTCATACGTTTTGAATTTTTTTGTAAAAAAACCGGCACTCGCTACTTCGGCACCGTTCGCAGTTGGCGTTCAATTTCCTGGAGACGTTTCCCTTTGATCGAGTCCACCATTCGGGGCAGTTCGCCAGCCCGTTGCACGACACACAGACTGTCCAATTCCAGTTGGGCCAGCCGAATTTGAGCCGTAGCCATCGAATCAATTCGGTCGCGCGTGCCGGCATCCAGAGGTGTTCCAGCACCGCCACAACCAGCCAACATACTCAAGACGCAGGCAGCGGCAGCGGCCCGGGTTCGCAGCGTGGTCATCCGGCTACCGAAGTTAGCCTTGTAACGAGGGCTTTGTTTCATCATTTATCGAACGCGGCAGAGTTTCCAGGCATTTAGAGCGTGTTTAAAATGTGGTGCCGAGGCGAAAGTGAGCAAAATTTGTTCAGGCAAGGCAAAATTTGCAGCCGTAGCCGGGTGTCTACAACGCAGTATGAAGCAAAATTTGCCGCTTGCAGCCCGGCGACTAAATTTTAAACACGCTCATAAACCCGGAAGGCCTACCGTAGTCAGGATTAGACCACAAAGCTACGGCCTTTTGCGTGTTCCTTTTCGCCCATTTTTCCCACAACTACAATTTTGCCCTGCCCCAGAAAATTGCCAAGATGCCCTACATTTGCCAGCATGAAACAGATCTGCTCTATCGGTTTTTATGCCTTGCTTTTCTACCTTGTCGCACCTGCACCAGCCAGCGCTCAGCTCGCTACGTTTCAGCGCCTGTTCTACAAAAACGGCAGTGACCTGCAGCTGTTTTCCGGCGAAGCCAGTCCCGACGGGGGCTATGTACTCGGCGGCATCGTGGAAGACGGGGCCGTGAGTCGGCCCATTATCGTCAAACTCGACTGTGCGGGAGAAATCGCCTGGATCAAAACCCTCGGCCCGACTACCACCGTGCAAAACGTGTTCACCCGCGTCGGTATCGTGACCATGCCCGATACCGGTGCCGTTCTGCTGTGCAATATCGGTCAGTTCAACGCTTACGCGATGGTCGTACTGCGCGTGGACAAAAACGGCAACACCCTGTGGCGCAAGGTCATCAACCAGGGCCTGGGCGATACCGGTGGTCACGGTATAGCCGGTACCACTGACGGCGGATTTGTCATCACCGGCTACACCAACCGATACGGCTCCGAAACGCCCGGCGGCTCATACCGCGACGTGTACCTGCTCAAATTGGACGGAACTGGCAACATAATCTGGACCAAAACATACGGCAACAAAAGCGCTTACGACGAGGGCTCATCCGTGATTCAAACCTCCGACGGCGGCTATGCTGTGTGTGGGCGCTTCATTGACCAGGGCACATTTTATGCTTTCCTGCTCAAGACCGACCCGGCAGGAACGCCCGAATTCATGCGTACCTACGGCGACACACTACACTCGACCTGGGCATTCGGCCTGCGCCAAATGGCCGACGGTGGCTATGCCCTCTCCGGCAGCACGACTGTGCTCCAACAAAACTTTCAGAGTTGGGGCGACAATTTTGTGCTGCGCACCAACATGGTCGGCGACACACTTTGGGCCCAGGGTTTCTTCGGGCTGCCCAATTTGTTTGAAAACGCTTCTTCGTTAGTACTCGACGCACAGGAAAATCTCGTTGTGGGCGTAGCAACGGCCAGTTACCCCACTATTGGATTTGTCCCGAACAAACACCTCGTAGCGCGATTTGCCGGCAACGGCGCCCTGCAAACCGCCAAACTGTTCAACACAGGCGGCTCACACTACCCCCTGGTGTCCAAAACTCCCGACGGAGGCTACCTCGTCACCGGATTCACCAACAACTACCTCGGCCTTGACTTCACGGGTCTGGCCATCAAGACCGATGCCAACCTCGAAGCCGGGTGCCATACGACGGACGCTACGTTCCAGACCATCACCATGCCACTGCCGGTCCGGGTGCGCACGCCCGCATTTACGTCCGCCTCGGGCGGGGTAGCTTCCAACTACACCATCGAGCAGACCACTACCCTACTCGATTCCGTGCTGTGCCAAACGGCGGCCCCGGCCCTGGTCTGTGATTTTTCCGTCCAGCCCGGCTGCCTCGGCACGCCCATTCAGTTCACCAACGAAAGCAGCGCCGGGGTCACGGGTTTTTCGTGGGATTTCGGCGATCCTGCCAGCGGCAGTGCCAACATATCCGTAATACCCGACCCGACCCACGTTTTTTCTGCCGAAGGCAGCTACAACGTGCGCCTTGAGGTGACCAACGGCTGCCAAACGGCAACCTTCACCCTGCCCGTGCCTGTGGCTGGGCCTCCAGCCGTCAGCCTCGGCCCGGACACAGTTTTTTGTACCGGCGAAACACTTTTGCTGGATGCCGGTATAGCCGGTGCGCAGTATGAATGGAACACAGGGGCTACTAGCCAAACGCTGACCGTGAGCGATTCCGGCCTGTACGTTGTGCAGGTTTTCGATGGGCTTTGTGCGGGTACCGATTCGGTCTTTGTGCGCGAAAACACGTGCGACCTGCTCAATATCCCGAACGCATTTACCCCCGACGGCGACGGCAACAACGATGCCTGGAAGCCGATCCTCGGCTCGGACTATACGGTGCGCTCGGTGCGGATTTACAGCCGATGGGGTGAGGAAGTGTTCTTTTCCACGGACACAAATTTTGCCTGGAACGGCACCCACAACGGCGAGAATGCCCCCAGCGATGTGTACGTTTTTTATCTGGAACTGAACCATAAAGACCAAACCGTGGTGGCCCGAAAAGGCGACATAACATTGCTGCGCTAAAACAACGTCATCATGACCATTACGTCCAAACTCCCGCACGTCGGCACCACTATTTTCACCGTCATGTCGGGCCTGGCCAACCAGTACGGAGCCATCAACCTGTCGCAGGGTTTCCCGAATTTCGACCCGTCGGAACGGCTCCAGCGCCTGGTTTTTGAGCATATGCAGCGTGGCAACAACCAGTACTCGCCCATGCCTGGCTTGCCATTGTTGCGCGAGCGCATTGCCGAAAAAATGGAACGGCTTTACGCACGGCCGCTCAACCCCGACACCGAAATCACGGTGACCGCTGGCGGCACACAGGCTATTTTTTGCGCTATCGCCGCGTTCGTCCACCCCGGCGACGAGGTCATCCTGATCGAACCCTGCTACGATTCGTACCGTCCCTCTGTGGAAACGGTGGGCGGCAAAGTCGTCGCTTTCTCACTGGCAGCGCCTGACTACCGGATTGACTGGGCCGCCGTGGGCCGCCTGCTCACGCCGCGCACGCGCATGATTTGCATAAACACGCCCAACAACCCCACCGGCACGCTCCTGCGCGAAGCCGACATGCTGGCCCTGAATGCTTTGTTGAAAAACACCGACGTGCTGGTGTTGAGCGACGAGGTGTACGAGCACCTCATTTTCGACGGCGAGCAGCACGCTTCAGCCTTGCGCTACCCCGACCTTTACGCCCGCAGCCTGTGCATTTTTTCCTTCGGAAAAACCTACCACAATACCGGCTGGAAAACCGGCTACTGCATCGCGCCGCCCGACCTGACGCGCGAGTTTCGCAAGGTCCATCAGTTCAACGTGTTTTCGGCCAACCACCCGATGCAAGCCGCTTTCGCCGATTTCATGGGCGACCCTGGTGAGTACACCGGGCTGCCCGATTTTTACGAGCGCAAGCGCGACGTGTTTCAAGAGGCTATGGCCGAAACCCGGTTCCGGGCCATCCCCTGCTCGGGCACATACTTTCAGTTGTACGACTACTCGGCCATCAGCGACGAGCCGGATTTCGATTTTTGCAAGCGCCTGATTACTGATTTTGGTGTAGCGGCCATACCGGTGTCCGCCTTTTTTTCTGATAAACGCGACGACAAGGTGATCCGATTCTGCTTCGCCAAAACCGAAGACCTGCTCCGGCAAGCCGGAGAATGCCTTAGTGAAACCAACAACCTCCAACAGATATGATCCTCTACAACGTCACAGTAACGATCGACCTCGATGTACACGAGGACTGGGTGGACTGGATGCGCCAAACCCACATCCCGGAAGTTTTGGCCACCGGTATGCTCCAGTCTTGCCGCATGAGCCGGATGCTGGGCCACGAGCACCAGGATTCCGAAATTTACGCCATGCAGTACCTCGTGGAGGACATGGCTCGCTTGCGTCGGTACATGGACGAGTTTGCCCCTGAACTGCAACGGCGGCACCAGCAGCGCTACGACGGCAAGTATGCGGCTTTTCGTACGGTGATGGAGGTGGTGGAAGAGCGGATAGCCTCTTAGCCCACCATTTCATACCGTTTTCCCGGCAATGTGCGCACCACGCCCTTGAATTCCAACCCGAGGATAAGGCGGGCGAGGTCGCCTGGCGAGCACTGCGCAGCAAGGGTAAGTTCATCAATGGGAATTTGCGGGCGGTTGCGGATAACCTCGATCAGGGACGTTTCGGCTGGGGTCAGGTTTAGAAAAAGTTGTTGTTGTTTTCCCCGGCTTTTGCCATCGACTTCCCAGCCAAGCGCGGCGGCGATATCTGCGGCAGACTCGGTGAGGCGGGCGCGATTATCCCGGATAAGCCGATTGCATCCGGCGCTTTTGGCATCGCGCAAGCGGCCAGGTACGGCGAAGATATCGCGCTGGTACTGCCCGGCCAGTTCGGCGGTGATCATGGAGCCCCCAGCGTTGGCTGTTTCCACTACGAGCAGGGCATCGCACAAGCCGGCAATAATTCGGTTTCGCATCGGGAAGTGTTCGCGGTCGGGGCCGGTCTCGTGGGTGTACTCGCTGAGCAGGCCGCCGTTTTCCGTTATTTTCAGGGCTACGCTGCGGTGTTCGGCCGGGTACACTTTGCTCAGTCCATGGCCCAACACGGCGATATTGGGTATATCCAACGCTGTGGCTTTTCGGTGTGCAGCCACGTCTATGCCAAATGCAAGTCCGCTCACTACCACCACATTGTACGCTCGCAGGCCCTCGACGATCTCCTCGCAAATGGCGCGGCCATAGTCGGTAGGTTGGCGGGTGCCCACTACAGC
This sequence comes from Saprospiraceae bacterium, assembly GCA_046153695.1. Taxonomy (GTDB): domain Bacteria; phylum Bacteroidota; class Bacteroidia; order Chitinophagales; family Saprospiraceae; genus M3007. The sequence goes on from JBJXEZ010000228.1 coordinate 23,078, forward strand.
TACCATGCGTTGAGCGCCGAGCAAGTCGGCCGAAGAGCCTTTAAAATACAACAAGGCGGGGCAATCGGCGTTTTGCCGAAGCCGGGCTGGGTACTGTTCGTCTGTGTAAAAAATGGCCGACACGCTGTACTGCTCCAAATAGCGCAGTTCCTCCTCAGCCTTGGTCAGGGCGGAAGACAGGGCAATACCAGCGGCTATTCCTGGCCCGATGCCGGGGATTTTGACGAGCTCGCGCCGAGAGGCACGAAATACCGCTTCGGCGCTACCGCAGTAACTGACGAGGGTTTTGGCGGTAATAGCACCGACTTGCGGCAGGAGGGTGAGGGCAATTTGGTAGAGTTGCCGGTCTGTCATGGGTTACCCAAATTTGCGGTGTGTTTTTTGTTGCGTAAAAGTAGGGCGCATCCACGAAATTTGTTTTCTTTTTAAAACTTTTAGTTTAATTCGTTGCTGTATGAAATTTTCCAAAGTCGAAACGCTCATCATCGCGGTGTTTTTTTTGTGCATAGGTTTGTGGGCCATTTCCAAGTGTTCGTCCAAACGATCACAAACAGCCCGCGCTGAACGGACCGACATGGAGGAGGAAGACCGTCCGAGCAAACCGGATACCGTGTTCGTGCCTGCACCGCAGCCGGAAGCGCGGCCAACGCTCCAAAACCAACCGGAGACATACTCGGCACCTCCGGCGAAACGAGGTGGTTTACCCAAATTGGAAAATCAGCCTTCCTCCACCCAAGCCGCCCCGGCTGACCGGCCCAAACTCACCAATACCCCACCCGCTCCTCCAGCGGAAAGTGCCGGTACCGTTCAAAAATACCCCACGCTTTATGTCACTATTGACGGCCTGAACATGCGTAAGGAACCCAGCAAAAAAAGCGCCCTCGTTGCCCGACTTCATTTGCACGAACAGGTGTTATTTTTGAATAAAAAAAGCGAAAAACCGGAGGAGATCAATCTCGGGTTGGAAAAAGTGACCGATTACTGGGTCAATATCCAAACCAAGTCCGGCCTTGAGGGCTGGGTGTTTGGTGCCGGGGTGCATTACTACAAAACCAAACGAAAGGGCGTAGCCGAGTAACGCTCTAAACTTTTCTTCCTCCGCCCCTGTACCCCGCTCGCTGCGTGGCGCATTTCCCTACCTTTGCCGGCGCACAACCCACCGCAACATGCGCCTTGTCATCCTTACGCTCCTAACGCTCCTCGCCTACATGCCTGCTGAAACCCAGACTACTGCCACGCCTATCCGCCAGCCCATTCGAACTAAATGGGAGTTTCGGCAGGCGCAAACCGGCACCTGGCGCCCCACACCGGTACCCGTCAGCGTACACACGGCCTTGCTCCAGAGCGGCCAGATAGAAGACCCGTTTTATGGTGCCAACGAGGAAAAACTCCAGTGGATCGAGCGGGAAGACTGGGAGTTTCAGTGTGTCTTTGACGTGGACGACCAGACGCTCGCACGCAAGCACATCGAACTCGTATTCCGGGGCTTGGACACATATGCGCACGTTTTTCTGAACGACAGCCTCGTACTCGAGACGGACAATATGTTCCGCATCTGGCAGACTGACGTGAAAAAACATTTGAAACCAACGGGCAACCGCCTGCACATTTACTTTGAAAGCCCGGTCAAAAAGGCCGAGCCGGACTGGCAGGCACTCGGCTACGAACTGCCCGGCGGCATCCGCACGATGACTCGCAAGGCACAGTTTCACTACGGCTGGGACTGGGGACCGCGCTTCGCTGGCTGCGGCATTTTGAAACTGCCCGAACTGCTGGCCTGGGACAATTTCCTTTTGGAAAACGTGTTCGTCACTCCGCAAAGCGTCACCGAACAAAAAGCCGTGCTCGTCGCCCGCTTCCGTTACCGATCCGACATCGAGGGGAAAGCCAATGTCATTTTCCGCGATGGAAAGCGCAAATCGCTCGAAGACCGCATCCTCCAGATCGGCACCCACGAAGACTCCGTGACCTATACCGTGGACAACCCCCGCCTATGGTGGTGTGCGGGTATGGGCGAACCCCACCTGTACGATTTTACCCTCGATTTGAAATACGGTTCCGCCCTGCTCGAACGCGCCGAGGTGCGTATGGGCATCAAAACCGTGGAATTGGTGACCGAACAGGATTCCTTCGGCCAGTCGTTTTTTTTCAAACTCAACGGCAAACCCGTATTTGCCAGGGGGGCCAACTACATCCCGCAGGATATTTTTCAGGACCGTGTGACTCCTGCGCAGTACAAACGCCTGCTTGACGACGCAGTGGCCGCCAACATGAATATGCTGCGCGTGTGGGGCGGCGGCATTTACGAGGACGAACTTTTTTACCAACTCTGCGATGCCCGCGGTATTCTCGTGTGGCAGGATTTCATGTATGCCTGCGCCTTGTACCCCGGCAACGGCAGGTTTTTGAAAACCGCCGCCGCCGAAGCCTACGAGCAAATCGAACGACTGCGCCAACACCCGTGTATCGCCTTGTGGTGCGGCAACAACGAAAACAACGAAGCCTGGCACCACTGGGGCTGGCAGATGCAGTTCAACGAGGCCCAACGCACACAGCTGTGGCGCGATTACCAAATCCTGTTCAACGATCTGTTGCCCACCTACGTGGCCAATTATGGTGGTGGCGTACCCTACTGGGAGAGCTCACCCAAGTACGGGAGGGGCAACCCCAAGTCTACCAGCGAGGGCGATGCCCACTATTGGGGCGTATGGCACGACGAGGAGCCATTCGATATGTTCAACAAAAAGGTGCCGCGATTTATGAGCGAGTATGGGTTCCAGTCATTCCCCGACTGGGCCACCATCGAGGGTTTTTCCAAACCGGAGGAGCGCGTGCTGGACAGCAAGGTGATGCTTACCCACCAAAAACATCCGCGCGGAAACGCCCTCATCGCGGAGTACCTCAAGCGGGATTTTCGCGTGCCCAAAAATTTTGAAGATTTCGTGTACGTTAGTCAGTTGCTTCAGGCGGAGGGCATGCGCACCGGCATTGAGGCGCACCGCCGCAACAAACCCTACTGCATGGGCACGCTGTACTGGCAGCTCAACGACGTTTGGCCGGTGGCCTCGTGGTCGAGCATTGACTACCTCGGCCGTTGGAAGGCCATGCACCACTATGTGCGCGATGCCTACAGCCCGGTGGTTGCACTGCCCCTGGTGGAAGATGATATCCTGAAACTGTACGCCAGTTCCGACCTGCCAAAGGACACAGTGTTCAATGTCCACGTCCATGCCTATTCACTGGAAGGAAAAAAACTGAGTGATCAAGAACAACTGGCTGTTTGGATGGGCCCCGATACCGCCCGTGTGGTGTGGTCGGGGTACCTGAAAACCCTGCTCAACGGCTGCAAACAAGACGATGCCGTGGTAGAACTAGTTTTTAAAACCGCCACAGGTACCATACTCAGCCGCCGCCTGTTCTACCTCGTACCACCCAAAAAACTGTTGCTACCCCGAACAGAGGTACGCATACAGGTCAACCCCGTAAACGAGGGCTACGAAATAGTGCTGCAAAGCCCCAAACTGGCCAAAAACGTGTACCTCCGGACAAACGCCGAAGGGCGTTTCAGCGACAACTACTTCGATCTGCTGCCCGGAGAACGCCGCATAGTCCTGTTCAAAACCGATCAGATATTGGACGACCCCAAGGCCGCTTTCACGGTGAAACACCTGCAACAAACCTACTGAGGCGATGAAGCCGGGACTTGAAAGAATCGTCCGCAATCCGTGGTTGTGGCTGGGCCTGGGGCTGTTAGCCGTGTACGTACGCGGGCTTTTCCTCGATGTGATGGACGTGGATGCCGCCCAGTACGCCTCCATTTCCATGGAAATGCTGCAATCGGGCAACTGGCTTCAAGTGCAGCACCGCCACGCCGACTATTTGGACAAGCCGCCGCTGTTGTTCTGGTCTTCGGCCTTGTCCTATACGTTGTTTGGGCTGCACAATTGGGCCTACAAACTACCCTCGTTTTTCGGTGCAATGGCAGGCGTGTACGCTACGTACCGCTTTTGTCTGCTTTTTTACGCTCCAAAAACAGCGCGCTCGGCGGCGTTTGTGTTGGCTGCCAGTTTGGGCGTGCTTCTAATGTGCAACGACGTGCGCACCGACACTCTGCTCATGGGTACTACAGCCTGCGCGATCTGGCAATTGGCAGCGCTGTACGAATCCGCGCGGCCCCGGCTGGCCGGACTGCTTGGCGCGGGTTTCTTTGTCGGCCTTGCCATGCTTGCCAAAGGTCCGATTGGCCTCGTCGTGCCAGCATTTGCTGTGGGTATGCACCTTGCGCTTCGGCGCGACTGGAAACGGTTGATTGACGGGCGCTGGCTGCTGGTGCTGGCCGTGGCCGCCGCCGTTCTGGCTCCCATGTGTTGGGGCCTTTACCATCAGTTTGACCTGCACCCGGAGAAAACTGTGAACGGGCGAACGGGTGTGTCGGGCCTGTATTTTTACTTTTGGGAGCAGAGTTTTGGGCGCATCACGGGCGAAAACACCTGGAAAAACGATACGTCGCTGTTCTATTTCCTGCACGTTTATCTGTGGGCCTTTTTGCCGTGGTCGGTACTGTTGGTTGTTGCTTTTTGGCGGCGCGCAGTCGATTTGTTTCGTCAAAAACTACGCCTGCCAGCGGGCGAAGAAGGGTTTTCCATCGGGGCATTTGTACTCACGTTTGCGGCGCTGTCTTTATCGAAGTACAAATTGCCACACTATATTTTCGTCACCCTGCCGTGGGCGGCGGTGTTGGTAGCACGTTTGCTACAGGTCGACAGGTTTGGGGAGATTGCAAGGGTTGCCCGGGCATCAATCGGTTTTGCGTTTGTTGTGCTGGCAGCGGTAGCATTGCTTTTGCTTGGTTTTGTTTTCCCGACGGCCAGCGTGTTTCAATGGGCCGTAACACTCGGCCTGTTTGGCGGCGCGGCGTTTTTTCTGTTTTTCAAAAAAGATCTTGCTGAACCTGCGGGCAGGTTAGTACAGGGCGGGGTGCTGGCTTTTTTGGGTGCTGCGTTTGTCCTGAACATGCACTTTTACCCCAATTTGTTGCAGTTTCAAAGCACGTCGGCTATACCGCGCTACGCCCGTCAACATGGCATTCCTCCGTCAAAAACCGGTTTTTTCAACCGGCATGGCCATGCTCTGGACTTTTATTCTCAAGCGGTTTTGAAACAAGTGGACACTCCCGACGAAGCACGCCAAACGGCAGCGGCACTAGGCGATTTTTGGCTGTATACCGATGAACAGGGGCTATTGCGTCTGGATAGCGCCGGGGTCCGGTATACGTCTGTGGCCGCATTCAACCATTTTCAGGTCGCCTTGCTCAAGCCCGCATTCCTGAACCCGGCCACGCGAGAGGAAGCATTACAACCTGTTTTTTTGATAAAAATTGATAGGCACTAGGCCTTTACGTGCCTTTTTTTCAACATCTTCGCGCATTCAAAACGGCGTCCACCAACTTTCGCCAGATTTTGAAGGTTTAACCACTATGCGCTTCGTAGACATTAAAAATGACATTGCCTTTCGGAAGATTTTCGGCAACGAAAAGAAGAAAATCATCCTTATCTCTTTCCTCAACGCCGTGATGAGGTTGAAGGGGGAGGATGTTATAGACGATGTTGAAATCCTGAATACGTACCAATTGCCGATCATAAAAAACCTGAAGGCTTCCATAATTGACATCAAGGCCCGCGATCAAACGGGCAAGACCCACCTCGTGGAAATGCAGGTATCGGAACCTGATGGCCTGGACAAGCGCTTGCTCTATTATGCCAGCAAGGAATACTCTCAGCAAATTGACACTGGAGATGATTACACCAAACTTAAACCAGTAATTTTCATCGGAATTTTTGATTTCAAATTTACCAAAGGAGATAAGTATTTGTCGCACCATGCCGTCTGTGATGTGGAAAACGGCGAACAACGGATCAGGGATATGGATTTTTATTTCATCGAGCTGCCCAAGTTCACGAAGTCTTTGTCCGAACTCACGGGAGTGACGGACAAGTGGATATTTTTTCTCAAAGAGGTTGAAAATCTCGATGTCATACCCGACAATGTTGACGACGAAGGCTTAGCAGCGGCGTACCAAGACGCAAGTAGATACACTTGGACAAAAGAAGAATTGAACGCCTACAGTTATGCTGCAATGCGAGAACAAGATGAGCGCGGGAAGATGACACTGGCAATACGAAGGGCGGAGGAACAAGGCATGGAGAAAGGCATGGAAAACATCATCAAAAAACTGCACGAAAAGGGGAAATCAGTGGAAGAAATAGCGGAGCTCTTGGACCTTTCCATGGAAGAGGTCGAGCGTACTGTTGAGAATCAACCTTAATAAAAGCACGACATGACAGAAAAACCATGGCTCAAAAATTACCCCAAGGGCGTACCGGCCTACATTGACCAGGACGTGTATCCGCGCCTGACTGACATGCTGGACGAATGCCTGAAAAAATACCGCGACCTGCCAGCATTTGTTTTCATGGGTAAAACCCTCACGTTTGGTGAAGTGGATCAGTTGAGCACCAATTTTGCGGCATACCTGCACTCCCGCGGCCTCGAGCCGGGTGACCGTATCGCCCTGATGATGCCCAATATGCTCCAGTACCCCATCGCCCTGTTCGGTGCCCTGCGTGCCGGCCTCATCGTGGTGAACACCAACCCCTTGTACACCCCGCGGGAAATGCGGCACCAGTTTGCAGATTCCGGGGCAAAGGCTATCCTCATTGCCGAAAATTTCGCCGCCAACTTGCAAGAGGTTCTGGGCGAAACACAAATCAAAACGGTCATCATTACCAGTATCGGCGAGATGCTCGGTGTGAAGGGGGCACTTGTCAATTTTATCGTGCGGCACATTAAACGGATGGTGCCCAAGTACACATTGACCAATACTGTTTGCTTCACGGAATGTCTTAAGCAGGGCCGAAAATTCACAATCAAACCTTTCGAGTCCGGTCCCGACGACACCATTATTCTGCAGTACACGGGCGGTACCACGGGCGTGTCGAAAGGAGCCATGCTGACCAACCGTAACCTCGTGGCCAATATGCAGCAAATCCGTGCATGGCTCATGCCCGTGCTACCCGAGGGCAAAGTAGTTGCCCTTTGCCCGTTGCCACTGTACCATATTTTCGCCTTCACGGTCAACTGCCTGGCGTTTATGTCCGTTGGCGGCAGAAATGTGCTGATCGTGAATGCCCGCGACATCCCGGCGCTCGTCAAGGAGTGGCGCACGCACAGCCCAAATATTTTCACCGGCGTGAACACCCTGTTCAATGCCCTGCTAAACAATGCGAAGTTTGCTTCGCTCGATTTTAGCGCCCTGCGAGCCACTGTCGGCGGCGGCATGGCTGTACAACGGGCCGTGGCCGAGCGTTGGCAACAAACCACCGGCACCCCCCTGATCGAAGGTTATGGCCTCACCGAATCCAGCCCGGTACTTTGCGTCAATCCAGTGAACGACAACAACATACTCGGCTCCATTGGAATGCCCGTGCCGTCCACTGACATCCGAATTATGACCGACAACGGCATGATCGGGAACATCCGCGAGACGGGCGAGATACAAGCCTCCGGCCCCCAAATAATGAAAGGCTATTGGCAGCGCCCGGAGGCCACCGACGAGGTGATCCGCGACGGCTGGCTCAGTACGGGTGACATTGGCTACATGACGGAGCAAGGTTATTTCTATATCGTGGACCGCAAAAAAGACATGATCCTTGTGTCGGGATTCAACGTGTACCCCAACGAAGTGGAAGATGTGATCGCTACGCACCCCAAGGTCATGGAGGTAGCCGTGATTGGTGTGCCCGATGAAAAATCCGGCGAGGGAGTCAAGGCTTTCATTGTAAAAAAAGACCCCAGCCTCAGTGTCGAGGAAATAACCGCCCACTGCCGCGCCGGGCTTACCGGCTATAAAGTGCCCAAACAGGTTGAGTTTCGCAAAGATCTGCCCAAAACCAACGTTGGCAAAATCTTGCGCCGCGCCTTGCGAGACGAAGCAAAGTGAGTTTTTTATCTTTGCGCCCGCCCACCAACCAGAAACCTTCAAACTTTTTAACCGTCAACCAAGAATGATTTTCGATCTGAAGATGATTCGGGAGTTTTACAAAAATTTCCCGACCCGCGTGGATGCCGCCAAAGCCAAACTCAAGCGCCCGCTCACCCTGTCTGAAAAAATCCTGTACGCGCACCTGCATCCCGAAAGCCCGTTGCAAGAGTATAAGCGCGGTTCTGATTATGTCTTTTTTCAGGTTGATCGCGTAGCTATGCAGGATGCCACAGCCCAAATGGCCCTGCTCCAGTTTATGACCTGCGGGCGCAAAAAAGTGGCCGTGCCCAGCACCGTTCACTGCGACCACCTCATAACCGCCGACGTGGGTGCGGCCAAGGATATGACGGTGGCGCTGGACAAAAACAAGGAAGTGTTTGATTTCCTGTCGTCCGTCAGCCAAAAATACGGCATCGGCTTTTGGAAACCCGGCGCTGGCATCATCCACCAGATTGTTTTGGAAAATTACGCCTTCCCCGGCGGTATGATGATCGGTACCGACTCCCACACCGTGAATGCGGGCGGTGCAGGTATGGTGGCCATCGGCGTGGGCGGCGCTGACGCGGTGGATGCTATGAGCGGTATGGGCTGGGAACTGCAAATGCCCAAACTCATTGGCGTAAAACTCACCGGAAAACTGCGCGGCTGGACTTCGCCTAAAGATGTGATTCTGAAAGTAGCCGGCATCCTCACCGTAAAAGGCGGCACGGGTGCTATCGTAGAATATTTTGGCCCGGGAGCCACCAGTATTAGCGCTACTGGTAAGGGCACAATTTGCAATATGGGTGCCGAAATCGGGGCTACTACCTCCACCTTCGGATACGACAAGAGTATGTTCCGTTACCTCAAGGCCACAGGCCGAAACAAGGTGGCGGCCATGTGCAACAAAGTCGCACCCTACCTCACCGGCGATGCCGAATGCTACGCCAACCCGGAAAAATACTTCGATCAAGTGATCGAAATTGATTTGTCCAAACTGGAGCCACACATCAACGGGCCGTTCACGCCAGACTTGGCGTGGCCGCTTAGCAAGTTTGCGGCAGCGGTCAAGAAAAATAAATACCCTGCCCAACTGGAAGTCGGCCTTATCGGCTCCTGCACCAACTCGTCCTACGAAGACCTGACCCGCGCAGCGTCCATCGCCCGGCAGGCGAGCGAAAAAGGCCTTGAAGTCAAGGCGGAATTCACCATCACCCCAGGCTCGGAACAGATCCGGTTCACCGCCGAGCGTGACGGGCTTTTGGCCGATTTTGAAAAAATGGGCGGCTTGGTTTTAGCCAACGCCTGCGGCCCTTGCATTGGCCAATGGGCACGGCACATTGACAACGAAAACCGCCCGAATTCGATCATGACTTCGTACAACCGCAATTTTTCAAAGCGCAACGACGGCAACCCCAACACCCACGCGTTCGTAGCCTCACCGGAGATCGTCACCGCTTTTGCCATCGCAGGCGACCTGACCTTCAACCCGAAAAAAGGCACACTGGTGAACCGCAAAGGTGAGACCGTGAAACTCGATCCGCCCAAAGGTGTCGAATTGCCCAAGGCCGGATTCGCGGTGGAGGATGCGGGCTATATCGCACCAGCCAAAGGAGGCGTAAAAATTATGGTGGACAAAAAATCGGACCGCCTTCAATTGCTCAAGCCCTTCTCGCCTATCGCCAACGGCGAGCTGCAAAACATGCGCATCCTGATCAAGGCCAAAGGCAAATGCACCACCGACCATATCAGCATGGCCGGCCCCTGGCTCAAGTACCGCGGCCATCTGGAGAACATTTCCAATAATTGCTATATCGGTGCTACCAATGCCTTCAATGACGAACGCAACAAGGTGATCAATCTGGAAACCGGCCAGTACATGGAAGTGCCTGCATCAGCACGGCTGTACCAGAAAAAAGGCATCGGTACCATCATTTTTGGCGAGGAAAACCTCGGTGAAGGTTCCAGCCGCGAACACGCCGCCATGGAGCCGCGCTTCCTCGGCGTGAAAGCGGTAGTGGTGAAATCCTTCGCCCGTATCCACCAGACCAACCTGAAAAAACAAGGCATGCTGGCGCTCACGTTTGCCAACCCGGCCGATTATGATAAGGTGCGCCAGGACGACAAGGTGAGCATTCTCGGCTTCGAGAAATTTGCCCCTGGCAAACCCCTGCAAATTCGCCTCGACCACGCCGATGGCAAAAGTGAGACCTTCGATGTGCTGCACACCTACAACGAGCCGCAAATAGACTGGGTGCGGGCAGGCAGCGCACTGAACAAGATCCGGACGGAGATGGGTGTGAAGTGAGTGCGTTGCAATTAGTTTGAATAACCGGCTGTTCGCGCGATGGGCGCGGGCAGCCGGTTCTTTCAGGCTCTTCCTGGCATTTTATGGATAACGCAATCTCGTCAAGACGTGAGTGCAATCTGTACTCACCGGAAGCACGTGCCCACCTGTCAAACACTTTCAGACACTGCTGGGCCAGGAAAGAATTACCCGTTCATGCTCAAAATTTTGATTTCTACGCGCTGGTTGCGTTTGCGGCCTTCGGGCGTGGCGTTGGTCTCGATCGGAAATTTTTTCCCATAGCCCCTGTATTGTACACGCTCGACGGAAATACCCTTGCTGACAAGCCACTCGGCTACCGATTTGGCCCGGCTGGTAGACAGTGTTTCGGCAAACTCCGGGGTAGGGCGATTGTTCGTGTGTCCACCCACCTCTAGCACCACATCGGGGTTCTCTACGAGAAAATCGTACACGACCATAAGGGCAGGCACGCACTCTGGTTTGAGAACGTACTTGTCAGCATCGAAATAGACGTTTTCCAGCCGAATAGTACTGCCTTTCCGAAGGCCCTCCCGCGATATCTTTTCGGTAGCCGGCGGCGAGGGCGCCGGAGTCGTTTTTACGATTATGGGCGCTGTGTCAACTTTTTTGGTAGTAGTTGGTGTTTTCGTTGGCTTTTCGGGCACCGGTGGCGGGTTTTCTTCCATCGGAGCCTTGTTGCAGTCAATCACCGTGATGGGCGTAGCGTTGTCCATCAGTATGTTTCCATTGTACGGGAACAGCGTTGGCGTTTTGTAGAAGGCCTCAATGCAGATGAATGGATAGGTGCCCTTTTTGGGATGCAGGCGGAAGGTATAGGTCAGCCATCGTGTAGTGGTGATGAGCGGCGTTTCGTACAACATTTCGCGTTTGTCGCAATAGCCCATTCCGCCCCAGATGCGGATTTTAGCCGGTGTGGCGTAATTTACTTCATCGCCAGTGGTTCGGCTTAGGCTGAGGTAAAGTTCGGCGCGGCAGAGGTCCATTGAAAATTCATAGCAGGCGTTATTCTCTAACGGGCGGGGCAACCGCTGGCCGATAGCCTCCCAGGTTTCATTGTCGCGCACGACAAGGCCTAAATAGGTTTCGCCGTGGTTGGGCGCTTTGGTCACCTGAAAAAACCCTGGTTGAATATCCGGAGGGCTTTCTTCGGTTTTGCCACAGTTTAGCCAGCCCGTAGGCGCTTCGCAACACTTGGGAATGCCCTCAAACGAGGGGTTGGTTAGTAATATCTGGTCTTCTTTTTGAGAAAAAAGGGCAAAAGGCAGGGCCATTGCGACCCCAAAAATCCAATTCGGTTTGCTCATCGAAAGCATATCGTGCTGTTTTTGTTGAGTACACACCTTGTCCAAAAAACCGTGCCGAAATACCTGCACGCTCCTGTTTTAAATCGCCACTGGCGGTGTGTATTGGTTGTAAACCCCAATAAACGTCGACTTGCTGCATTTATGGCCTCGTTTTCGATGAAAAACAAAAAGGCTGCACCAAAGGATTGGCCTGAGAGCATGTTTGGGATTTTTTTTGTCAGTGGAGTGGGTTACTGTCAGTCGGCACTAAAAGGGGTACGGGCTGCCAAACGGGCAACCATGATACCCGTTTGGCCTTTTTGAGAAATGACGTACTGGGCCAGTGGCTGCGCCGAGATCAGCACGCGCCGGCCCAGCGATGATGCGTGGAGCAAAAAAACGCGTCCATTTATTCGTACTGCAAAACCCTGGTGGGCGATGTCAAGGTCGCGTTTGCCCGAGGTGATAGCCACGAGGTCGCCCTCCCGGATCGAGTGCTCCATCTTTTCAATGCTGCCCTGCGGGATGAAGTGCCACGGATGGCGGTTCAGACGGTCTTCCACTCGGCGCAGTTGCCGAAAGGTAGCCGGGTCGCGCAGGCGAGGGTATTTTTTGGGGTGGGAGGTCATGTAACCGATGTTATTGCGGTAGGGCACGCCGCCGAGTTCTCGGGTAATATCGCGCAGGTAGCCGAGTTTCTCGGCTTGCAAGAGCCACCCGGAAAAGTAGTGGATGCGCGAAGCATAGCCATTTATGGTACCACCCCAGTAGCGCAGCTGCTGCACAAATTTTTGCAGGGTGTCAAACGCCGGGTCAGCGGCATCTGCCGTAAGGGCGATAGCCAGACTGGCCTCCATGAACGTCCAGCAATCCACGGCGCGTAGGTTGATCGTTAGCCGTTCTTCTGTTTCGGTGTCGAGGGTACCCGTTTTGTACGGCGTGCCGATGAACGACCGGGCAACGGCAAGTACCCGGTCAGGCAGGGTTTGACTGGCGCAGGCAACCTCGATTTTATTTTCAAAAAACGCCACGTCCTGCGGGTCGGGCGTGTGTATTTTTTTTGTTAAAACAAAAGAAACGGGAGCTGGCGCAAGCACAGGCGGGGCGTACGCCTGCAATACCAAAGCCATCGCCATCATTGTGGCACTTGCGTGCATCAAACCCATAGGCATCTATTCCGTTGTTGGTTGGCTGTTTCGTTCCAAAAAAAATTTCATCGTCTGTTCGCTTTCAAAGGTTGTTGGCCGGATGTACGGGTTGGTTCCTGCATCGGCATTGTACCGGAAAGTGGTGTCGCTGTTCCACTCTACGATGCCGAACAGGGTCTTCCCGACGAGCGAGCCAGCTCGGAATCCAAAAAAGTCGAGTGTGGCTGGTTCGCTCCCGCAGTCGTATCGAAATGCCATCGGCGTGGTGTCTATCTTGCTTCCAAAACGAGTGAGCCACAGGGCTTTACCTTTTTTTTGGAAAACGATGGACTGGCCTTCACGGGTTGACCACCGGCCAACAGGGTCGATACAGTCCTTCGCTGTGCAAGCGCCGAACGAAAAGAGTGCCAAAAAGGCAAGGGCTGCCAATGCAGCGCTGGAGTGTGTGCTGTTTACTTTCACGTTGTTTTCGTTTTGTCTCAACAATGATTCCAAGGACTGGTTCACGCGGCCAAGGGTGGCAAGGCCCGTTTACAACATGTCCTCGTCCGCAAAGCTATAATACCCACGCTCGGACACGATCAGGTGATCGAGCAAGGGCAGGTTGAGCACCTCGCCGGCATTGCGGAGACGGCGGGTGAGTTCGATATCGGCCTGGCTGGGTTGCAGGTTTCCTGAAGGGTGGTTGTGTATAGCCACCACACCGGCAGCGCGGGCATCGAGGGCCGCCTTGAACAGCATTTTTGCATCCACCACAGTCCCTGCTGCGCCCCCGGTGCTGAGGCGCTCCCGGGCGATCACTTCGTTGGCTTTGTTGAGCAGGAGTGCCCAAAATTCCTCGTGGTGCAAGTCGGTGAGCAGGGGTGCAATAGCGCGGAAGGAATCCTGGCTGCAGCTGATACGGGGTCGTTCGCGCAGGTCGGACAATTGGCGGCGGCGGCCCAGTTCCAACGCGGCAGCGATGGTGATTGCTTTGGCTTCCCCGATTCCCCGAAAGCGCTTCAAATCGGTCACAGAGCGTTTGCCCAACTCGTGCAGGTTGTCGCCCACAGAAGCGAGCACGGCTTGCGCGAGCGTGACGGCGTTCTGCCCCACCGTACCGGAGCCGATGAGTACAGCCAGTAGTTCTGCGTCGGAGAGGGCGCTTTTGCCTTTCAGCAGCATTTTTTCGCGCGGGCGATCTGCTTCTGCCCAGGCGGTAATGGCGCGATAGGTTGTTTGTTCGGACATGATCTAGAAGGTTATGTTTATATTTTCCGCAACGAAAGTAGCGCGAAGTTTCCTGCCTGCGGCGCAGCGTAGCCGCCATTTTTGTGATTTGCCAAAAAAAAATCAAAAATGTTAGCACCCGGCCTACCTTTATACCGCCGGTTTGGTTGATCATTTTCATCCGTTTCCGACAAACACAACCAAAGCGTAAACATCTTAATCGTCGTTGTATGAAACATTTTTCTTTGTTGGGCATGGCCCTGCTTTTTGCTGCTCTTTTTCCTTTTGCAGCCGAGGCGCAGCCTTGGGCGGATCCGGTGCCGTTACCATCCTTTCCGGGGATACCTGACCCTACTCCAGGTAGTTTAATCCATGGGAATCATCTTAAATTTGAACTGAAATGGGGTACCGTTCCAGATACACTTCCTCAGTTACCTTCTCCAATCAGTGGATCCCAAGACTCGATGGCCCGTTGGATTTATTTTTGGAATTTTGGCGATCACACCTACGGGAATGACAGTTTCCCTACACACATATATCCGCAGAATGCCCCTCCCGACTCTTTTGGTGCCGAATTGTCGCTAAAACCGATCTATTCCGATGATTACGACCCCTTTAAAAGAAAGAAAAAGAAAAAGGTGGGTAATGCCGTGCAATCATCTTCAGTTACATACACGCCCCCCAACTACACGATGATCAAAGGCACCAACATGGACATCGAACTGGAGGCCAATTGGCGGGCGACACGCCCAGGAAAGGGTCTCACAATTGCCATAACGTACCGTCCGCGCACTCAATCCTCCGTTTCAGGGGTAATCGGATTTTTACACGCTGACACCATGATGGTGGTATTAGATTCAATATGGGGCGATCTTGGCGAAGGTGAAGAAGTGACTTTAGAAGCCGGATATCAATCTTTGGGCGCTCTCCGCGGGCGGTTGTGGCGATTCAATGACCTGTCTTTCGGAAGTGGAGAGCGGACAATCTTCTTCGACGTAGAAGTGCCCGATACCCTAAAGTCACAAATCACGGATTCAACCAGCGTTATGTGCCCCGTGTTGGCCTACATCGCGTACAATGATCCCGATGGTGGAAATATGCCGCCAGAAGAAGGCACAAAAGAAACCGCCCTTACCCGGTTGGTAGGTGGTTCTTCCAGCCCAAGTGGTGGCGGTGCCAGTGTAGCCACCCCATTTGATGACTCGTACAATTTTTATCAGGAAATAGTAGAAGCCACATCCATCAACTGGGCCGCCGACCCCAACTACATACTCGTAGAACCAGCCATTCTCTCACCTGGCACGTCTGATCAGTTGCTCAAATACTCCGTCCATTTTCAAAACAACGGCTCTGCTTCGGCCTTGAACGTGAAGGTGCGCATCGGTACAGACCCGCTACTTGCAGGCGTGACAGCTATTAATAATCCCGATTCTTCCAACGTTCCACTTTGTTTGAAATTAACTCCCGGGACTGATTCGTTGCGTTGGGATACGGGACATGTTGATATTAATCCTCCTCCTCCATGTAAACTGAACGCTTTGGGCGATGCCAAGGCCCTCGGTTTTTCAACGGATGAAACATGGGGCAAGGTGTACTACACCATTCAAACCGAACGAGGCCGCATACTCAAGGTTGGCGACACCATACGGGCGGGCGGCATAGTGTATATGGATCGCGACAGTTTAAGAACCCCCGTAGCCATCGTTCCCGTCGGCATCCCCTCTTTCTGCTACCCCGGCATCCTCGGCCTGAAATACACCCAACATTTTGCCAACGAGGCTATCCGCTCCGGCTGGGGACTAGGCCTTACCTTGCGCTACGGACTCGGCAAGGTGCAAAACCCGAATTTTGAGGCACATACCAAACGCCGAATCAGCAAACAAAACTTCCCCCTCTTCTGGTGGCAGGGCGAATTAGGCTACGGCGAAACCAGCCTTCGGCCAGGGGCTGACAGCCTGCGGGTTTGCCATCTCGACCTCACCCCCGTCAACATCCGTTATATCGCAAAAGGGCGCCCGATTAAAATTGGAAACAATTATTTCCAGCGCGGCTGGGGCATCTCCGCTGGCTACACCGCCTCCTACTTGCTGGCAGCCCAACATAACGGCACCGATCACCCCTCGCTCGACCAATTCGGCTTTGGCCAGCGGCTCGACCACTCCATCGCCGTGTCCGCCGATTTCCTCAACCTTATCGGACGGCCTGGGATTTCCTTCGGAGCAGGCTGGCGCTGGCGCAACTCCAACATCACCGGCACCCGCGAGTGGTATTCGAACGCGTTCGTTTACCTGCATTACACGTTCTCGCCGCGGTTCCGCACGGAATTCGGCTGGCTAAACTGAGTCATTTGGCCGCCCCCAATTCTGAAATCACATACCCAGTCGGATACGTCCGGCTGGGTATTTTTGTCAGCAAGCGCGGACGGCGGCGAGGCGGCAACAGGCCGACCAACCGCGCACGCAGGCGCAGCATCCTGCGCACCAGCCCTTGCAGCCAGCGCGGCGCGGGCTTCATGCCCACGGCCTCAAGCAGGTGGTCGTCTATCAGGGCGTGTACGAACGGCGCACCGATTTTCCACAGCGCCTTTGGCAAAAACCACGAGAGCATGAGGTTGCGCGTAGCTACAGCGATGGCCTCATTATCGGGCGAATAGCGAAACTCGGCGGCCTCAAAGTCGCGGTTGAACTTGTCGTAAGCCGCGAGGCTTTCCGGTATGTCGCGGATGCCCATGCGACGGCCCACTTCCCGCCAGAAGTAGTAACTGGCCTGCCGCTCGGTTTCGGTCAGGGGGCGCCAGCCGAATTTTTCGTTCCAGCGTATCGGCTCGAGAATGAAGGTAGAGAGCGTGTACACATACTCGTCGTTGGGGATTTGGAACCGCCCATGCTGCTTGTTCATGCGCACGAGGGCCGCTTGTCCGCGCGGGGCGTCATAGCCGCCGCTTTCGAGTATTTCGGAGAGGATGAGTACGGTATCGTCGTAGCGTTTTTGGGTACGCTGCACAAATTCGCCGGTTTTGACGAGCAGTGGGGAACCTTTGGCTACGCCGAAAACACGGAACAGCGCAAACTCAAGCGAACGCGTGGTGTCCCAAGGAAACTCGTAGCAGGAGGCGAGGTAGGAAATCTGCTGGCAGTCTCGCTCGGGGTCGAGGGTCTGGATGTAGTCGCGGACAGCCAAACGTCGGCGGGCATGAATGGCCGGCGCGGCGACGGTTTCCCAAATAGCGGGCGGAGCAGCGGTGTTTTTCAAGGCAGCCGTGTCGTCGGTCGTGTGCATAGTCGTGATGTTTGTAGCCAAGATCACACTACTGGACATTTTTATTTTTCGTGTTACCCAGACCTTCCAGGTTTGTCAAACCTGGAAGGTCTCATTCCAAAAATGTCCAGTAGTGTGGACCAAGATACGCGGGATGACGGCTTTTGGATCAAATTGCCTCCACTCCCGGTTCTGTCATTGCGTTTTTTTCAGTGCCCGTTTCCTCCACCAAGTCAATTTCGAAGCGCAGGTTTCCGATGATGAAGTCCTGACGCTCTGGCGTGTTTTTGCCCATGTAATAATCAAGTACGTGGTCGAGGTTGGTCTCTTCGGGTAGGATGACCGGGTCAAGGCGCATATCGGCACCGATGAAGGCGCCGAACTCGTTGGGTGATATCTCGCCGAGGCCCTTGAAGCGGGTGATCTCGGGTTTACCGCGCAATTTGCCGATGGCAGCCTGTTTTTCTGCCTCGGAGTAGCAATAGTAGGTGTGCTGTTTGTCGCGCACGCGGAAAAGGGGCGTATCGAGGATATACAAGTGACCGTTGCGCACGATATCTGGGAAAAACTGTAGAAAAAACGTCAGCAAGAGCAAGCGGATGTGCATGCCGTCCACGTCGGCATCGGTGGCGATGACGACGCGGTTGTAGCGCAAATCGTCGAGTGAGTCTTCGATGTTGAGCGCGTGCTGGAGCAGGTTGAGCTCCTCGTTTTGGTATACGATTTTTTTGGTGAGGCCGTAGCAGTTGAGCGGTTTGCCGCGCAGGCTGAACACGGCGTGGGAGTCCACATCGCGGGCCTTGGTGAGCGAACCGCTGGCGGAGTCGCCTTCGGTGATAAATATGGTGCTGTTGAGGCGTTTTTCGTCCGGGCCTTTTTCGTTGAGGTGAAAGCGGCAGTCGCGTAGTTTTTTGTTGTGGATGTTGGCTGCTTTGGCACGCTGGTTAGCCAGTTTTT
>JBJXEZ010000236.1:0-7254 GCA_046153695.1 Saprospiraceae bacterium
GGAAATTGTGGTTTTTTTAGATGGCGACTACTCCGACTATCCCGATGACATGCCCGATTTGGTAGATCCGATTTTGAACGGCGACAAAGACTTGGTGATCGGTTCACGCCTGCTCGGCGACATCAAATCTGGGGTTATGACTTTGCCGCAACGATTCGGCAATTGGCTTGCTCCCTTTTTGATTCGCCTGCTGTATGGCTACAAATTCACCGATCTGGGACCGTTCAGAGCTATCCGTTGGGACAAGTTGCTGACGTTGGACATGAAAGACCCCAACTTTGGCTGGACGGTGGAGATGCAAATAAAGGCCTCTCAGCATCAATTAAGGTGCATGGAAGTACCTGTTCGATACCGCAAACGTGCCGCAGGGAAAAGCAAAGTGTCGGGTACAATGAAGGGCGTAGTGCTGGCGGCTTGGAAAATTATCGGCTTGATATTCATCCTGTACTGGAAAAAAAGTGCCCGCCCGAATCCAGATCGGAAACAAGAAATACCCACGACCAACGAATAACTTTTCACGTATCATTTCACTCACCACTGCTTTATGTTCGGCATTCAATCATTTTTTGAAGCACTT
Source organism: Saprospiraceae bacterium (assembly GCA_046153695.1). Taxonomy (GTDB): domain Bacteria; phylum Bacteroidota; class Bacteroidia; order Chitinophagales; family Saprospiraceae; genus M3007. The sequence goes on from JBJXEZ010000236.1 coordinate 578, forward strand.
CGCTATCAGGCTTTTGTTGACTTTGGCTACCTGATGCTCCTCATCTACTTTGTAGCGATGAGCGGCGTGACGATCTATGCACTCATCCAGGTACACTTGCTTTTTTTGTACAAAAAGTACCACAAAGACAACCCCAAGATAGTATACAGTACATACGAAGCAGATGATGCAGAGGCACCTTTTGTGACCGTACAATTGCCGATGTACAACGAAATGTACGTGGCCGAGCGTATCATTGATTATGTGGCAGCGCAGGAGTATCCCAAAGACCGTTTTGAAATTCATGTTCTGGACGACAGCACCGACGAAACCGTCGGTATAGTTGCCAAAAAAGTAGCCGAACTGCGCGAACAAGGCTTCAATATCGAGCACATACACCGCGTGAACCGCCAGGGATACAAGGCGGGTGCCCTTCAGGAGGCCATGCCCCGAGCCAATGGTGAGTTTATAGCCATTTTCGATGCAGACTTCACGCCACGGGCTGACTTTTTGCGTACCACTATGACCTACTTCGAAGACCCGAAAACAGCGATTGTTCAAACTCGCTGGGAGCATATCAACGCGGAGTATAGTATGCTGACCAGAATGCAGGCATTACAACTGAACGTCCACTTCACGATCGAACAGGCTGGCCGCTCCTACGGCAACTTGTTGCTCCAATTTAACGGCACAGCGGGCGTGTGGCGTAAAAAAGTGATTAACGAGGCTGGCGGCTGGCAAAGCGATACCCTTACCGAAGACCTCGACCTGAGCTTCCGTGCCCAAATTATGGGCTACAAAATCCAGTACCTGGAAAAACACGGCAGCCCAGCCGAACTGCCCGTGGACATGAACGCCCTCAAAGGCCAGCAGTTCCGCTGGAACAAGGGTGGTGCTCAAAATGCCCGAAAACTGCTGAAACTCGTTTGGAACACCGACAAACTGAACCGCGTCCAGAAAATGCATGCGATCAGCCAGTTAATGGCCTATGGTGTTTTTCTGTGGGTGTTTATTGCGGCAGTGAGCAGTGTGCCGCTATCCTTTGCTTTCCAGGAGTTGGGCATTTCTACCCACTTCCTCTCGTTTTCGGTGCTTGGCTTGTTTGCTGTGGCAGCCATTTCCTACACAGCAAATATTACGGCATCTCTTAACCGAAACCCGCCGTCTTTCTGGGAAAAAGTGCGCTTCTTCGGCCTGTTTCTCTCCTTCATGCCGATCTCGATGGGCCTGTCACTGTACAATGCCATCGCTGTTATTGAAGGCTTGCGAGGCAAGGTATCGGCATTCGTCCGTACGCCCAAATACGGTATCACGGGTAACGGCAATTCGTTAGAAAAGGCATCCTACTTTGCCAAAAAAATCTCGTGGATCACCTATGCCGAAGGCGGTATGTCTCTGATTTTCATCGCGGCTGTTGTTATCGGTGTCAAGACCGGCAACGATGCCTTTGTGCTCTTCCACTCCATGCTGGCCTTTGGTTTTGCTACCATTTGCTACTATTCGATTAAGCACCTGCGCTTTCATTGAGTTTTTTCTCAGAATGCTGTTTCAATAAAAAAGCCTGTGCCGCTCGTAGCGACACGGGCTTTTTTGTTGAAACAGCATTTTCGAGCCCGTACGTATCGACATTTTGAAAAAAAATGGCAGAAACACTAAACCAAATTTTCGTTTTCTGAAAAACTGCGGATATTGTGCCGCGAAAGCCACCACCACGCTTTTTTGGCTTTTGCCCTCACCTTGTGTATCCAAATTAGGCTGCCGTTTTTGCTGTAAAAACGCCTATTCCCTGTTGTTTTGTCATTTAAAATGACCTCCCCAAGGTATCCAATGCCACAGCCCCGGTTTTGGGGTTTATTCTGTTCTACTGGGAAAAATCACAACCTAATTTTATTTGTATGAAGTATGCTAAACTTAAGCCATTAATTGCGCTGGTTTGTTTTGTGCTTTTTACGGGCAGTTTTGCCTTGGCACAAAAACAGGTCAGTGGCATCGTTACAGATGCCGAAAACGGTGAACCGCTTATTGGTGCCAGTGTTCGGGCCGTAGGCGGGGCAGCCGGGGCCATCACGGATGTTGAGGGCCGTTACAATTTTTCTGTGCCCGCTGGCGTGTCGCAGTTGGAGGTAACCTATACCGGCTACGCCTCACAAGTTTTTGACATTGCCGCCAGCGGCGTGGGCAATTTTTCACTCATCGCCGGCCTCTCTTTGGAGGAAACCGTAGTCATCGGTTATGGCATCGTAAAAAAAGAAGACGCTACCGGGGCCATCCTGGCTGTTGGAGCCAAGGAGTTCAACAAAGGTGCCATCAACTCACCACAGGAACTGATTGTTGGAAAGATTGCTGGCGTGCAGGTAACGCCCAATGCCGACCCCGGCGGCGGCGGCACGATCCGCATTCGCGGTGGTTCCTCGCTCAGCGCAAGCAACGATCCGCTCATCGTGATTGACGGCCTGCCCGTGGCCAATACCGGCAACAATGCAGCGGGTATAGCGGGCGAACGAAACGCGCTGAACATTGTCAATCCAAACGACATCGAAACGTTCACGGTGCTCAAGGATGCCTCCGCTACTGCCATCTACGGCTCGCGTGCATCCAACGGTGTGATTATTATCACCACCAAAAAAGGTTCTTTGAAGCGAAAAATCGGCGTAGACTACTCCAACAACTTCTCTTTCGCCAGCCCCACCAAACGGACTGACGTATTGAGCGGTGATGAGTACCGCGCCCTCATCAACAGCCGTTTCCCCGACGGCCATGCTGCTCGCACGCTGCTCGGCACGGCCAATACCGACTGGCAGGACGAAATATACCAGACAGGTGTTGGTATGGACCACAACCTCGCTGTTTCCGGCGGCGTGGGCACACTGCCGTACCGGGTAGCGTTAGGCTACACCGACCGTGACGGCATACTTAAGACAGACAACTTCAACCGCTTGACCGGTTCCGTCAACCTGTCGCCCACGTTCTTCGACAATAAGTTGCAGGTCAACGCCAACGTGAAGTACATGAAGACCGATAACTTTTTTGCTAACCGGGGTGCAATCGGTGCTGCGATTGCTTTCGACCCGACCAAACCTGTTTTGGATCCGAGCAGCCCTTATGGCGGGTACTATACCATCACGCAGGCTGACGGCAACCCAAACACGCTGGCTCCGATCAACCCGGTGGCCCAGTTGAACATGCAAACGGACGAATCGTCGGTCAACCGGTTGCTTGGCAACATCCAAATTGACTACCGGTTGGGCTTTTTCCCTGACTTGCGGGCCAACCTGAATGTAGGTTACGACAAGGCAGAAAGCGAGGGTAACAAGGGGACACCGGTAAATTACGCTGGCGGTTACCGCCGTTTTCCAGACGGTACCGACGGTGGTGGCTTCTCGGAAACCTACACACACGAGACCAAAAACCAGCTCCTGGAGTTTTATCTAAATTATGTGAAGACAATTGGGGGCGTAAAAGTAGACGCTATGGCTGGCTATTCGTGGCAAGACTGGCTCTTCGACGACTACAACAACCGGGTAACCCGCAAGTACCAGCCCGATACGGTCACAACCCAGTTTATTAACCCGTTGAACATCCAGTCCATTTTTGGTCGCCTGAACCTCGGGTTTGACGACCGTTTCCTGTTCACCTTCACATTGCGCCGCGACGGCACTTCGCGATTCAGCGAAGACAGCCGCTGGGGCACATTCCCGTCTGCGGCAATGGCTTGGAAAGCCATTGATAACGAGGCAAGTGTGTTGAGCAAACTGAAAGTACGCTTGAGCTGGGGCGAAACCGGCCAACAGGATGTCGGCAGCGACTACTTCCCGTACCTCGCCCGCTACCAGCGCAGCACGCCTACGGCGCAATACCAGTTTGGTGATGTTTTCTTCCCAACCCTCCGCGCCAACGGTTACAACGCCAACTTGAAGTGGGAAGCCACCACAACCTACAACGCGGGCCTGGACTATGAGTTACTCGGCGGCCGTGTCTTCGGTTCGTTGGAATATTACATCCGTCAGACGACCGACCTGCTCATTTTTAGCCCGGTGGCTGCTGGAACCAACCTCACCAACTTCGTGAACGCCAATGTCGGCGATCTGGAAAACCGGGGCGTAGAATTATCCATCAACACCATTCCTTATCAGTCGGAAAAAACGACCTGGGAACTCGGCTGTAACTTTACTATCAACAGAAACGAGATAACCAAACTACGTGCCACGGACGACCCGAACTACCGCGGCGTTGCCGTAGGCGACATTTCCGGCGGCGTTGGCAACAGGATCCAAATCCACAGTGTGGGCTTTCCGGCCAGCTCGTTCTATGTGTACGAGCAGGTGTATAGCGAAGATGGCTTGCCCATTGAGGGCTTGTATGTGGACCGAAACGAAGACGGGCAAATCACACCCGCCGACCAATATCGTTTCCAAAAACCGTTTGCCGACCTGCTGATGGGCTTCTACACGACTGTCACACTGGGCAAACTGGATATTTCGGCTGGCGGACGCGCCAGTTTCGGCAACTATGTGTACAACAACGGACAGTCCAACCAAACGGCGTTCAACAACCTGTACGCGTCCACGAACTACCTGAACAACGTGCAAAGTGCTTACTCCGGCATCCAGTTCGATGTTCCCCAGTATTTCAGCGACCACTTTATTCAGGACGCTTCGTTCCTGCGCTTAGACCACATCACATTGGGCTACAATTTTGCAAACCTAGGTTTCCTTCGCAACCTTCGTATCTCCGGTTCTGTTCAGAATCCGTTCGTAATCACGGACTACAAAGGCATTGACCCGGAAGTTTTTAACGGCATAGACAACAATGCGTACCCACGCGCAACGACGTACCTTTTTGGACTCAACGCTAGCTTCTAATTTTAAAAACACACAACCAATGCGTTTTAAATCGTATAAATCAGGCTCGCTCCTTTTGCTGGGGGCCACCCTGTTCGCGGTGTCCTGTTTCAAAGACCTCGACACCACGCCACTCAACCCTAACGAAACCACTGCTGCCACGGCATTTGACAACCCTGATGCGTACAAGCAGGTATTGGCAAAATTGTACGCCGGTTTTGCCACCAGCGGTCAGCAAGGGCCCGCCGGTCAACCCGACATTCAAGGCATTGACGAAGGCTTTTCCAACTATATCCGCCAATACTGGAAAGCACAGGAACTGACCACCGATGAGGCGGTCATCGCCTGGAACGACGGCACCATCCAGGACTACCACCAGCAGGACTGGGATGCCAACAGCGAGTTTGTCACGGCTACCTACAACCGCATCTACTACCAGATTGCGGCTTGCAACGAGTACATCCGCGAAACTACCGATGCCAAGTTGGACAGCCGCAGCGTGAGCGGTACGCTTCGTTCCGACGTGGAAAAATTCCGTGCCGAGGCCCGTTTCATCCGTGCAATGTGCTACTGGCATGCCCTCGACCTGTTCCGTAATGTGCCTATGGTCACAGAAGCCGATGCCGTTGGCGCCTTTTTCCCGCGCCAGGCAAACGCTGAAGAAGTATTCAACTATGTGGAAAGTGAACTGAAAGCCATCGAAAGTTTGCTCGTGCCCGCTCGCCAAAACGAGTACGGACGTGCCGACCAGGCTGCCGCATGGATGGTGTTGGCAAAATTGTACCTGAACGCGCAAACGTACATCAACCGCGACCGCAACACGGATTGCATCACCTACTGCAACAAAGTGATCAGTGCAGGCTATATGTTGGAGCCGAAATACGCCAACATGTTTAACGCCGACAACCACAATGCAGACGGCATCATCCTGTCCATCAACTTCGACGGCAAACGCACCCAGACCTATGGTGGCACGACGTTCCTCTGCCATGCGGCTGTGGGCGGCAGTATGAAGCCCGGTGATTTTGGCCTCGATGGTGGCTGGGGCGGCTTGCGCGTCACTAAAGCATTGGTGCAAAAATTCCCGGCCACGGGCAACAGCATCGTCGTGGCCCCCAACGCGGGCGCTACTTACCCGGTCATTTATGTTCCGGGCGGCTATCAGGGATGGAACCCCGCAGCGGCTAACCAGTTGTCTTCCAAAAACAACGATAATACCTATGAGGGCTATGTGTACCTCCCGGATGCGAACTCGGAGTTCAAATTCACCCTCGGCCCCAACTGGGATAATAACTTTGGAGACACGGGTGCGAACGGGACGCTTGAACCGGGCGGCGACAACCTGAAGGTAGCCGATCCGGGATTCTACAAAATCAACGTAAACCTGAACACGCTGTCATACACCCTACTGAAAACTACATGGGGTCTCATCGGCTCGGCCACCCCGGACCAATGGAACAGTGACCAGAACATGACCTACAACGCCACCGATGGTGCCTGGACGATCCAATTGAACCTGACAGCAGGAGAAGTGAAATTCCGTGCAAATGACGGCTGGGACCTGAACTACGGCGATACAGGCAAGGATGCCTTGCTAGAAGGCGGCGGCGACAACATCGCCATTCCCTCCGCAGGCACGTACTTGATCAAACTGTTTTTGAAAAAACCGGACTACACCTATTCCATCGAACGCCCGTTGTTCGACCGCCGCGCTATGTTCTACTCCGCTGGCCAGTCGCTCGACATTGCCGATATATCGCAGTTCACGGAAGGCTATGCCGCCACCAAATTTTCCAACCTGAAATCCGACGGCACACCGGGTTCTGACCAGACGTTTGTGGACACCGACTTCCCGCT
>JBJXEZ010000238.1:0-11403 GCA_046153695.1 Saprospiraceae bacterium
CGATCTCTTCATCGCACTCATGTCGAACGTCATTTTGAAATTGCCCGAGCCATTATTCTTAAGTGTGACTTCTTCCGTGATGTGCAGGCAACTGGTTAGGGAAAACAATCCGATCGCCAGCGCTGCCAGCAGTAGTTTTTGTACAGACTTCATTGTTTGCGTGTGTGCGTTAATTTGTGAAAGTTGTATTAAGAGCGGGTTTAAAATTTAGTCGCTTACTCATTCAATGATAAAATTGCCAGTGACGGCCTTTCCTTCTTTTTGCAATTCGAGCACATAACTGCCTTTCTGCAAGTAATATTTTCCGGTATCAGCCTTCACCAACTCCACGGGTTTTTTTGTGTCTTTTTGGGCATCTTGCAGGGCTTTTTGATAACGCTTTAGCGCTGACTCCTGGCAATCAAGTGCAAATGTAAAGGTGTTGACACCTTTGGCGCAATCTACTTGCCCGGTGTTGAGCACGATGCCTTCCTTGGTCTTTACCGTCCAAATTGCCTTGCCGGATGCACCAACGAAATAGGTCACTGGCAGTTCCGGGTCTTTCAATTCCTGCCATGGGCGTTTTTTACCCCAATTAGTGGAGTGTTTTGTTTTAGGCAACTCAAATACGTGAACAACCGAAGCCAGTACATCTGTCGTTAGTTTTTGTACATGCTCAATGTTTACCTTGTACATCGAACGACCATGCGTGCCGAGAATCAAGTGTTTTGCTTTTGTTTGCAGCGCCATATCGTGAACAGGTACAGCGGGCAAATCACGGTTCAACGCCTGAAAGGTCTGCCCCCGGTCGAGCGACACATATGCACCATGGTCGGTACCAATGTACAGCACATCCGGGTTCTCCGGATCTTCCAATACCACATTGACCGGCTCGGCGGGCAAATCGTTGCCGATACGCCGCCATTTTTTTCCGTAGTCGTCCGACATGTACAGATAGGCGTTGAAATCGTCCCAGCGGTACCCGTTGAGGCTGACGAAAACACGGCCTTTTTCGTGTGCTGAAGCAATGACACGGGACACCCACATTTTTTGCGGTAGCGAATCAGAAATACGCGCCCAGGTGTCGCCGCCATCACGGGAAACGTGGACGCGGCCGTCGTCGGAGCCAGTGTAGAGCAGTCCAAGCCTGATCGGGCTTTCGTGAATAGCGCTAAGCGTACCGTACGGCACGTTGCCCTTTTGGCCGCCAGCGGTCAGGTCCTCAGAAATGGCCTCCCAGTCTTCGCCACGGTTGTATGATCGGTACAGCCGGTGTGCACCGAGGTATAACACGTCCTGCTGGTGGCGACTGAGGTGGATGGGCGTTTGCCAATTGAACCGCAGCGGGCGCTCACCGAGGTCGTGTCGCGGGGAAATGGATTTGCGTTTGCCGGAGTTTTGGTCAATACGGAAGTAATTGCCGAATTGGAAACCGGTGTACACGGTGCTATTGTTGCGGGTGTCCACGGCAATCTGCATACCGTCTCCGCCGAGCAGGCTTTGGTAAGAATATTTGCCTGATTGGTGCCAGTCGGTGGTGGCTTTGTATGAGGATGGCCCCACCCAAACGCCGTTGTCTTGCGCGCCACCATACACGTTGTACGGTTCATCGGCATCTACAGCAATAGCGTAGAACTGGCCCACAGGAGGGTTATTACACAGGATCCAGGAGGCGCCGTTGTCCCAGGAGATGTTGAGACCGCCGTCATTGCCGTTCACGAGGTGGCCGGGGCGGTTGGGGTTGACCCACAGGGCGTGGTGATCCACATGCACGTTGTCGCCGTTGATGCTTTTCCAGGCCTTGCCGCCGTCGGCGCTGGTGATGATGTAAAACCCAAGCAGGTATACCTGATCAGGATCATCAGCCTTGCAGCGGACGTTGGAAAAGTAGTAGCCGTAGGTGAAGTTCATTTGCTCCAGCGGCTCCTCATGGGTACGTTCCCAGGTCCGGCCACCGTCGTCGCTGCGGTACACTTCGGCACCGATGTAGTCCACGTCGAAGAGCATAGCGTTAGCATCTTCGAGGTATTCCACCAGCGCCTGGGGTGTTATTTTACCTTTTTCCACCATCTCCTTCACCTTTTTGGCGCTGTATTTTTCGGGGAAACGGTTGTTTTTCAGGAACTCGTCCAGTTGCTCATCGGACAGTTTCTGAAATGCTGGTGCAGTGATATCTCGGAGTTGGTCTTTTGTTAAAACCCCGTCGGCGGGTTTGTCTTTTTTCGGTTTCGGGTTCTGGTTGTCCACGCTGGCGTAGAGCACGGTTTTTCCGTCTTTCGTCCCGGCGGCCAGGCCGATACGGCCGGTATTGGCGCCGGTAGGGAATCCGCTGCCCGGCGTGCTGACGTCCCCCCAGGTACCGCCGCCATCGGTGCTTTTCCAGATGGCCGAACCTTCGCCGGCACCGCTGAAATTCCAGGCCCGGCGTTCGCGTTGCCAGGTAGCGGCATACAGCGTGTTGGGCGCCGTTGGGTCGAGGCACAGGTCAATGGCACCGGAGTTTTTGTCCACGAACAAGGTGCGTTTCCAGGTGCTGCCACCGTCGGTGCTGCGGTACACGCCGCGCTCATCGTTGGGCGAGTACAGGTGCCCGAGCACGGCCACCCAGAGCACTTCCGGGTCGGTGGGATGCAGTACAATTCGCCCGATGTGGTGGCTTTCGGGCAGGCCGCGCCACTCCCAGGTTTTGCCGCCGTCGGCGCTGCGGTACATACCAGTGCCGGCGTAGGAGGAGCGGCTGCTGTTGTTCTCGCCACTGCCTACCCAAAGCACTCGGCGCTGCCAGTCAACGGCGATATCACCGATGGTCATGGTCGCTTCCTGATCGAACACCGGCTGGAAGGTGGTGCCGTTGTTGGTGCTGTGCCACAAGCCGCCGGAGGCATACGCCACGTACATTTCGGTGGGGTCAGCGGGGTTCACCTCTACATCCGTGACGCGACAGGAGAACACCGAAGGGCCAATGCTCTCGGCTTTCAGGTTGCCGAGAAGGGTGTTCTTTTTCAGGCTTTTGTGTTGCTCGAAGCCCGAGAGGCGGGCGTCGGCGGATGTGGGTTTTTGGGAAAAACCGGTTCCGGCGAGGGCGAAGAGACCGAGCGCGAGGAGGAGGGCTTTACTGGAAAAAATCGTATTGTTTGCGGGCAGTAGCATGGAAGCGTAAATTTTTGAGGCGGCAAGGTACGCAAGGCGTTACTTTTGCAGAAACAACTACGCGGCATGACCACCGTACTCAAACTGAATATAGATGAACTCGACACCAAGTTCATCGAAAACCTGAAGCAGGAATTCGCGCACTCCTCGCTGGAAATCCATGTTCAGGAGCAACCTGGCGCCTCGAATTCCATCACGGAAGATGAATTTTGGCAGTTAATTACGCTGCTCGACTGGACACAGGAGGATGACGATGCTGCGGTAGTCGAGCCTCTAATTAAGGAACTGGAAAGCCGCTCCTTGGCACATATCTACCGTTTTTCCGATTTGCTTTCTGAAAAACTCTGGAACTTAGATACCCGCAGACACGCGCAAGTTTTCCGCGACGACCCGGAGGAGGAAGGCTACCTGTCTGCCGATGATTTCCTGTACGCACGTTGTGCCGTGGTTGCAAACGGCCGCGACTATTACCAGCGCGTTCTTGATTACCAGATAGAGATGCCTGCCGAACTTACTTTTGAACCGCTGCTGTATGTGGCCATGACTGCTTACAACCGTAAAACCGGGAAGGATTTTGTAGCAGAACCGGCATTCCAATACGAAACGTACAGTAACAAAAAAGGCTGGGAAAAACCCTGATTCAAGATGGCCGAGCACGGAAATTCCAACCGAAACAAAAAACCGCATCATCTGTACGAAATACGAGACTCAGAAGATGATGACGTGTTCAAATACGGTATCAGCCATGACCCGATTGGCAAGGACGGGTACTCCAACCGCATTAGCCCCCTATCACCTGAAAAAAAAGTCGCACTGTTTTTCGCGACGGCCAAACGGAATGTGCATACCTTTCGCAAGCCAAAAAAATGCTCCAATGGAGCACCGCCAATGGTACAATGAACATCTCACACCTCCCACTCCGGCCCGATTGCCGGAAGCGCGGCGTGTTCTGTTTTTACTCCTAAAATACTTTTCAAATAAATGTAGTTATGCAAAAAAACAACCTTTTACTCATCGCGCTTCTTTCTATTGGTCACGTTTTCAATGGTTTTGCCCAGAATGAATTGAAATTTGAGGTAAACAACATTCTTCCGTTCATCTCTATCCAGGAAAACAAATTGGCAGAAGTACACACGCTTACGGATTTGGACAAACGGTACCCCGGATCCTGGGTAAAAGAATATGTTTCCGTGGAGATTTCGGCATTTAAAAACGGGATTGTATCAAAGGCTTCAGGTAGTAGCGATGTCCTGAATCAAGCGCAAAAAGATCTGATACGATTGGCTGATCGTAGTAGTGACATTGCTGTAACCGTACGGTATCTTCCTGAAAATGAGTTGAAAAATAACACCGTCAAGCAGTACGATTTTAAGGTTGCGGTCATGCCTGAAAATGCCAGCTATGCCGAAGGCGCAGAGCAACTGGTTCAATATCTGCAAAAAAACAGCATCGAAAAAATTGATGCCGGAAGTTTTACCGGTTATGATCTGGCTGCCATAAAATTTACAATCACAGAAAAAGGGAATATCACGGGTGTACAAGTTGCTTTGCCATCTAAAGATGCAAAAATTGACGAAATGCTGGTTACGGCTATATCAAAAATGCCAAATTGGAAGCCAGCAGAGTATGCTAACGGGTTAAAAGTCAAACAAGACTTTGTTTTAACAATCGGCAACATGGAGAACTGCATGGTCAATACATTGAATATCCGTCCAGTTAAATAAACTTGCATACCCGTCAGAAAATGGTTTTATCATCCACTGACGCAAATATCCCCGGTGTTTACTTCGTGGAGATCATAGAATGCAATCTTACATTACGGCATATTACGATCAGATAGCCAATCTGTACGACTCCGACCGCTTTGGCAATACATACGGCCAATTTATTGATGCCCAGGAACGCGCTATTTTGTCGCAGCTGCTCGGCTCAGCTGTTGGCCAAAGGGTTTTGGATGTGGGCTGCGGCACCGGTCGTTTTCTGGATTTCGCTACACACGGCCTTGATGCAAGTGCGGCCATGCTGGCGGTGGCACGCCAAAAACAGCCCGACAAACTCCTCACTCAAGCCGATTTTTTTGAGCAACCTTATGAAAATGACTACTTCGAAGCCGCCATATCCATGCATGTCGTCATGCACATCGCGTCAACGGATCTGGAAAAATTATTGGCAGAAGTACACCGGATTCTGAAGCCAGGAGGGCAGTTTATCTTTGATTTCCCTTCAAAGCCGCGTCGCACATTACTGGGCTATAAAAGCAAAAATTGGCACGGCGCCAACGCATTTACCCTCTCGGAAGTGCAGGCATTGGCAAATGCGAAGTGGCAAATGGACGTGGCCCAAGGCATCCTGTTTTTGCCCATCCATCGTTTTCCACCGCTTATGCGGCCGTTCTTGCGCTCGTTCGATACTTGGCTCTGCCGTTCTTTTTTGAAAAAATACGCCTCTTACATCGTCGTTTCATTGGCCAAAAGATGAATTTCAAAACACTCATTCCAAAGCCTTTAAAAGTATTTTTTCGCCTTTCGCAACGGAAAACTAACGACTATTTCAGTGGCCATACGCAGCAATTTGCCAGAAGCCGGCTTGGCGCGATGCCCGAATTTGAGTATTGTGTCAGGATACAGCAGCCCATTTTGCCTGGCGCTTTTTTTGAAAACAAGGTGTTCAATATGCAAAAGGCTGGAAAAAAGATCAACCATGTACTGATCATGCCCGGCGAAATATTCGCTTTTTGGGAGGTGGTGGGTTGCCCGGGCCGTTGGCAGGGCTATCGCAAAGGCCGAAATTTGGTAGCGGAAAAAATACAGAGCGCGTATGGCGGCGGCTTATGTCAGGTGTCCGGCATACTCTACTACCTCGCGCTCGGCACAGGCTTGGAAATAGTGGAACGACACAACCATTCTCTGGATATATACACTGAAAACGAGCGCTTTACGCCACTTGGTTCTGATGCTACTGTGGTTTACGGGTACAAGGATTTGCGGTTTCGCAATAGTACAACGCAACCATTGTATTTCGCCCTTGACTCAACTTCGAGCCATATCAATGCGTGTTTGCACAGCCCTTTGCCTTTAGCCTTCGACAATCCCGAATTTGTGCGCCATGACGAAAACAACCAACGTATCGTGCAGACCAAAGTAAAAGGCACTGTATTGGCAACTTCGACGTACCGGATACCTTAATGGTGGTGCTGTAACCCAATCCAAAGGCACACGAATAATCGCCTGCCAAATTTGCAACATGGAATTCAAAGGAAATACGCACGAATACCTTCGATTGGAGCGCATCACATCTGAAAATTGTTCCATTGTTAAAGACAAAATCGAGAGCGGCTTGACCATGCTTTGGATGACCGCTGATGGCAATCGCCTCAAGATTGACGGCAAGGACTATGTTTTCCAAAACAACGAAGTCATCTGCCTGACCGAATTTCACCGCATAGAAGTACAAGAGGTCACGTCCATGCGCATGGTGCGCTTCAATCGCCCATTTTACTGCATCATTGACCACGACTCGGAGGTGGGCTGCCGGGGTATCCTGTTCTTTGGCGCTTCGCAACTGCCCGTTTTCCGCATCCCGGAGCCTGAACTGGAGAAGTTTGACATTCTCTGGAAAATGTTTTCGATAGAAATGCAATCGAAGGACGACCTGCAAATCGAGATGCTGCAAATGATGCTGAAGCGGTTACTGATACTTTGCACACGGCTCTACAAGGAGCAACGTCAGTTAGCCCCTTTGGAGAAAAGCAACCTGGAGTTAGTGCGGGAGTTCAATTTTTTGGTGGAGTCCCATTTTAAAACCAGGCATACGGTCGCCGACTACGCCGAGTTGCTCCACCGCTCACCCAAAACCCTTTCCAATTTGTTCGCCCGGGTCAGCCCAAAAACACCGCTGCAAATCATCAACGAACGAAAAATGCTTGAAGCACGCAGGTTGCTGCGCTACACCGATCAGGCGGTCAGTGAGATTGCCTACTCCATAGGTTACGAGGACGTTCAGACCTTTTCCCGTTTTTTCAAGACGCAGGAGGGCGTGTCGCCAAGCGCTTTTCGAGAACAAATTTGATTTAGTACCGATGAAATAATAACCTCCCGATTTGGAAGGGCTAATTGGGCGGCATTCTGCGTTGCTCGTCAGTTGCGTAGCCCTACTATGCGCCTTCCTCGCGCCTTGCCTGCCACCAAATTATCCTCCTCCAAATCGGGAGGTTATTATTTCATCGGTACTAAGGGAAGAATTGCCAAGCCTTCGGGAAACACTGCCTAACCTCGCCCCTCGGCCTGCCTGCACCTTTGTGTCATCAATTTTAACCAAGATTTTTTACTAAAAAAATTCTAAAAGATGACACAGTTTAATGTTCCAACCCGTGACGAAGTGAGCGCCAACAACCAGGCTATCTTCGACAACCTGCAAAAAGGACTCGGCTTCGTGCCCAACCTCTACGCCAGTTTTGCGCACAGCGAAACCGCTCTAGGCGACTACCTCGCATTCCAAAACCGCAAAAGCAGCCTTCGTGCCAAAGAGCGGGAGGTCATCAACCTCGTGGTGAGCCAGGTGAACGACTGCCGCTACTGCCAAAGCGCCCATACCGTTTTGGGTAAAATGAACGGTTTCAGCGACGAGCAAATCCTGGACATCCGAAGCGGGGAAGCCAGTTTTGACCCGAAACTGGATGCGCTTGTGAAGTTCGTTCAAGAGACGACCATCACCCGGGGCAAGCCATCAGCGCAGACAGTGGAAAACCTGTTTTCGGCTGGCTACAGCAAAGGCAATGTCGTCGATATCCTCATCGTCATAGGCGATAAAATCATCAGCAACTACTTGCACGGCGTGGGCCGGTTTGCCATTGATTTCCCGATTGCACCGGAGTTGGAAGCAGTGGCCGCCTAGTTTGCCGGCATGCACATGGCGACTACCATACCCTGAAAAGCCAGCAGTTCCCATTTTTTCACGCACAAAATTCTTTAGCCATGTTAACAAATTTGAGCAAAGCCGATTTTGAATCCACACTGAAAGAAAACGATGTAGTGCTGGTGGATTTTTACACAGAATGGTGCGGCCCGTGCAAGGCATTGCAGCCAGCATTGGAGAGCCTCGCCGCCGATTATGCAGGCAGAGCAGTAATTTCAAAAGTGAATGTGGACGCAGAATCCGAGATTTCCACCGTCTATGGCATCCGCAGCGTACCTGCCTTGTTGTATTTCAAAAAAGGTGAACTTGCGGGCAGGCAAGTCGGGCTGCAAAGCAAAGTAGCCATGGCTGCCAGCCTCGACCAATTAATAAATCAGAATTAGAGCATGTTGGCCGTCTGGCGGGTATCGCAACCGTCAGACGGCAATTACTTAACAACAAATTTTTTTTCAAAATGGAAAATCAACGACCACCCTTGCCCCCGTTCACTGAGGAAACTGCAAAACAAAAAATCCAAATGGCCGAAGATGCCTGGAACAGCAAAGACCCGGAGCGGGTATCCAAGGCGTACACTGTTGACAGTGAGTGGCGCAATCGCCATTTGTTCTTCAACGGGCGGGAGGAAATAGTACAGTTCCTCACGGCAAAATGGCAAAAGGAGCAGCAATACAAACTCAAAAAAGAGTACTGGGCGCACAGCGGCAACCGCATCGCCGTGCGATTTGAGTACGAGTACCACGACGAAAACGGCCAGTGGTTCCGAGCCTACGGCAATGAAAACTGGGAATTTGATGAAAACGGCCTGATGCAGAAGCGCTTCGCCAGCATCAATGACCTCGCCATTGAAGAAAAAGACAGAAAATTAAGATGACATGAATTATTCAAGGCTTGCTTTCACGGATGCCGTCAAAGCCATGCAGGAAGAAAACGGAAGCCGCCGGTCATACGACCGCATGGAAAAACAGCATGTAACAGACGGCTTAAGTGGTAATGAAATCGCCTTTATTGAAGACCAGGACCATTTTTTCATGGCTTCTTTTGGCGAAAACGGCTATCCGTATATCCAGCACCGCGGCGGCCCGGCGGGCTTTCTGAAAGTGCTTGATGAGAATACGCTTGCCTTCGTTGACTTCATCGGAAACAAGCAGTACATCACCATGGGAAACCTGCAAACAAACCCGAACGTGGCGCTCATCATGGTATCGTACCCCCAGCGTGCCCGGTTGAAAATTTATGCCAAAGCCCGGATAGTAGCCCTGGCCGACGACCCTTCGCTTTTTGATAAAATTGACCCGGCCGACTACCCCCACCGTCCCGAACGGATGCTGGTACTGGATGTCCAGGCTTTTGACTGGAATTGCCCGCAGCACATCACGCCGCGCTACACGGTGGCGGATATTGAACTGGCCTTTGCTTCGCAAAAAGCCTATCTGGCAAATCTGGAAACCGAAAACCTTGCATTAAAAACGGAGCTGGCCAAGACAAAACTAAAGCCTGTATGATGACTGAAGTGGACACCCATTTTATGGAACGCTGTATGGCACTGGCGGCCATAGCAGCCGATCGGGGCGAGTCGCCTGTCGGATCGGTCGTGGTTTTGGGCGGCGAAATCATTGGAGAAGGTATCGAAGCCGGAAAAGCCAGGCAGGATGTCACCTTCCATGCCGAAGTGGAGGCCGTTCGGGAAGCGGTGAAAAAACACGGAAAAGACCTCTCGGCAGCTACGCTTTACACCACGCACGAACCCTGTATTTTGTGCAGCTACGTCATCCGGCACCATCGAATCGGTCGAGTGGTCATTCAAACGGCGGTAGCATATATTGGCGGAGCGAGTTCCGGCTATCCGGTTTTGACCGCATCGGATATCCCGATTTGGCCACCCCCGCCAGAGGTAATTTTTTTGAACGTTCCGATCCAACAACTGCCACGTACCATGCACCCACCTACCCTCACCACTGCCCTGCCACGCCGCCTCCTCGGCATCAGCATCCAAACCAGCCTCGCCGAAAACCGCGCAGCCGAATTGTGGCGCGGCTTCCGCCCCAGAGTAGCCGAAATCCCCAACCGGCTCGGCACCGACTTTTTCGATGTCAAACGCTACGGCCCGGAAATGGCCAACGGACAATTTTCGCCCACAACGGTTTTTGAAAAATGGGCCGCTGTGGAAGTGGAGGCCCACGCCGATATGCCCGAGGGTATGTACCCCCTCGACCTGCCCGGCGGACTTTATGCCGTGTTTGTCCACCATGGTCCCGCAACTGCGTTCGCCCGCACCTACCAGTACATTTTCGGCGCCTGGCTGCCCACTTCGGGGTATCTGCTGGACGAGCGCCCGCACTTCGATGTCATGGGGCCGGCCTATCGCCCCGACGACCCGGAAGCCACCGAGGAAATCTGGATTCCGGTTATGAAGCGCGTGGTTTAGTCTTTGACTTTGTCGGGGAAATGCTTTTTCATCAACTCCTTCCACGCCGGGAGGGCGCGGAGCGGGGCGAGGTCTTCGTCGCGTTCCAGTTGCTCGAAGGTGCTGCCCCGATCACTCGTCGCTTTTGGGCGCCTGCTTTTTGCGTCTTTGTCGCCTTCACGTTGCTCGGAGGTGCTGCCTTTACCGATGACTTGCTCCACGTACGCAAGCGCCTCGTCGGTTTTGTCTTCGGAGGCGAGCAGACAAGCCATCCCGAGCATCGCAGCGACATAGTTGGGGTTGAGCGCTATCGCTTTGAGGAAGTGCTGCCGGGCCTCTTCGGGGCGGTTGGTCTTGAAGCAGACCATGCCGAGGTGCTTGCGGGGGTTGGCATACGCCGGATCCAGCGCAATAGCTTTTTTAAAAACCGGCTCCGCTTCGGCGTAACTACGGGCGATGAGGTATGTTTACCCAAGGTTGTTCCAGATATAGGTATTTGTCGAATCGAGCGCAATGGCTTTTTTCAAAAGCGGCTCCGCTTCGGCGAAATTGTTTTGACCAAAATTGAAAACAGCCCAAGTATGCAACACCTCAGATGAATTGGAATCAATCCGGTTTGCCTGCTCTAGAAACGGCTTTGCCTGGTACTGGAGCTTGTATTTGTAGGAAAGGATAAAAGCAACATCAAGGTGGGGCGTTATCCAGTTCGGGTAAATCTCCGTGGCCCACCGGGCGTAATGCTCGAGCGAATCAGGTTGTAAGAAGTTGTAGCCATACACACGGCTCATTTGCCAGTAGACCTGCGGCTGTTCCGGCTGCCATTCGAGCGACTGGCGGAACAGTGTCAAGGCTCGTTCGCCGTTTTCCTTGTCAGGGTTCAAGTTGGAATTTGCCAGCAGGTAGCCCTCGAAAAAACACTTCCGGGCCTTCAGCGCGGCGTACATATAGTGCTTGCT
>JBJXEZ010000240.1:0-7729 GCA_046153695.1 Saprospiraceae bacterium
AAAAAGACGGCCAACCTTTTTCCAACTCGCAGGAAGACCTTTCGGGTTTGTTTAGCGGCCAGTACTCACTTGAAGTGCAGGATGTCTTTGGATGCATGGCCGTTTTAGGGCCAATTTCAGTTTCCAACACGTCCGGTACGCCGATTGAACAAACGATGGAGCGGGCCTTTCAGATTTTTCCCAACCCGGTTTCAACTTGTTTTCAATTCGAGCATAGGGAAGTACATCCCGTTCGCGTGCGCCTGTTAATGCCTGACGGAATTGTGCTGCGAACATGGGATTTTGAAGGTCTCGGCAATGCGTACTGCATAGATGATTTACCGACGGGTCAGTATTTGCTGCATGTAGAAACCCGCTCAGGAGTGCCTTTTAGTACTATTCTGGTAAAAGGCAAATAGGGCCTACCGCAAGCGCGAAAGAACCGTTTTTACCCGATTAATAGCCTCCCGCAGCTGTTCCTCCGATGCCGCATAACTCAGCCGGAAACAGTTAGGGTCGCCAAAAGCCGCGCCCGAAACCAACCCGACGTATGCGCTGGACATAATGTAGTCGCAAAAATCGTCGGCGTTTCGGATCACATTATGCCCGTCTGTTTTTCCAAAAAAAGCACTCACGTCCGGGAAAACATAAAACGCGCCCTCCGGGTGGTTGGCCTTGATACCGGGTATTTCCTCCAGCATGGAGAGCACGATGTCGCGGCGCTCGCGGAATGCCTCGCGCATGGCGCGGGTGGGGCCGAGATCGGCGGTGAGCGCAAATGCGCCCGCTTTTTGGCTGAACGATGCCGCACCGCTGGTCACCTGACCCTGAATTTTGGCACACGCATCGGCGATGAACTTGGGCGCACCGATATAGCCTAATCGCCAGCCGGTCATGGCAAACCCTTTGGCAAAACCGTTGACCGTGACGGTGCGGCCTTTTACCTGCGGGAAACTGCCGATACTGACATGCTCGTGGGTGAAATTGATGTACTCGTAAATCTCGTCGCTAACGACAATAACGTGCTCGTGCCGGGCCAGCACCTCCGCGTAGGCTTGTAGTTCCTGTCGGTCGAACACGGTGCCCGTCGGATTGCACGGGGAAGAAAAAAGCACAAACTTGGTGCGCGGCGTGATGGCGGCTTCCAATTGTTGGGGCGTAGGCTTGAACTCGCGCTCCACGCCCGCGTACACGGGTACCGGAACGCCCCCCGATAGTTTTACGATTTCCCAGTACGACACCCAGTAAGGAGCAAAAACGACCACTTCGTCGCCCGGATCGAGCAGGGCCTGGCAGATGTTGTAGATGGACTGCTTGGCCCCGTTGCTCACCACGATTTCGTCGGGCTTGTACTCTAAGTTGTTGTCGCGTTTGAATTTTTCACTGACGGCCTTGGTCAGCTCCGGCAAACCGGCCACAGGCGTGTACTTGGTATATCCATCGCACAGCGCCTGGTAGGCTGCTTCCTTGATGTGGGCAGGTGTGTCGAAATCAGGCTCACCGAGACTCAGGCTGATGACATCGTGGCCGAGTGCTCGCAATTCGCGGCCCATGCGGGCCATTTTTAACGTCTCGGACTCGGCCAAATGCAGTACGCGTTGGGATAAAACGGATTGTTCGACTTTCATTTTTTACATTAAAATTCTACCAGTCAGGCGGTTTTGTTTTTTCTTTGACGCGGGTTTATGCCCTTGTGGCGTAAAGTGTCACAGAGGCTCACGGAGTTTTTTGAGGCTCACAGAGTTTTGCCCGACGTGACTTTGAAAAAAGTGTCACAGAGGCTCATGGAGTCTGAGAGGACACATAGAAAAAAAGTAAAAACCTGTGTACATTAGCTCATTCTCGAAGTAGCACATTTTTTTCTCTGTGTCCTCTCAGACTCTGTGAGCCTCTGTGACACTTTGTCGCGGACGCGCGCGGCCAAAGGTAAGACACTTGCGAAATAATGCACCACCGCACAAACATATTCGGCGCACCGGGTGCGGGCACTACAACCCTTGGCAAAGCGCTCGCTCAGCGCCTCGGCTGCGCTTTTTTCGATTCGGACGACTATTACTGGTTCACCGATGATCCGCTGCCCTATCGCCGAAAGCGAAACCCGGAGCACCGGCTTCGGTTGCTGCGTGCCGACCTGGAACAAGCCGGCAGTTGTGTCGTTTCCGGCGCTCTACTGGGTTGGGGCGACACGATTTTGTCCGGTTTTGATGCCGTGGTGTATCGGTGGCTGCCAGTCGAAACCAGATTGGAGCGCATCCGCCAACGCGAAACAGCCCGGTACGGCGCAGCGCGAATCGAGCCCGGCGGCGACCTGAACAGTGTTTTTGAAAAATTCATGCTCTGGGCAGCCGACTACGATCACGCACCAGAATCCCGTCAGCGGGGGTTTTTGGCCGAAGAGGCCTGGCTAAAAAATGGATGCCAAGCGCCTGTTTTGCGCCTGGCTGATGACCTGCCTGTGCCTGTTTTGGTGGAAAAAATAAACCACTGGCTCGAAAGCCAAGGAACGCGGACGAAATAAAGTACCCATTTTGGCGGCCCGGTTCAAAACTCGATCTCGAAACAGCCCGCATCGGGCATCATCGCGTCGCGCGGTTTCCCGTCCAGGTCGGTGCCGATGCCGGGTAGGGGAAGGGCGTAGCGGTTTGCCTTGGAATGAAGCGTGTCGAGCCGAAAGTTTTTTTCAGAAATATTCAAAAATACGGTGTCCTGGCTCTGTAGATTGAGGCAGGGATTGCAGAAATTGAAGAAGTCCGGGTGGTCATTGGGCCGGAGCAGGTCTTTCACGCGCACAAGGCAGTTTTTCAGGGAATAATCAAACTCCGCTGGCACGCCAGTTCGGTCGAACAGGGTGATCTGGTCGGCTCTGCCGCCAGTAAGGATGCAGTTTTGAAAACGCGCCCGGAGGGGGTTGGCGGCGTAGGTGGCGCACAGGTCGTCGAAGCACAGGGCGTTGCTCATGCGCAAGGCCTCGCCCGATACACCGTAACTGGCCGCAGTGCAGTACGAAAAATCATACTCGCCGCCGTATTCCAACTGGATGGCGTACCCAGTGTTGGTGTGGAACAGGCAGTTTTCGGCGACTATTTTGGCATGGATACCGATGAGGCCGCTACTGGATGTGTTGTAAATCTGCGTGTTGCGCACGGTCAGGTTGGCGGCAGAATCCACACGAACGCCGATGATCGAGTTGCGCACTACGGTGTGGTCTATTCGGTGCCCCGTCGTGCCTTCTTGCAGCCAAATACCCGTCCATTGGCCCGACGTAGTGACAAATTCCGGCTCAATGCGGTCGCCTTCAAAAATAACGGGACGCTCTTGTGTCCCCTCCACGAGCAGGCGGCCGTTGCCTTGAAAAATCAAAAGACCGTCGTTGTACCGTATTACCTGCGAATCCTGAACGGTTTTGGCCAGCCCTCCGTGTACATATACGCGGGTACCGGCGGGTATGCGCACGGTGCAATCGTTCACCACAAGCACACCGTAGATGACGTATGGGCGCGGGTCGTCCCAAAACCACTCGCCGCCTGTGCAGGTGTAGAGCGTGGCGCTGCCAGCGCTGAAACGGGAGGGGATGTAGTTGGCGTTTTGGCCCCAAGCCTCCAGTACCACAGTTTGTGTGTTCCCGTTCGTTTCAAAAACAAGGTTTTCATGGAGCACGAACGGGCTTATACTGGGCGGCGCATTGGGGTTGATGGTCACTTCGGCAAAAACGTACAGGCTGTCCTTAGGCGCTATTTCCACCCCCTCGTGGCTGTCGCCGGGCAGGCCGTCCACGTTGAGGTTGAAGCGCGACTGGCCGCCCATTTCCAGGTAAATACGGCCAATGCGGATGCTCTCGTCGTGGGGGTTGTAGATTTTCAAAATGCGGGTTGCCGAGCCAAGGGCGGTAAACACCGTATCGAAGCGCAGGGTGTCGGCGCTAAAGGAGATTTTGTCGGCGGGGTCGGTCGTGAAGCGCTCTTTTTGACAAAAAACAAACAGGCAGCAAATGCCGACGGCAAGCGAAACGGGCAAGAGAAAAGGACGCATGGACGGTGGTTGAAGTACGGTTGACGCACAAAGGTAACGCTTGGTTGTTCACGGGTTGCCCGAAGCCAAAAAGTCGCCCGTGAACGCGAAGGGAAGCAGGTCGCCGCTTTTTTCAAAAACAAAAACAGGCCCCGTCTCGCCCTGAGCGATGATCCGTATGGTGTGACCGTTTTTTTGTTCTGTTTCGCAAATAACCTGCCGGCAGGCACCGCAGGGAGCGGCGGGCAGGGCAATGATTCTGTCGGGGGCTTGCACGGTGACGGCTATGGCGACTACGGGCACACCGGGAAACCGGCTGGCCGCCGCCGATAGCACGGCCTGCTCTGCGCAGATGCACATTGGATAAGCCGCATTTTCGTAGTTAGCCCCGCCCAGCATTTCGCCGTTGGCAAACAAAACTGCAGCGCCGACGCGGAAACGCGAATACGGGGAGTAGGAATTTTCACGCGAGCGGTGGGCCAGTTCGAGCAGCAGTCGATCGGTGTCGGGCAGCGCGTCCGGTGTGTCGCACGCGAAGTAAGCAGTTTGAAAAACGTGTTGTTGCATGGGAATGATCAGGGTTTTTTGCTACGCGGCGCCGTGTATTTCACTTCTTCGTCTAGTACTAGCGCCTCGTGTACTACTTCGGCCAGTGCTTCCTCCCGGATGTCGGCCACAAAACGGTATGTAACGCCAGCCACTTGGGATCGGTCTTTGAAATCCAGCAGGTGCTGCTCGTTGGACAGTTCGTTGGCGCGGATGAAACACAGCTCCACAGCGCCGTTTTTGAGCGGGTTGAGGTAGCAGACTCCCGATTTTCGGAAAAAGAACGGCACCCGGTAGCGGATGCCGCAGGTCACTTGCGGAAACCCCGTGATAAAGTGGTGCAGGGCAAGCATGATGCGGCGTTGCTCGCCTTCGAGCGATTCGATGTAATCGAGGCAGGCATCCATTTTGGTAGTCCCGAGTGGAATCGAACCACTATCTGAGGTTCCGGAAACCTCCATTCTATCCGTTGAACTACGGGACCTTTTGAAAACTTGGGCCGCAAAGGTAGGCAAATATCCGGCGCATTGGCAAGCAGAATTTCGGGTGAAAAATTCCCGCCGGTTGTAGGCAGGGCCATCGCCCGTTCAATTTTGAGGGGCTATGTACCGTGTACAAAAATTTTGGCTGGAACCGTCGGCCGTTGCTGTGCATCAGCAAGCCGATAGGGATGTGAAGTTGTTGGCTCACTCCCTCGCCAATGCGCCTTCAATCCACTCCCGAACTGCCAATTCCAGCGCCTCGCCGTCGTCGTTTCGCAGTAACGGCCCATAACTCACCCGTACGCGGATGGTTGGCTCTTGAAAACGCTCCCACGCATGCCCGCCAAAAGTCGCGTCACCGACCCAAAAGTCGCGCTTGTCCTCGAAATGCAAGGCAACCGGTGCTACGGGGATGCTCCAGCGGGCTGCTGCCCGGAAGGCACCTTTTTTGAACGGGAGTATACCGTCGAGATCAGAGGTAGTGCCCTCCGGAAACAAGATGACCGAAAACCCTTCGCCCAGCACTACATCAGCCACTGCCTTCAGAATGGTTACCCGGCTGTTGCTCGCTTCTCGCTGAACGTACAGGATACCGGCCCAACGGGCACCTTTGCCAATCAGGGGCCAATCTGCCAGTTCCGCCTTGGCTACAGGGTAGGCATACACGTCGCGCAGCAAAATAATCGGATCGAGGTAGGAACGGTGGTTAGACATAAGGATACACGGCACAGCAGGCGGTGAGCCTTCCACGGAAATTCGGATGCCCATACCGTATAGCAAGCGCACGGCCCAACGCTGTCGTACAGCCATGATGCGGGCGGTGTCTTGCCGCAGGCAGACGCGCCGCCAATACACTTCGGCTACAATCCGGGCAGTGTACGCCACAAAAAATAACAAACGCCAGATGACGCGGAGGTATCGCATGGGGGGCAAAAGTAAAAAGGCGCGGATGTTGTCCGCGCCTTGATGTATGGTTTTTTGGGCCAATGACCTCGGGTCAACAGCCCGCGAATGGGCCGCTACGAGGAGAGATTACAGATCGGTACCTGGGCAGCCGTAGCCACGGTGACAGGCTTCGAGGAGTACGAGGGCTGCCATGAAGGCAAGGGCGAGGAATTTTTTCCAGTTCTTCATGCTTTTAAATTTTATCAGATTTCTAAATGCGCCGCTAGGCGTTGGCTGAAATTCGGGAGAAAACGGAAACAGAGGCAGCATATTGTCGCAAATGTCGTGCCACCGTTTTTTTAGCGCAAAGGTAGGCCGTAAAAACCAAGAACCTATTCCAAGTGTTCAAATCAGCCAAAACTTTTCTTCGTGCATGACACAACAAGACCTAATTTCGCTGCGTAAAACCAAGTGTTTAATCGGAAAAATCAAAGAAGCATAGTCCGATCATGGGCCGGACATCTGATAATCCATCTTCTTTTGATTTAAATATTCTAAAACCGTGATTTACAAAGTCAAGTTAAAGAATGCCGACGACACCGTCCTGCTGGACGATCATGTGTATGAGTGGCTCACAAACGATCCCTACCTGTCCAAAGTTAACCTGATCGGTAACCTGCGCAAGCATTCCAGCGGCTGCGTCGTTTTTCAAAAAAACTGGCGAAAAGCAAATGGTTCCTACAAAACCGAGACGCTTTACCTGCACAAGCTCATTGCTGAAAAATTTCTGTTCAATCAAAAGAGTGGCGGCAACAAATTGGTCAGTGCCCGGAACAACGACAAATTGGACTGCCGCCTGGATAACCTGTACTACCGTTCCCGCTCCGTGGCCAGCCACCTGCGTCGCACAAACAACAAAACCGGCTTTACCGGTGTGTATCAGGAAAGTAACCGTTTTAGGGCTGTGATTTCTATCAAAGGGAAGGCCGTACACCTCGGTATGTTCGACACACCCGAAGAGGCGGCACTGGCCTATAACCGGGCTTCCAAAGAGACTTACCGGGAAGAAGGCAAGGCAAGCAAGGAGGCGTGAACCCGCACTCAGTGCATCCGGTCGCTGCGTACAGGCAGGTTTTTTATCACGTTTGCCTCGTGCCGCAAGTATTCCTGCCAGCGCTTCCAGGCTGGCTCTTTTCCGAAATACTGCTCGGCCAGATCGAGAAACAGTCGGTAATGACCGGCCTCGGCCACCATGAATTTGTGGTACCAACCCCGCAAGTCTTCGTCAGCGCAATGTAGCGACAACAGCCGAAACCGCTCACAGCTCCTTGCCTCAATCAGGGCACAGGTAAGCAAACGTTCCAGCAATGCCTCGTCGCGGGTGCCACCTTTTTTTTGAAATTTTAACAGTTCGTTCACATACTCGTCCTTGCGCTGGCGGCCGAGGTGCAGGCCTCGTTTTTTTAATTCGGCCAGTACCATGCGAAAATGCCCCCACTCTTCGGTAACCACCGGGGCCAGCTCCTCAACTAATTCGAGGCGATCCGGGTACGCCTGAATGAGCGAAATACAGGCTGTGGCCGCTTTTTGCTCACAGTAGGCGTGGTCGGTCAGGATTTCGCCCAGGTCCATTTCCGCCAAATTAGCCCAACGCGGGTCGGTGGGCAGTTTGAGTCCGAGTGTGGTGTTCATTTCAGCGGGTGAGAGAGTGAGCGGGTGAGCGGGTGAGCGGGTGAGCGGGTGAGCGGGTGAGCGGGTGAGCGAGTGAGCGGGTGAGCGGGTGGCAAAATTACGCGATACCTTTGCATGTTTTATTTTCAAATCTTGCC
>JBJXEZ010000243.1:0-6123 GCA_046153695.1 Saprospiraceae bacterium
GTCGGCGGCGGCGAGCTGGTGCTTGACCATGTGCGCGTATTCCGTAAACCGGTCGGATACGGGCAGCACCACGAATTGCTCTGGCGTGAGCCACAACGGGAAACGGCCCGCGCAGTGCTCGATGAGCACGGCGGTGAAGCGCTCCATACTGCCGAAAGGTGCCCGGTGGATCATCACGGGGCGGTGGTCTTGGTTGTCGGCACCAACGTAGGTCAGGTTGAACCGCTCCGGCAGGTTGTAGTCGACCTGGATGGTGCCCAATTGCCACGAGCGGCCGAGCGCGTCCTTCACCATGAAGTCGAGTTTCGGCCCGTAAAACGCCGCCTCGCCGAGTGCGGTGACGGTGGGCAGGCCCACTTCCGCAGCAGCGTCAATGATGGCTTTTTCGGCCTTGCGCCAGTTTTCTTCGCTACCCACGTACTTGGTCTTGTTTTCCGGGTCGCGCAGGCTGATCTGGGCGGTAAACTGGTCGAAGCCCATCTTGGCCAGCACATAGCGCGTCAGGTCCAGCACGCTGAGAAATTCTTCCTTGACCTGATCCTCGGTGCAGAAAATATGGGCATCGTCCTGCGTGAAACCACGCACGCGGGTGAGGCCATGAAGTTCGCCCGATTGCTCATAGCGGTACACGGTACCGAACTCGGCAATGCGGATCGGCAGCTCGCGGTAGGAGCGGGGCCGGTGCCCGAATATTTCGCAGTGGTGCGGGCAGTTCATCGGCTTGAGCAGGAAAATCTCGTCCTTGGCTGGCGTTAGGATGGGCTGGAACGAGTCCTCGCCGTATTTTTCCCAGTGGCCGGAGGTGACATACAGGTTTTTGGAGCCGATATGCGGCGTAATGACCGGTGTGTAGCCGCGCTTGATTTGCTCTTTTTTCAAAAAATCCTCCAGTCGCGTGCGCAAGGCAGTGCCCTTGGGTAGCCATATCGGCAGGCCCTGACCTACTTTTTCGGAAAACATGAACAGTTCCAGTTCCTGACCGAGTTTGCGGTGGTCGCGTTTCTTGGCTTCTTCCAGCAAGTGCATGTACTCGTCCAGTTCCTTTTGTTTGGGAAAGGTGATCGCGTACACGCGGGTGAGTTGCTTGCGCTTCTCGTCACCGCGCCAGTAAGCCCCGGCGAGGTTTAGGATTTTGGCTGCCTTGATCGGTTCGGTGCTGGGGATGTGCGGGCCTTTGCACAGGTCTGTGAAATTGCCTTGCTCGTAAAATGTGATCTGCCCGTCCTCAAGGCCTTCGAGAAGTTCCAACTTGTACTCGTCGCCTTTTTCGGTGAAATACCTGACGGCTTCGGCTTTGCTGACTTCACGGCGGCGGTATTCGGACTTGTTACGCGCCAGTTCGAGCATTTTCTGTTCAATGGCGGGGATGTCGGCAGCAGTCAGGGGGCGGTCGCCGGTGTCCACATCATAATAAAACCCGTTTTCGATGGGCGGCCCGATGCCAAGTTTGATACCTGGAAACAACGCTTCAAGTGCTTCGGCGAGCAGGTGCGCCGAGGAGTGCCAGAACGTGCTTTTGCCCTCTTTGTCCTCCCATTTGTAAAAAACGATGTCGGAGTCCTCGGTAATCGGGCGCACGATGTCGCGTACCTCGCCATTAACTTTGGCTGCCAGCACGACGCGGGCCAGGCCCTCGCTGATGGACTTGGCTACGTCCAAGGCGGTGGTTCCGGCGGCATACTGACGAATGTTGCCGTCGGGAAAAGTAATATTGATCATAAAAAATAAGGTGGTTTTGCCCGCCCATACGAGAGGCGGGTGCCCACACGTCCTACAAACGACGGGGGCGGTTTACGATTGAGGCGCAAAAGTACATGGATTTAGTATTTCAACGGAAAGTTTGGCCACAAGGGAAAGTTGACTGGTTACTAGGGATAAAGCCTGAACAACAGTACTTGCGCTTTGTGAACGACCCGTCACATTTCCAGTTCCAGTTCCTCGTACCGTTTTTTGAACACATACTGGGGGGTCCGGCTGTACAAGGCCCTGTACAACTCGTGGGCACGGGCGCGGTGCGGCTCGGGGTTTTCGGCGACTTTGCGCAATTCGAAGTGGACGGCGGCCTCCTCGCGCTCGGTGCGGGCGAGGGTTTGAAGTTGTGCAAGCTGGCGCATGCCTTCAGCGCGGTTGCCTTCGGCCAAAATGGTCTTTGCACGCAGGATATTGGCGGCAAAGGTGAGTTCGCCATTCCCGAGGGTGAGTGCAATGTCACGCCCTTCTTCCAGCAATTGACGGGCTGTAGACGGGTCGCCTAAAAGGAGCTGCACGGTGCCTTTTTCGATCAATGAATGGCCGAGTACCAGGCGGTTACCCATCGCGCGGGCATACTCGATGGCCTCGCCGTAGTACTCGCCGGCACGCTGAAAGTCGCCCTTGAAATACCAGTTGTCACCCAAAGTGTTCAGGGCCTTGGCGATGCCTTTTTTGTAGTTGAGCTCGCGGGAAAGGGTGAGGTTTTGCTCCTGCATTTCGGTGGACCGGTCAAACTCGCCTATGGAAGACAGCAAGTCGCCGATGAGGCCGCTGGCGATAGCGAGGCCCTGTTTGTCGCCAAGTTCCTGGCAGAGCGCGAGGTCGCGCTCGAACATTTCCATGGCCTTGCCGAAGTCGCCCTTTTTTTCCCAGACAGACCCGATGCAGCCGATGCAAATGGTAATAAAAAGTTTGTTGCCGAGTTCCTCGGAAAGGGTGAGGCCTTTTTCGAGGCAGAGCAGGGCGCTGTCGAGGCTGCCTTTTTCCAGGTAAATAATGCCGAGGTTGGTGTACAGGGTGGTCAATCCCTGTTTGTCCTCGGCACGCTCGGCGATGTCGATCTGCTCTTCAAGCCAGCGGATGCCCTCGTCGTAGTGACCCTGATTCATGAAAATGAGGCCGAGGTTGGCCACAATGGGGGCGTTTTCGGCATCCCGTTGGAGGGCGCGATTGATTTCGATGGCCTTGGCAAACCAGCTCTGGGCGGACTCATAGCTGCCCTGTCGGAAAAAATAGGTGCCGAGGTTGCCGTATGTTTTGGCGATACCGACCTGGTCAGTGGCTAGCTCGAAACAGGTGACAGCCACGTCCAGGTGTTTTTTACCCTCGTCGTACTTGCCACGCAGCACGAGTAACTGGCCCAAACGGCGGTTGCCTCGCCCGATCAGATTCCAGTCATTCAGCACTTTGGCGCGTTTGAGCGCCGAACGGTACTCCTGCTCGGCTTCTTCCCACTGGCCGATGAGCTCATGGACAGCGCCTTTGCGCAGCTCAAACTTGATCAGTTTTTTGCTCTTGCCGTCGTGTTCGACCAGGTTTCTGATCAGCTTGGAGTAGTATTGAATAGCCTGGCGGTTCAGGTAATTCCGCTGAGCATACCGGGCCGCTTTTTCGAGGTACTTGTTGGTCTTTTTTTCAATTTCGGCCTGCTCGTAGTGGAATGCGAGATCTACAAATCGTTCCTCCGAATCGGGGTACAACTGCTCTATGGCCTCAGCGATGAGTTGGTGCAGCTCGCGCAGGCGGGTGCGCAACTGCATATCATAGGCGGCCTCGCGCAGTAGTGAGTGGCGAAAAATGTAGCGCAACTCGTTCATTGCGTGCCAAATCTGCCACTTTTCGGCTGTTTGCACCTGTTCCTTGAGCACGAGCTCGAGGTCGCCGTTGTATTTGACAAACTCCTCCTGGCGCGCCATGACGGCCGACAGCACTGGCAGCTCGAACTCACGCCCAATGACCGCCGCAGCTTTCACGGTTTCCTTTACGAGGCCGCTGAGCCGGTCAATGCGGGCCATCATAATTTGTTTGACCGAATCGGAAATCTGAATCTCCTGGTTTTTTAGCTGCAAAAGCCCGCCGGTTTTTTTCAGCATGCCAGCCTCCTGAAAATAGTCGGCCATTTGTTCCAGGTAGAACGGGTTGCCTTGCGTCATACGCTGGAGCAGTTCCATCAGATCGGGGTGTACGGCATCGCCGAGGCGGGCCACGGCAAATGCACGCAGGTCGTCGGGTTGAAGGAAATTCAGATCCAATTCGCAGTACGGGGCCTGAATTTCCTGCAGCTGGTTGAGCCGAAATATGTAGGCCTTGCTGCCATCGTCTTCGTACCGACTGGTGGCCAGAAACAACAGCGGATAACCCTGAGCGCGGCGGATAAACTGAGCCAAAAACTCGCGCGACATGTCGTCGTACCAGTGCGTGTCCTCCAGTTCGATGACCGCTGGCTGAAGGATGGATTCGGCCACGAGCAAGTTAGCCACGGCGGACAGGGCGTTTTGGTATCGGCCACGGGCATCCAGCTGTTCCCACAATGAACCGGGATATTGGATACCTACGAGGGCTGCCAGCACACTTTGCGTACGGGCGATTTCGCGGCGGATGGCATCGGCTTCGGGGTGCCTGCTTTCCGACATATCGGAGATCAGTTCGAGAAAATTGGACTCGAACAGCTCGCGGTTGCGCTCGGTGGAATTGTCGGGACTTTGCTCAAAATAATTTTTGAGCAGGTAAATAAACGGGTTGAACGGCTTGCGCAGAATCTGATCGCTTTGGCAGTTGAGCCAACTGACCGTCATGGCATCACGAATGGACCGGCGGAACTCGTAGCTCAACCGGCTTTTGCCGATTCCGGCTTCGCCAAAGACAAAGGCGATTCCGGAAAACCGGCCCTCGCGCAGCGGTGTGGCAAAGTCCTGCATAACCTTGAGCTCGGTAGCTCGCCCGTAGTATTCGCCGCTGAATGAGGTGCGCCCGCCGAGGTTGCGCCCGCTGAGCAGGTAGGTGGGTATTTGTTTCTCAAAACCCTTGTACGTCTCTTCTCCCCGGAAAATAAACTTGAAATTGCGGTTGTGCTGCACGTTGTCGTCTGCTACCACTTCGCCCCAGCCAGCCTTGGCCATGAGCCGGGCGGCGAGGTTGACGCGAGCACCCACGGCGGCGTACTGGCACCGTTCGGCACTGCCGATCACACCGGTGAACGCCAAACCGGCGGAAATACCGATTCGGTAGCGGGCACCGGTGAGCGATTCCAGGTGCAGCAGTTCTTCCTGAATCGCGGCAATGAATTCCAGGGCGCGTTCGGTATTGTTTTCGAAGGAAACCGGTGCGCCGAACAAGCAGCAGATGACTGCGCCCTTATCGCCAAAATCAATTTCCTTGAAATACCC
The DNA here is from genome assembly GCA_046153695.1 of Saprospiraceae bacterium. Classification (GTDB taxonomy): domain Bacteria; phylum Bacteroidota; class Bacteroidia; order Chitinophagales; family Saprospiraceae; genus M3007. The sequence goes on from JBJXEZ010000243.1 coordinate 5,139, forward strand.
GCCGAAGTTGAGGCTTTGGTCAAGCACTACGGAGGTGAAATGGTCGAGCGACTCATGCGTTTCCACATTTGCAAACGACAGGAACACGCTCACCACATTACGGAACTCACCGGCATTGCCCTCGGCGATGGCCTCCTGCGGCAAAAAATCGGCGATTATCTTGGCATCAGGCTGGGGTAGTTTGATCACATTAGTGCCCGATTTTGCCGGGGCTACCTGCTCCAGATCGAGGCGAAAATAACCGTTATCCAACGAAGTAGCGGGCAACGACAGGTCGTGGCTGGCAGTCAGGAAAGCAGCGTCACACACCACTTCGAGGCTGGCGGCATGGGTTTGGGCCTGTGCGCACGACTCAATCGGCTGGCCTTTAAAATAAAAACCTTTTCGGCGGTTTCCCACCACGCCCCACTCCACCTCGCCCGCCGAGAGGCCGATCTTGATGCCAATCTGGTGCTCGGCCAGTAGCGAGTCCGCGTCGTTTTGATCCCGCAAAAAACGCTGAACCGTAGCCTGGGCCGTGGGAAGGATATTGTCGCCCGCCCCGCCCCCTGCCGGAGCATTGCCGGAACGGATGGGGAAAATGGCTGTAAAACTGTCGCCGGCAAAATACGGAATGATGCCGCCGTGCTCATAAACCAGGCTCACGGTCGGCTGAAAAATATGATTGAGGATGTACGACAGGTCTTCGGCCCCTTCAGCCCCCTGCTGCATCAGTTTCTCCGTCAGGCGGGTAAAACCGCTCAAATCCACGAACATGACGTAGGCTTGCAAATGGCCCTTCAACAGGCCATGCCGGTAGTGCTCTTGGATAAAATGCGGCAGGAAATGTTTCAAAACAGTCGGCTGGTTTGTAGCGCGGCGCAAGGTACGATAAATTGGAAATGCGCCCCGTTACGGGTGGCGGGGATTGTTTTATCTCAACGGCGCCCGATCACATTTCGGGCCGACAGGATCAACGGGCGCCAATACGCTGATTCAGTCACGT
>JBJXEZ010000245.1:0-19659 GCA_046153695.1 Saprospiraceae bacterium
TGGATTGTGCGCCCGCCAGTTGTTGCGCCCGCGCCCGTGATCGGTGGTGATGAGCAGCGCCGTTTTGCCCCGGTAGTGGTCGTTGCTTTCGATGAAGCGCCAAATTTCGCCCAACAAGGAATCGAACCTGGCGATGGCTTGCAGGTACCCGGCGGCATTTCCTTCGTGCGCAAACTCGTCGGTTTCGCCGAAGCCAAGAAATACTGCACGTGGCTGGCAGCGCTCCATGTATTCCTTGGCGAACGCCCAGGTGAGCGAGTCGGGGCGTACATGGTCATGCCATCGGCGCGGGGTCGAATCAAGTAGCCCGTTCAGGCGTTTTTGTTCCTCCGTTAGCGGGGTTCTATCACGCGGCTGGATAGGTTCAAATCCGGCGTTGACAGGTATTTTTGAGCGATCTTCGTTAAAAATGTACGAAAACAACTCCCATGAACCAAACACGGCTACACGGCCGCGGTACCGCCTTTGCCGGTTAAGCCACTCGAACACGCTTCGGTTCGGGTTTTGTTTTTTGCTGTTCAGTATGATCCGCTTATCGTCGGGATGGCCGCAGATGATCTCCGAGTAGCCGGGGTATGAGATACGTATCCGGTTTGCCACACTGACCTCGTTACCGTACAGCCGATTGCCATACACCTGCCCGTGCTTAGCCAGGGTTTCCCAAAAGAATGGCATCAAGTTTTCGCGAGCCAATCCCAGGTTATTACCAGTGCCCCTGGCCAACGGAGACGATGGCGGTACGCCCTGAAAAACCTCCTGCCAACGCAAACCGTCAGCAGTAACGACGATTAGATTTTCGGCTACAGTCCTGTGCTGTTCGGGGGGCCTGTCTTCCCAAGCCAAGGCCATTGGCAGGTATTTTTCGACTACCGAATGCACGGATTTGGTGAAGGTACTTTTGACCGGAGTCTCGATACATTTCAGGGAAGTCCCTTGCGCCAGTGACAGATTTTTTGCGCCGAGCAAACAAGCCAGCAACAATATGAGGGTGTCTTTAGCCATAGTTGGGCAAAAGTCCTCCAAGATTGAGCCTTGGCCGGAAACCCTGTGTTAGGTTTGGATGAAATAATGGTTAAGAGCGTGTTGATTAATCGAAAAAAAGGCTACAGATAGCTCCGACTTTTCACCTTCGACAAACCACAGCCCGGCCCCCCGGTCTCGTTGTTTTAACAACGCCACCAACCCCAACTACCCCGGTGCCCCTTATCGCCTTCGATAAAAGAAGCTTGCCGGTTACTCAAAACAGGGTTTTGCGCTGAGCGCGATTTATTCCTTCTTCTTTTTCTTGAAATCCCCGTTTTGCCAGGCCTTCACGAACTGCGCCCAGGCCAGGGGGCTAAAAATGTTCATCGGCGGCGTTTGGCCGATATACACATACTCGCGTGACTGCTGGCGCAGGTAAAAATTGGCGCTTTCCCGTCCACTGTACGGCACGATGTCGGGATTTTTGCGTGCTTCAGCCAGGTATTCATTGGCCAGGTTTTCGGCGGCGATACGCTGCAGCTCGGGCGTAACGTCCATTTTCAGGAACTCGATTTTGAAATGCTCGCGCGAGGGCCAGGGAAAGATAACCACTTCGGGCAGGGTCAGCGTGTCGGCGGCCATGATCTGCACGATGGAGTAGCGATCCTGCGAGAGCGTGTCAGGCACCGTTTTGGTGACGGTTTCGAGGCCAATGCAGTTAAACCGGATCACGTCGCCTCGTTCCACTACGATGGTGAAAAAACCGCGGTAGTCGGAATAGGTGCCGCGTTTTTTTTCGGGCAAAAAAATGCTGGCGTAGGGCACAGGCATCATTTTCCCATCCATATTGGTGATGACCATACCGGAAAACTGGATGAGTTTTTTGCCTTCGGTTTCTTGGGAAAAAAGGCCGGTAGCGCAAAAAAAACTGAGTAATAGGAGCGGAATTGAGCGAGTCGCCATTTTTTTAAGTTGGAAGGTTTTTGCTTGGAGGACTTTTTGGCCGACAAAGGTAAGGTCGAAGAACGCGCCACAGAAGGCTTTGTTGGCTAAAAAACGGTTTGCTTGAATTTGTTCTTGATCCGTTCAAACGTTGCGGGCCAAGTATGTGCTGCGCATCCTCATTTTTTTTGGTGTGTCTATTGGCCAAAACAGGGCTGGATTAACATGTTTCAGTGATTTCAACAATGCCAAATTGACCAAAACATTGTTCGTGCTATTTGCCGTGATCAGCAAAATTTTACACAAACGAACATTTTTTTCAAAAACAACTGCTGTTTCACAAAAAGGGTATTTAGGTTTGTCGCTGGTTTTTTAATCATTATGTTTCACTAAACAAAACTGCATAGTTATGAAGTACAAACTACTAGTCAAGGGCTTTTTGCCGCTCTTGGTGCTCCTTCTGAGCGCACAGTTGGCAACAGCACAATTCACCGTTTCGGGAAAGGTTACCGATGCTGCCGGCGAAGGCCTGGCGGGTGCCACCGTCGCCATGGCGGGCACCTCTCGGGGTATCTCAACGGATCTGGACGGTAATTACAGGCTCGATCTGCCCGGCTCTTCGGCCACGCTTACCATTTCGTACACCGGTTACAAAACCGTCAAAGCAGAGGTTTCATCGTCCAATACCACCGCTAACGTGGTTTTGGAAGAGGATTTCGCCGGGCTGGATGAGGTTGTTGTGTCGGGTTTGGCTACCAACGTCAAACGCGCCAACCTGGCCAACTCTGTAGCCACCATCAGCGCCCGTGAACTGACGGGCGTGACCAATCAGAGCACCATGGATGGTGCCCTGTACGGCAAGTTCCGGGGGGCAGAGATTCGTTCCAACTCTGGCGCGCCAGGCGGCGGTATGTCCGTGCGTATGCGCGGTGTCACCTCCATTTTCGGCAACCAGCAGCCACTGTACATCGTGGACGGCATCTTTTTGAACAACGATGCCATCACGCTGGGCACCAATATCGTGTCAGAAGCCTCTGGAGGCGGCAATGCCGCAAACACCCAGGACGATGCCTCCAACCGGATCGCCGACCTGGACCCGGAGGACATCGAGTCCATCGAAATACTTAAGGGTGCCTCCGCTGCAGCCACCTACGGCTCGCGTGCCGCTGGCGGTGTGGTCATTATCACCACCAAAAAAGGTGTGCCTGGCAAATCGAAGGTCACGCTTTCGCAAACTGTCGGGGTTAGTATGCCCATTCGCCTGCTTGGCATGCGCGACTGGACCGCCGATCTGGTGGGGCAAGAGTTCGGCTCTGCCGACAGCCTGCTCTTTTTGAAAAACGGCCTGACCGACTACGAAAAAGAGCTGTACGACAACACGGCCATCGCCACTACCACCCGCGTGGACGTTTCGGGGGGCAATGACAAGACCACCTATTTTATCGGTGGCACTTACAAAAACGAAGAGGGTTTGGTGAACAACACGGGCTATGAGAAAATCTCGGGCAGGCTCAATATCGGCCACCGGTTCAACGACTGGTTGGATATAAACGTGACCAACAACTACATCAACTCCACCGCCGACCGCGGCTATTTCAACAACTCCAACACCAACACCACCATCGGTTACGCTCACGCGTTTACCAAGCCTTGGCTCCAGTTGGAAGCCGCCAACGGCGGCGATTATCCGGCCATTCCTTCTGTAGGTTCCAACATTTTGGAAACCGCGGCATTGGTGACTAACCGCGAGAATATCAACCGGTATATCGGCGGTGTAACGGCCAATGTCCGGCTCTGGAACAACGACCACAATGAACTGAAGGCCGTTGTGCGGACTGGCATCGACCAGTACACCCTGCGTACAACCTCCATTTTCCCACAAAACCTGTCCTACTTCCGCGATCCGGGCACGCTCGGCGGCGTATCCGTTTCGGGCACCACGGTAAACACCAATACCCTGCTGTGGGGCTTTTTGGTGTACACGCACGCCACCGACGGCGGCATCACCCTGCGCTCGCAAGCGGGTATGACGGCCGAAAACTTCGACCAAAACACAATCGTCACCACCGCAACCGGCCTCAACGGCTCGCAAACCAACGTAGACCAGTCGGGCGCTGTATCAGCGTTCCAGCGCCGGTTTCCACAAAAAGACCGCGGCTTTTTTGCTCAGCAAGAGTTTAACTGGAAAGACCGCATCCTCGTGGCAGTTGGCATTCGTGGCGACAAATCCACGAACAATGGCGATGCCAACAAACTGTACTACTATCCGAAGGCCAACCTTGCAATCAACCTGCACGAATTCGATAACCTGATTGACCCGAACGGTGTCATCAGCCAGGCGAAGTTGCGTGTAGCCTACGGCCAATCGGGCCGTTTCTCCAAATTCGATGACCGCTTCAACCCGATGGTTGGTACATTTATCGGCACCAACAACGGTTTGTTTACCGACCCGCAGCGCGGCAACACGGAGGTCGGACCGGAGCGTCAGAAAGAGATTGAGTTTGGAACAGACCTCGGCTTTTTCAAAAACCGCCTGGTACTCGACGTGACGTACTACATCAAGGACATCGACGACCTGCTGCTGCGCGCCTCGGTGCCCCAGTCCACTGGCTACACCACGCAAGTGCTGAATGCAGGTGGCCTTCGCAATCAGGGCATCGAGATCGGTATTGATGCCGTACCTGTTCGCGGTCGCTTCACATGGAACACAGGCATCAGCTTCTGGAAGAACACCTCGGAGGTCACGCGCCTCGATGTGCCAGCCTTCAACCTCGGCGGCTTTGCGCTTAGCCTCGGCCAGTATCGCATCGAGAAGGGCCTGTCGGCAACTACTATCGTCGGTACAGTTCCCAAAAATGATCCTGATTTTGGAAAAGCCACCTACAAGGTTTACGGAAATGCCGAGCCGGATTTCAACATGTCGTTCACTAACTCCTTTAGCTTTGGTAACTGGGACTTGAGTTTCCTTGTCCACTGGCGTAACGGCGGTGATGCCGTTAACCTAAGCACACTGCTCTGGGATTTGGGCCAGCTCACTTGGGACTACGACGACAAGACCCTCGACCCTGCCGGGGTAATGGGTAATGGCGCTTACCGCGTGTCGCAATGGAACGGCAACTCCAACTCTCAGCCGTGGATTGAAGATGCCGGTTATATCCGCCTTCGCGAGATCGGCCTGTACTACACCATCCCGCGTCGGGTGTTCAACGACAAGGCGTCTGTTCGCCTCGGTGTGAGTGGTCGTAACCTGATCAACTCCTTCGATTACAACAGCTACGACCCCGAAGCATCCAACTTCGGCAACAACGTGCTGGCCAATGCTGTGGAGGTGACACCGTTCCCCAGCGCCAAGCGCATCAATTTCCACCTGACAGCCACGTTCTGATCGAGCCTGTCTGTTGGACGAATTTTTTCAACTGATCTTGGGGCATTGCCGGAAAAAAAGCCGTGCTCCAAATTCATAACATCTTGAACAATGAAAAAACATTCAATAATAACACTCTTCGGAGCTTTGCTCATAGGGGCGTTCTTCTGCCTCCCGTCCTGCAAACTGGACGAAATCCCGAACCCCAATGCACCGGATCAGATCAATCTGGAAAACGGCGGTGCGACTATCAGCGACCTTCGCCTGCTCGCGTCTGGCCTGGAGGCCGTATTGCGCGTGGACGTGGAGCACCACTACTGGACAACCAACATTGTTGGCCGGGAGTACCTGGACCTGCGCAACACCGACCCGCGCTTTACCGGTGAATTGCTTGGCAAGGGCGGTGGCAGCTTGGACAACAACGGCTTTATAACGACACGCTCGTATGCCGCCCGCTACCGCGCCGTGCGTTCTGCCTGGGTTCTGATCCATGCTGCTCAGAACAGTGCAGCGTCCCTCACACCGGAACAGCGCAACGGCGTTATCGGGCATGCCCGTACCCTGTTGGCCTACTCGATGCTCATGGAGTGTAACCGACAGTATCAAAACGGCATTCGTACCGACGTTGAAGACCCCGATCGCCTTGGCCCATTCGAGACGTACGATCAGGCGCTGCGCAGTATCCGTACTATCCTTGATCAGGCTAATACCGAGCTTACTGGTGCTTCCTACATTTTCACTTCTACCCTTGGCAGTGCGGCACGCGTCAAGCAGTTCAACCGCGCATTGGCCGCACGGGTAGAAATGTACAAAGGCTCGCCCGCAGCCATGCTCCCGCTCCTTGCGGAAACATGGGTAAACCCGGACGGTGACATGAAAGAGGGCGTTTATTATGTGTTCGGCGCTGGCGGCAATAACCGCCTCAACCCGCTGTTCACCGTGCCCTTGCAGACCCAGTATGTAGCACACTCGCAGACCGTGAGTGCCGCCGAGGCTGGCGACATCCGCTTCAGTAGCAAGACCACCAAGTTGGCCGCGCCTTTTGCCACCGATGGCCTTTCGGGCGACGTGCAGGTGACCATGATGGCTTCTAACATCGCGCCGTTCCCGATCATTCGCAACGAGGAGCTCGTGCTTATGTTGGCCGAGGCCAATATTGGCACCGACAACGCCGCCGCTGTTGCCGCTATCAACAAGGTGCGTGCGGCCGCCGGGCTGGCTGCCTATAGCGGCCCGACCGACAACGCCGCAGTCACCAACCAGCTGCTCCACGAGCGCCGCTATTCGCTGTTTGGCGAAGGCCACCGCTGGATTGATATGCGCCGATTCGGCCGCTTGGCCCAAATACCCACGGACCGTGCCGGCGATGTTGTACACCCGCAGTTCCCGCGCCCGATATTCGACCAATAAGTCGGTACCGTGCGTTTGCCCCCTTTTTCGCGAGCCGTCTCACCAGTGGGGCGGCTCGCGTCATTTGTGCCTCAGGCCAGCGGAAGCGCAGAATATTCGCGTGTACGCCCAAGGGCTATCAACTTCCAAAATATGTTACCTTTGCCGCCGTTCTACGCAAACCTGGTTTTAAACAGGCACTCTTTTGCACTCAAACCGCTCTCAAACACGGTATTATTTCAATGATCAACAAGACATTTTTTCTCCTCTTAGCCGCCCTGATGTGCGGTGCCAGCCTTCTCAGCGCCCAAATCACTGCGCCCAAGTATGGCCATACCAACCTCGGCAACCTGCTGGACGGCATGCCCCAGACCAAAGCCGCTGAAGACAAGCTCCGCGTTTTTGCTGACAGCCTTAAAATCAAAGACAGCCTGCTGACTGCAGAGTTTCAAAAGGCCTATCTGCAGCTCAAAAAAGAGTACGATGCAGGCTTGCTAACGCCCGTGCAGGCACAAGAGCGGCAGGCTACCCTGGAAAAACAACGCCAGGACATTCAGGTCTATGAAGAAGGCGCTCAAAAAGCCCTCGATGCCCGCCGGGCCGAGATGCTGCAGCCCATCCTGACAAAAGTGAACGATGCAATAGCCAAAGTGGCTAAAGATAACGGTTACGCTTTGGTCTTCGACGTAGGCTCAGGTGCCATGCTTTTTGCCGCTGAAACCATAGACATTACACCATTGGTCAAAAAAGAACTAGGGCTTTAAAAGGGTTTCTGGTTTGGGGGTTGGAAGGTTTGGGGGTTAGAAGGTTTCTGGTTGTTTTACCTTTCAACAGAACTTTCCAACCCGAAACCTTCCAACCCGAAACCTTCCAACCCCCAAACCTTCTAACCCCCAAACCCTTTAACCTTTTTACGTATGAACACATTTAGAACGCTCAACAACATAACCGGCTGGTTGGTCTTTGCCGTTGCGGCACTCGTACTGGGCGCAGCAGCCGAACCTACCGGCAGTCTTTGGGACTGCGGCGAGTTTATCGCCGGAGCATACAAACTGCAGGTCGTTCACCCGCCCGGCGCGCCGATCTTTCTTTTGGTTGGCCGCTTGTTCGCTTTGGTTGGCGATGCTGTTTCGGACGACCCGGCCATGATTGCTTACGCGGTCAACCTTTTGTCGGCTTTTAGTACGGCGTTCGGGGCCATGTTCATATGCTGGAGCACAACCATCCTGGCCCGGTTGGTTCTCGTTGGCAGGGAGCAGGAAATGTCGCAAGGCCAGACCGTGGCTGCTTTGGGCGCTGGCCTGGTGGCTGGCCTGAGCATGGCCTTTGCTTCCTCGGTGTGGTTTTCGGCAGTGGAAGGTGAAGTGTACGCCATGTCCACATTTTTTACCTGTCTGACCCTTTGGGCCACGCTCAAATGGTACCAGCTGCCCGACAATGCTGATGCCGACCGTTGGTTGGTTTTTGCTTTTTACTCCATCGCGCTTTCGATCGGAGTTCACTTGCTGAGCCTGCTGACGCTGCCCGCGCTGGCCATGTTTTATTATTTCAAAAAAGCCAAAAAGCCTACCGTGTTCAATGCCTTGTTGGCAGCGGGCATCGGGGTGGTTTTTATCGTTGCTATTCAATATTTCATTATCGCCGGGATACCGCGCCTTTGGGCTTCGTTCGACCGGTTTATGGTCAACGGCCTCGGTATGCCTTTTCACAGCGGCATTGCCTTAGTGCTGTTGCTGTTTGGCGGTGTGCTGTGGTACGCGCTTCGATATGCACGTCGTACCGGTAACGGGCTGCTCCAGCGCTTGGTGGTGGCCTTCGGTGTTGTGGTGATTGCCTATACCTCGTTCGGGATGGTGGTGGTGCGCGCCAACGCCAACCCGCCGATCAATATGAATGATCCCTCTGATGCCATGCGCCTGCTGCCCTACCTCAACCGCGAGCAGTATGGCGAACGGGCGCTGTTGTTCGGCCCGCACTTCGATGCCAAGCCCGTTGACCTGAAAACTGAATCGCGCTACGGACGAGTCGGCGACCGCTATGAGATCGTGGACGAAAAAATGGACTACGAATATGGCCCTGGTAGCAAGTCTTTGTTTCCACGCATGAGCGACTACACGCAGGGACGCCCCGATCTGTACCGCCGGTGGATTGACAAGACAACCGGTGTACCTACGTTTTCGGACAACATCGAATTTTTTGTACGGTACCAATTAGGCTGGATGTACTGGCGCTACTTCATGTGGAATTTCGCCGGACGCCAAAATGGCGAACAAGGCCTGTACTCCTGGGACCCCTCCGCTGGCAACTGGATCACCGGCATCGAAGCGCTCGACAGCGGGCGCGTGGGCACCACCAAGGAGATGCCGGATTTTATGAAGAACAACCAGGCGCGAAATTCGTACTACCTGATCCCTTTCCTTTTGGGATTGTTTGGTTTGTTTTTCCACTATCAGCGCCGCCCCCGCGACTTTGCGGCAGTGATGGCCTTGTTTATCATCACCGGTATCGGTATCATCGTATACTCCAACCAGCCGCCCAACGAACCGCGCGAACGCGACTATGTGCTCGTAGGTTCTATTTTCACCTTTACGATCTGGATCGGATTGGCCGTTGTGGGCTTGTACAAGCTGCTCACCGAGCGGCTGCCGCTGCCGGGTGTAGCAGGAGCGGGTCTTTCCACCCTGCTGGCGCTATCGGCACCGGCACTGATGCTTACCCAGAACTGGGATGACCACAGCCGGTCCAAGCACTACGGCAGCCGTGACTACGCCAGCAACTTCCTCAATTCCTGCGCCAAGAACGCCATAATTTTTACTTACGGCGACAACGACACCTACCCGCTCTGGTACTGCCAGGAAGTAGAGGGCATCCGAACCGACGTGCGCGTGGTGAACCTGTCGCTCATAGCCGTAGACTGGTACATTGATCAGCTGCGCCGAAAAGTGAACGACGCTCCGGCCATTGAGATGAATATCCCACAGGAGAAACTGCGGGGGTATAAACGTGTGCAGGTGCCGTTTTACAGCCCCGGCGGCCAAGAGCAAGAAATGACGCTGGACCAACTGCTGAAATTTGTTGGCGACGACCATCCCGTACCAGCTCAGGGCGGACGCGATTTTGACTCATATGTGCCTACACACCGGGTGTCTATTCCGGTGAACAAACAAGCCATGATCGCCAACGGGTTGATCAGTCCCACGGATTCCACGGTCGTGGATACTATTCACTTCGATCTCGGCGACCGATCGTACCTCATCAAGGACGACATTGCCATCCTGAGCATTGTGGCGGCCAACTTCGATAAACGCCCGATCTACTGGGCCGTCACCACTCGCGACGAAAAACTGCTTGGCCTGGGCAATTACATGCAACTCGAGGGCTTGTCGTTGCGCATGGTTCCCGTGCTTTCGCCCGGCGATGGTGGAGCCTACGGCCTTATCGGTGCGGGCCGAGTGGCCACTGATATTGCCTGCGAAAATATCATGGAAAAATGGCGGTGGGGAAATTTTGACAAGGAAAAACTGTACGTCAACAAGTCGTACATGCCCAGCCTGCAAACCATGCGTGTGGCCATGATTCGCATAGCGCGCAACTTGATTATTGAGGGAAAAAAAGAAAAAGCCGTGGCATTGGCCGACAAATACTACACCTCTTTCCCGGACTACAATTTCCCGTATGACCAGTTCGCTGCGTTTATGGCCGACATCTACGCCCGGGCAGGCAACAAGGAAAAGGCGGTGGAAAAAATACGCGCTATTGCCAAGACCCAGGAAGACGTCCTGCGATTCGTAAAATCGCAAACGCCGGACATGCAAAAAGGATACGATCAAGATTTCCGTATGGCGGCCAGTACAGCGCAAACGCTGATGGGTATTGCCCAGTTTTTGCAGGATGACAAACTGAAAAGCGACCTCGAAAAACAGTTTGAGCCGTACCTGCCCACCGCCGCGCCGGGGGTACCGCCCATGCCAAACTAACGCAATGAGCCGAATCCTTGCCATAGACTTCGGGCTGAAACGCACCGGTATTGCCGTCACGGATCCTTTGCGGATCATAGCCAGCGGCCTGACCACGGTGCCAACGCCCGAAGTCTTGGCTTTTTTAGAAAAATATTGCGCCGATGAACCAGTCGAGTGCTTCGTAGTAGGCCTCCCCTTGTACCCCGACGGCAACCCGGCCCAAATCGCCGCCGAGGCTGATGCCTTTGCAGCCCGGCTCCAAAAACGCTTCCCGGGCAAGCCCGTTCACCGCCAGGATGAACGCTATACCTCCAACGAGGCCAAGCGCATCATTTTGGAGAGCGGTGCCAAAAAACAAAAACGACGCGACAAGGCGCTGGTGGACAAAGTGGCTGCCGCCCTGATCTTGGAGCAATTCATGTACGCAAACCATTGGCAAGTATGATTCTGCCCGTTTACGCCTACGGACAACCTGTATTGAAAAAAGTGGCCGCGCCGATCGAGCCGGATTACCCAGGCCTTGCCGACATCGTGGCCAATATGTGGGAGACCATGTACCATGCGGATGGTGTGGGGCTGGCTGCGCCGCAAGTCGGGTTCGGAATTCGGTTGTTCGTGATTGACACCATCCAGTTGGAAAAAGAAGACAAAAAAGACCAGGAACCTGGTTTTAAAAAGGTGTTCATCAACGCGCAGATGCTGGATGAAACCGGTCCGGTCTGGACCTACGAAGAGGGCTGCCTCAGCATCCCCCACATCCGCGGCGACGTGGAGCGCCCGCCCATGATCCGATTGCGCTACTTGGATGAAAATTTTCAGGAACACGAGGAGGCTTTCTCGGGTGTGAACGCCCGGGTTATCCAGCACGAATACGACCACATCGAGGGCGTGCTGTTTGTGGAGCGCCTCAAGCCGCTGAAAAAACGCCTCATCCAGCGAAAATTGGAAAATATCCGGGTGGGTAAGGTGAATGCTGATTACAAGATGCGGTTTGCTGTCATTCGGTGACAATCACTTGGGCTGATGCCTGTTCATAAAGATATTTCTTGTCAGGGCTTATACCCCATAATATTCACCTCCTCCCGGCACAGCTCCAAATCCCCGGGATCGTTGCTCGCAATGACCAGCAAGCGCTCGCCGATGTAGGTTTCCAACAGATTCTTGAACCAGCGCACGGTGTTCTGATCCAGATTAGTGGTCGGTTCGTCCAGCAGCAGCACGGGCGCGTCGGTGCAGATGGCCAGGGCGAGCTTGACACGCTGTTTCATGCCGGAGGAAAAAAAGCGCAGTTCCTTGTTTCGGGTGCGGGGCAAGCCAAGCAGCTCGTACATAGTTTCGGCAGACAAACCGGGCAGTAGTGGCCGGAGGCGGGCGTGAAATTGGACGGCCTCGCCAAGCGTGAGCTCTTCGATCAGTTCGATGTAGGGCGCTGCATAGCTCATCCGGCGATACACGACATCGGAGTCGAGCGCCTTGCCGTTTTCCTCAAAAACTATGTTCCCCCTGGACAACGACAGGTGCCCAGATAACACCTTCATCAACGTAGATTTTCCTGATCCGTTGGGGCCGACCAAGGCGTATCGCCCGCCGGACTGGAAGCGATAGTGCAAGCCGCGAAAGATCCAGTCGAATCGAAAACGCTTGCCGGCATCAGTGAGTTGGATGGTCAAAACAGAGGACGGGTGAAGCGCTATGCGTTGTTCAGGGAGTGGAAGCCTTTCATCAGGCCGCGCTTGGCCTCGCGGACGAAGCTGGCTATTTCGTCACGGTATGGCGATGGGGCTATTTCGTTTTCAATGGCATCTAACGCCCGGGGGGTGGTCATGCCGCGCACGAATAAGACCCGGTAAATGTCTTCGATATGGTGCGTGTCCTCTCGGGAGAACTTAGCCCGGTGCAGCCCCACACGGTTGATTCCTGCGTAGGAGAGCGGTTCGCGGGCAGCCATGACGTAGGGCGGCACGTCTTTTCGCACCAGCGAGCCGCCGCCGATCATGACATGGCCGCCGATGCGGACAAACTGGTGAACGGCCACCAGGCCGCCGAGGCGTGCATAGTCGCCGACATCTATGTGGCCAGCCAAGGTGGCGTTGTTGGCCAGAATGCAGCCCTTGCCGATGATACAATCATGGGCGACATGTACATATGCCATGAGCAGGCACTTGTCGCCTATCACGGTTTTCCATTTGTCAATGGTACCTCGATTGAGCGTGCAAAATTCACGGATAATCACGTTGTTGCCGATCTCGAGGGTCGTCGGTTCGCCTTTATACTTCAGGTCTTGGGGGACGCTGCTGACCACTGCACCGGAAAAAATCTTGCAGTTGGCGCCGATGCGGGCACCGTTCATAATGGTCACGTTGTTGGCTATCCAGCAATTGTCGCCGATAACCACATCCTCCTCAATGATGGTGAACGGGCCGATGGTGACGTTGTTGCCTATGTTTGCCTTGGGATCAATGACCGCCAGTTTGCTTATCTCGCTCATGGAATAGCCGTGTTTGTAAAGTCGGGCACAGGTTGTCGGGTTGGGCGCGCCCGGTGAAGTGTCGTGTTAAAAAACTCAGGTGTCTTTGCTACGCCGCACAATCTGGGCGGTTAGTTCGCCTTCTGACACGAGTTTACTGCCTACATAAGCCGTTCCTTGCATGTGTACGATGCCTCGCCGGACAGGCTCAATCAGTTCTAGTTTCAGCACCAGTGTGTCGCCGGGTATGACCTTGGCCTTGAACTTGGTATTTTCGATTTTGAGAAAATAGGTGTCCCAGTTTCCGGGGTCCTGAACGGTGCTAAGGGCCAATATCCCGCCCGTTTGAGCCATAGCCTCGATCTGGAGTACACCCGGAAAGATAGGATTGTTCGGAAAATGTCCTTGGAAAAAAGGCTCATTCATCGTTACGTTTTTGATCCCAACCACATGGGTTTCGCTCAGCTCGATGATTTTGTCCACCAATAAAAACGGATAACGGTGGGGCAACAACTTGCTGATGCCATTGATGTCGTACAGGGGTTCCTTGTCGGGGTCGTAACGGGGCACGCCAAGCAGGCGGCGTTTTTCGGTGTAGTGTTTTTTCAGGATTTTGGCAAACTCCACGTTGGCTGTATGCCCCGGTTTGGTAGCCACAATCTTGCCGCGAATGGGCTTGCCGATGAGTGCCAGGTCGCCAATCACGTCGAGCAGCTTGTGTCGGGCAGGCTCATTTTGGAAATGCAGTTTCACGGTATTGAGCACACCCTCGGAGTCCACGTTGATGGACTGCTTGCCCATTTTTTTTGCCAGCGCATCCAGTTCGGTCTGGTCCATTTTGCGGTCAGCAATCACAATGGCATTGTCCAAATTGCCGCCCTTGATGAGGCCCATGTCGAGCAGTTTTTCCAGCTCGTGTACGAAAACAAACGTTCGGCAAGGTGCGATCTCGCGGGTGTAGTCGTCCAGGTTGTTCAGGGCCGCGAACTGTTGGCCGAGTACCTTGGAGTTGAAGTCAATCATTACTGTGGCCTCGAATGAATCGGAAGGTAGTGCCATCATCTCGATGCCCAGGAGCTCGTCCTTGTAAGAAATCGGTTCGGTGACCACGAAATACTCCCGCTCGGCATCAAGGTCGCTGCGACCAGCTTCACTCAGGGCCTCGACGAAGGGCATGGATGTGCCGTCCATGATCGGCATTTCCGGCCCGTCTATGTCCATGTGTACGTTGTCAATGCCTACACCGGTGAGGGCAGACAGGACGTGCTCCACTGTGGCTACCTGCGCCTCTCCGCTTCGCAGGGTGGTGCCCCGGTTGGTGGAGATTACAAACTTGACATCTGCCGGCAGCACGGGCTGTTCGGGCAGGTCCACCCGCTGGAAGCGGTAGCCGTAATTGGCCGGCGCAGGCTTAAACGTAAGCGTAACAGGTTTGCCGGTATGTAAACCAACTCCCTCGACCGAAACGGGAGCGACAATGGTAGTTTGTTTCATAATTCGGGAACACGCTGGTTAGATGCGGCGAAGGTACGGCGCTCTCGCTGGAAAATGGTACCCCCTTCAGAACTCGAACTTGGCCCGCATCCGGATGCCCGTTTTGGCGATCTGCGGGTGGTCGGTATAGGTGAAACGCCGGACCACATCAATGCGGAAAAATTTCAGGATATTGGCTACACCGACGCTTGCTTCGATGTACGGCGTGCGCTCCAGGGTGTAGGTCACGGACTTGCCGTCGGCGTAAGTCGGGAACAAAAGCAGCTGGTTCTCCCCGTTCGGACGGTTGCGCTCGTCAAGGCCGCCCCAAAGCGCTTTGAACGTGACCACTTCGCGGAACTGGAGCTTGCGCAGCAATGGAATGCGGCCAAAGAACACACCACCAAAGTTGTGAAACAGGTTGACAGCCACATATTTGTCGCTCACAAACTCTAAGTTGTTCATCAGGTTGTACGACTCGAACTGGTAGGAGAACGTCTGGTTGGCGGCATGCATCACGAGCAGGGGGTAGGGGGCTTGGCCAAACACGCGCCCGGCTTCCACCACGCAGGATGTGCGGCCCAGCGCACCGAGGTAAAACATTTTGAACGCCCGAAAACGGAGGTTGTGGTAGGCATACTCGCCGTTGGCCAGTCCGGCTATGCCCGCGTCGTACCACAGGTCGAAAATTGGGTACTTGTTGGGGATGGGGCGCCGGAAATTGGCTCCGTCGTGAAATTTTTCATTCGGGCCGTAATGCAATGACAAACCAACCTCTGCTGTCGTCAGGTCTTTTTTGTACTGGATTTTGTCGCCGTCCGAGTAGTCGAACAGCAGGGACCCGCCGCCGTTTTGCTTGATGTGCCGCAGCTCGAGGCCGTACCAAAAACCGGATCGGGACTCCTTGGTGTAGCCCAACGTCATGGCCTGTTTGTAAAACATTCGGGAGTTGATCCCGCGTTTGTACGACAGGAGGAAGTTGTCTTCGTTGATGAGTTGAAGCCGTTGGCCAGGTATCTCGGTGTCGTTTTGGTAACTGACCTGTATTTCGTGTACCGGGAACAGACGCACCTTTTGATCTCCGAACGAATAGCGGGCCGTGCCAAAGCCTTTCCAGCGTTCGTCTTTCGTGCCGTAGGTGACGTACCCTTCGAACATGAGGCGCTTGCTGAATTCATAGTTCGTACGCCCGCCAAGCCGAGGCCGAAACCCTTCTACTTCGTTGAAACTGTAGAAGGTATTCACCGGGCCAATGTCAAAACTGCCCACGGTAGTATAGCCTTCAAACAGGAACTTGAGGCCCCAGATGATCTGCCGAAACGTGCGGTTTTTGTTCAGGCTATCGAGAGTCACTTCCAGGTTTTGCTCTGAGCGGCTGAGGGTCACATGCCGTTTTTGTTGCCAAAAAGAGGTGTCTCGTCCCATCGCCCCATCCACCTGGATACTGGCTAAGGTAGTCCCGAACAGGCTGTCGGGCACGGGTTGGTTTATTTTGAAGTTGCGGTAGGTAGTGGTTTTGTTGCCGAGGATGGACTTGGTGCTGTCGCCCTGCGTGATGCCGAAATCCATGAAAACCTCGTCTTTGGACAGCATCAACCCGCGCTCATTGCCACCCGTACCAACCCAACTAAATTCCTGGCTGATCTGCATCTCGTTTACCCAGTTGACATTGATTTCCTTGGGTATGCCCGCCTCAATTTTCCGCAGCGCATAAGTAGAATCCAGCGCCACCCACAAGTGACCGATGAATGCGCGGTCGGTTTTTTGGCGTGCAGCGAAATACATGTGCGCACAGGGCGTGCCGTCAATTTGCACTGTGTCCTGGATATAAAAGCGGTAGATATTCGGTGCGATGGGATTGAGCGGACTGACGAAGGGCAGGTTCAGCAGCGTGACGTCGGCGTTGTAAAAATCCACCTGGCCGTACTGGTTGTCAATGAGGTAGGTGAGGCCCGACATATCGAACAGCGTCTTTGGCACCACAACGCGCTCGCCGGTGACGTATTCTTTTTGTGCTTGGGGTGACTTGCGGTAGTACACATCGGCTATTTTTTCGCGCATGTACAGCAGCAGACTCACCTTGTCGTTCACCTTGTTGGTGTCAGCATTATCAAAAACGAACTTGAAATTCCGCCAGATGAAATTATTTCTGGTCTTTTCGGTGATGTTGTTCAGGGCCATGCCCAATTTTTCGTACTTCTCGTATTGGTATGTGTTGAAGCCCTCCTTCCGGTTTTTGTCCTTGTTTTCGATGACCTTTCGGATCAATTCCACCGCCGGGTTGTCCTTATTCCGGTATTTTTCTACCTTCACAGTCACTTCCTTCAAACTCACACTGGATTCTTCGAGCAGCACGGTCACCTTGTTGGCCTCGCCTTCTTTGATCGGGATTGACTGGGTCGTGAACCCTACACAGGCTACTTTGATGGCTGTCAGGCCCTTTGCCGTAGTTTCGATGAAAAAATTGCCCTGAATATCAGCCCGGGTGCCGAGCGTGGTTCCCTCCAATTGTACGCTCACATACGGGATCGGTTCCTGGTTGGCGGCTTCCAGTATTTGGCCGCGGATGGACGTACCGCGCTGTGCCGAAACCTGGCACAAGGAAGCGAAAACGAGCAAAAAGGCTGGCAGGCAATGGAGTGCCCGCGCGGTGGCGGCATTTTTTTCAAATAAGTCTTTTGCAAACAACATGGTGTACGGGTAAGGTGGTAGAGAGGTTATCGGGCGCTGGGCAGTAACAGAAGCGCCGTTGGGTGAAAAGTTAAGCCGACAAAGCCTTGACAGGAATGAGAGCGCAAAAGTCGGTCAAGGGATGCACATGGGCAACATCGGATGTTGGGAAAAGTAAGTAATGGCAAGGTGGGTGGTACTTTAACATGGCATCGGTTTCCTGTCCCGTTGTTTTTTTTTAAAAGTCTGCTACTTTTGTAGCAGTTTCATCTTTATTCGTTCACCAAAAACAGATTCACTATGTTAATCTTCACCGCTCACCGCTCACCGCTCACCGCTCACCGCTCACCGCTCACCGCTTCGCTCTAGCCTTGTTGATGGTTTTTTGGTCATTAACCGCTTCTTTAGCCCAAGTAGAGTGCGGCACGCCAGACATTTCGCTTGAACAACGGCTGGCCTTTCTTGAAGACATTGACTCGACCAGCGAAAACACAGTTGCCAGTGGCAGCGTCGCCGCTGGTGGTGTTTGGAAGGTCGGTGTCTGGTTCTACCACCTTCGCCGCACTGATGGCACTTCCAATGAACAGAATCCAGACCCAAATCAAGCCATTGCCGCCGTGAACGGCTATTTTGGTGGCCTTTTCGAGTTTGTCGTTTGTGGTTCAACGAACATTGATAACGACGAGTACTTCGAAGTGGACCTGAATACTGACTTAGATGATTTGTGGGCTGATATTGCCGCGCTAAACGAGCCAGCTTCTGACCATTGTGTTCGCATCTTTTTGCTCGGAGGGGAGGCCATTTATGCCAACGGGTCGCCCGCTTACACGGGCTACGGAAACGACCCGATTACTACAAACTATCCGGGGATATTTGTTACATACATGGACCCGGTTAGATGGGCGCATGAATTGGGGCACTTTTTTTCCTTCCCCACTCATTTATCAGCCCAGAGAGGCAGTACGTCCACCACCCTACCCAGCCATTCAATCATCCGGTAATCATCAACGGAGATAGCTATACCTGCCATCAGACGGGCGACGGCTTTTGCGACACAGCAGCAGATCCTAGCCAGTGTACTTACAACAGCTCCTGCCAGCTGTTTAATTGTACTGATGGTTTTGACCCGCTTGGACTGCCGTATAACCCGGATCCGACTTTGCTTATGGGCTATTCCTTTGGTTGTAGCAACCGCTTCACACTCGAACAGCTCCAGTCAATGCGTACCTTTTACTTGTATTTCCCGGCTTATAATTTTCTGAAACCGCCGCCTCAAGATTGTATTTCTCCCTCTTTTGGGCATATCGAACGGAATTGTGAAGACTACAACCCCTTAATCACAAACCCAGTTACCCCGATGGTATATGTCCCTGTTGAGGTTCGCAACGATGTAGGTGCCTTTTGCAACGCGCAAAACAACAAGACCAACACACTTGGACGCTACCTGACCAAGCCTTGCTCTATGACCGGAAACCTGCGTTGGTCTTTGCCCGACAGGAACTATTTACCTGCGACGCTCAATGGTATTACCACGTTCGATATGTTCCTCATCAGGCAGCATATTTTTGGGACGAAACCTTTTGTGAACCCATTTCAGAAGATAGCAGCAGATGTCAACAACAGCGCCATTATCTCCACTTTTGATATTGTACTAATCCAGCGGTTGCTTTTGGGTTTCACAACCAATTTTTTAATTGACCCGATTTCGGCCCCAAACGGCATTAGCTGGCGATACGTCCCGAAGCTGTACACTGGGGATCCGGATTTCTGGAGTGATTTTAGTGCCGACCCTTTTACTGCTGAAGCAAGCGATCCATTTACCAGTATCAAGCGCAAATACAACGACCAGCAGTTTGGAGTGGCCGTGCCCAATCCGAAAACATGGATGGATTTTGTTCATTTACATACCAATTCAAACTACTCTAGCAATGAAGATGCTTGGTCCTTTACCGGTATCAAATTAGGCGATGTAAACTGCAATGCAATCACAGAAGGAAACCCATTTTTAGGCGACGACCACGAATTTTTCTTTGATTCAACCAGCCTCGCCAACTTGAATTTTTCCGGCACCCGTCGCGTCCAAGTGATCGCTTCTGCATCGGAGGAGGTGGTAGCCTGGCAGTTTGGCACACGCTACGTGTCCGACTCTTTGGTACTGTTTAACTTAGCCCCGGGCACCGATACCGAACTCTTTGACGAAGAAAATTTCAACATCGCGCCGGGCGGGTACTTGAGTGCCCCTGGCCACTTCCGGGCTGTATGGTATGCCGAAGACGGCGAGCCGGTTTCGATACACAACAAGGTACTGTTCGAGTTTGACATGACGACGAGCCAAGGCGTAGTCAACCTGACCAATGCTTTGCAGTTAGACAAAAACGTGCTGCCTTTCTTTTTCTACAACGAGGACGGCGACCTTGTCCCCAACGTGTCGC
>JBJXEZ010000251.1:0-18696 GCA_046153695.1 Saprospiraceae bacterium
CTTCGACCCACCTGCTATTCCCCGTCATTCTACTCGTCCTTACAGCATTCCCGATTCAAGCGCAAGACATTGCGGCCGTTGACGATTCGGTATGTATCAATGTCGGCGACAACCTGCACTTCAACGTGCGGGACAACGACATGATACCGCAGGGCTTCAACCTCCCGGTGTTTCTTATTGGCCAATCGGACTGTTTCGGACTGAAGGCCGACGGCGAACTGTTCTGGCTGCCCGGCGCAGATCCGACCAAATGCTGCGGCGAGCATTTACTCCGCTACCGGTACGAAGGTTGCCAGCCACCCAATAAATGCTCGGCTACTATCAAAATCGTTGTCAAATGCCCTAAGCCAGACTGCTTTTTGGTCAATTTGAAGGATTATTTCCCTGCCGACCCAAACAGCGGCGGCCCTACCACTCCCCCACCAGGTTGTATTTTCTCCTGTGAAAATTCTTCGGCAATCTATTATGTGAACTATGACTCGGCCAGCGCTTACACCTGGTCGGTCACAGGCGGAACCTATACCATCGGGCAAGATTCTGCCGAGATCATCGTGGCCTGGGGTAATCAGGGCAACGGCTCTATAACCCTGACCGTCACCAACGGCAACGGCCAAACGACCACGTATGTGTTTTGCGTGGATATTTTGGAAGGCCCCGTTGCTGCATTCATGCCGTCCACGGACTCGCTCTGCCTGAACGCGCCCGTCAGTTTTGTCAACAATTCTACCGGAGGAAATTCCTTCTTTTGGGACTTTGGCGACAGCAACACTTCCTCCATGTTCCAGCCCACCCACCAGTACGTCGGGCCTGGAACCTATACCGTTACACTCATTGTCACCAAAAACAACTACGATGCAAACGGCAATGCCCTGTGCTGCTGCACCGATACGGCTATGGCCACGGTTTTCATTGACTCCCTGCCGGGGCCGAATATCCATTGTATTTCCACCTTGTGTGCAGGCGACAGCAGCAAGTACTGGACAGACGCGACCAATTGTGGCACGTATATGTGGGAAGTACTGGACGAAACCGGTGCTAACTGGCCATTTACAGGTCAAGGCAACGACACCATTTGCGTGCAATGGGGCAATGGTCCGCATGGCACCATTTCATTGAAAGTTTCCGGTTGCGACAGCGCCTACTGCGATCAACCTACGTCGGTAATCGTTCCCATTATTTCGCCTACTGTGCTTATAAACGGCCTGACCGACGTGTGCGAAAACGCCACGGCGACCTACACCGTGCCGAAATGGCTCAGTGTGCTATACAATTGGCAGGTAACCGGTGGCACTGTCCTTTCCGGCCAGGGCACCAACGTGGTGGTGATCCAATGGGGCACTGCTCCCGGGCCCGGCATAATCAACCTGAGCTATGCCAGCCCGTTCCTTGGCGGCCTGCCTGGTCATGATCCGGCGGATTGCGCTGGCAGTGCGTTGCTGACGGTTAGCATCAAACCTGCGTTTGATGTGAGCGATCCGGTTCCATCCGTGGTTTGCACGAACAGTACGACCACCTTTACCGCCACAAGTACACCATGGGCAAATTACACCTGGACCATAACACCTCCGGCCTCATTCATCGGGCAGGGCACTAATTCTATCTCGGTTACCTGGGATGCCGGCCCGAACATTCACACCGTTACGGCCGTGCCAACCAATGCAACGGTTTATTGCAACGCATCCGTTAGCAAAGTGATCAGCGTGGTGGAAACGCCACTCCCGACCGGCATTTCCGGCCCGAACGAAATTTGTCCCGGCGGTACTGACATCTATTTGGGCCAGAGCGCACAAAACGGTACAGGTTTCCAGTGGGTAGTGACGGGCGGCACACCCACAACGTACACCGGCAACCCGCTTGTGGTAACCTGGAACGCCAGCGGCCCGTACAGCATCGGGCTGATGCAGTTCAGCCTCAGCGCTCCGAACTGCCTTTCCGACACTATATTTTTCAATCCCACACCAAAACTACTCGTTGGCCCGCTCACCATCAGCGGCCCCAATGCCTGCATAAATACCGTTCAAACCTACACCGTAGCCCCGGCTCAACACGCGTCTGCTGTTTACCAGTGGTCAGTGGTGCCAGCCGCACTGGGCAGCGTTATCGGCGGCCAAGGCACATCGAGCGCACAAATTCAGTGGAATAATACGAGCGGTGCGGCCACGCTGCAAGTGAAGGTTTACTTGTGCAACGACAGCCTGACCGGCACCCAAACCGTGACCTTGGCCCCCGCACCCGCGCCGGTAATCACACAGATCGGTATTTTATGT
Source organism: Saprospiraceae bacterium (assembly GCA_046153695.1). GTDB lineage: Bacteria > Bacteroidota > Bacteroidia > Chitinophagales > Saprospiraceae > M3007. The sequence continues at coordinate 2,268 of JBJXEZ010000251.1, forward strand.
CCGGGAGTTCCGGCTACCCTGAACGCTGGCCCGGGTTATACGTCCTACCTGTGGTCAACGTTTGCAACCACGCAGGCCATCACGATTACCACGGGCGGCACGTATTTGGTCACCACGACCAATTCTTCCGGTTGCACAGCTGTGGGCACCTTTACAGCAATACCGGTGGCTGGACCAATCGCTTCCATTTCAACAGGCAACCCCACCACGCTGTGTACTACCAGCACGGGTGCCACGGTCAATATTTCGGCCATAACCGGTACCGGCTACACCTACCAATGGTATTGCAATGGCACGTTGCAGGCACTGCCGCCCACGCAGAGTACGTTCACCCACACCAACACATTGGTGGTGGCGAATTTCAACTACTGGGTGGTGGTAACAAACAGCAGCGGTTGCACAGCCCAGTCGAACACGATTCTGGTACAACAGATTATTTGCCCCACTGGTGGCGGCAACACGTGCATTCCGTTCCCCCACGCACTCTCATTCACCTCCGCGAACCCGCCGCCAAACTGCAATACTGTGAATTTTACCGTGACCAAAACCTCTAACGTGACCGTCACAGGCTGGAATTTCGGCGACCCGGGCAGCAACACCAACACCGGCACGCTGCCTAATGCCCAGCACACGTATACTAAAGCGGGTTGTTTTTTGGTAACGGTAACCGCTACCGTGCCCAGTTTCATTCCAACCGGTAGCACCTGCACAATCACCCGCAGCGCACAGGTGTGCGTATCGCTGGCTGCAGATTTCAGCACTATCGTTAACTGCCAGTCGGTCACATTCTGCGATATGTCCACCTACCTCGCCGGTGCCAACCCGACCTCGTGGTCATGGTCATTCGGCGATTCACAATCGTCCACATCGACCAAGCCTACCCACACATACGCCAGTGGCGGTACCTACACCGTGACACTGACGGTGATGAACGCTGCGGGCTGCACAGCCACCATCACCAAAACGGTTGTCGTTCCGCCCAAACCCACACCCGGCATCGCGGTCGGCACAGCCTGTGCAGGCCAACCGGTTGCATTTGTCGGCAGCGGCACCAATATTATCTCGTGGCTCTGGAATTTCGGAGACGGTTCCAGCAACGGCAGCCAAAGCCCCTCGCATACCTACCTGACGCCGGGAACGTACAACGTTTCGCTGGCCGTAGTGAACAACATGGGCTGCAAAGACACGGCCTACGCCTCGGTACTCGTGCATCCGAATCCCACGCCAGACACCATCGCCTGGTCGCCCAGTCTGACCGTTTGCGCAGGCACGTCGGTGACCTTGACCGCCCCCGGCGGTACGGGCTACACGTATCTATGGTCGAACAGTGCTACTACACAGGCCATCACCGTGACCGCATCAGGTACTTATTCGGTAATCGTGACCGATGGAAACGGCTGTTCGTACACCCCTGATTCGGTGACCGTGACTGTATTACCCTTGCCCACAGCCACTATTGCCGGACCGAAATTCATCTGCGATCAGGGTTGTGTGGACCTTCTGGCCTCGACGGGCTATGGTTACACCTACCAGTGGCTCGACAATACCAACACACCCATCGGCGGCGCAATAACAGCCACACTTCAAGTCTGCGACAACAACTTGCTGCCCGCCTATTCAGTGATAGTGACCGATGCCAATGGCTGCTCGGCTACCTCCGCGCCGTTCACCGTGCAATTGGCGGTATCGCCGGCGTTTTCCATTTCCATAGCACCCGACCCCTGTGAGGGCAAGCCCATTACGCTCACAATCAGTCCCGTACAGGCTAACGTGGTGTACACCTGGAATACTGGCGGTACAGGGTCAACGATCACCGTTATTCAGGCCGGAACGTATACCGCTGTGGGAACTGACACGCTCACTGGCTGCAAAGGCTCTGCCAGCGCCGTTATACACCCGCTGCCCGACCTGTGCATCGTGCCAGTCGGGTGTTACGAAGCCTGTAACCCCGACACGATTTGCGGCCCCGACGGCCTGACTGCTTACCAGTGGAACCTGAATGGCTTGCCCATCACCGGTGCCAATAACCAGTGCCTTATCGTAACTCAAAGCGGCACGTACTCGCTAACCGGAACCAACTCATTCGGTTGCACAGCCACCTCCGACTCGCTCATGTTGACACTGATCAACTGCGATTGCGAATCGCTGGAAGTGACTGCCGAACCTTCTGAAACGGATTCCTGCTGCTGGTCGCTCAGTTTTTCCAACAACTTCAATAACCTGTTCGGTGTACATATCTGGACCTCGGATGCCGACTTCGTGTTCGACCTCGGAAGTCTGGACAATTCCCTGTCGGTGTTCTCCATTTCCGCCAGTTCTATCGGGTTAGTCAACAGCACTACAGGCAGCCCCTTGCCCACAGGCACGGTAGCGGATTTCCTAAAATTCTGTTTCGACAACATCACGAATGCCCCGCAGCAGGTCGTTTTTGATTGGTACGATTTTGATTTTGACATCGTGTGTTCGGACACGCTTCGGTTCGACTGTCCTGTAGAGCCGGATTGCCTGTACCTCCAGTCCGACTCGATTTACTGCGACGGCCCGAATTTGGCGTACACGTTTACGGTTTGCAATCCGGTGGATTCGGATTTCCCGGTGGCTTATATTCAAATCAAACCTACTACCCCGGCTGGCGTGGTGGTAACTCCGGGATCGTTCGACGAAACGGCCAACCCGATTCAGCCCGGAGACTGCCGCACCTACACTGTGCTGCTTTCCGGCCCGCTGACACCAGGCGATGATTTCTGCTTTGGACTGGTTGCGCACGACGAAGTGCCGGGCGAAATTGACACCTCCTCCTGCTGCATGCTCGACACGATATACTGCGTGCCAATCCCGGATTGTGACCCTTGCGACTCGATCGGGATCAGGTTTGTCAAAGCGGTCATAGACAACGAAGGCACCTGTTGCTACAGCATCAGCCTGTTTAACAACCACGCTCCTGGCTATTTCACCGGCATCAATCTTTGCCTGCTCACACCGGGAACGACTATGACGATCAACAATCCGTTTGGCTCGGGCTGGTTTACGGCCAGTTACACACCCACAATGATTGACCTGAACGCCATGCCGCCCATGGGCACTACCCTCCCGACGGGGACGTTGAATTTACCTCAACTTTGTTTCAAAACGACCGCCGCGCCGTCGCAGTTTTTAGAAATAAAATGGATGGTAGGCGACAGCGTAGTGTGCCGTGATACGCTCGAATTGGGCTGCGAACCGCCCTGCGGCTACATCCGGGACGAAGCTATTGTGTGTGACCCTGCCACCGGTGCATGGGTATGGAACGGTATCATCAAGAACACCTCACCCTTCACCATGGGCGAGGCACATATCGTGTTTACATCGCCTGCGGGCATGGGTTCGTACAACACGACCATACCACTCGGAAGCCTTGTACCCGGCGGTACGCAGCCATTCAACATGACTTTCGGCCCACCCGCCCAACCTGGCGATACGGTCTGCTTCACCGTCTCGCTGCATGCGCTTGACGATGATGATGGCCACACGCAATGCTGCAATTTCCACGACTGCATCGTACTGCCGGACTGCAAAAACCCGGTCTCTCCCAACCCAGGCGAACGGTTCACCCTGTTCCCCAACCCAACGGACGGGCTGGTATTTGCCCGCCTGACTACAGGCTGGACTACCGATGCCTACTTCCGGGTTTTCGATGTGCTGGGCCGACAAGTGGCGGAGCAGACAGTAGCCAGCACGGCAGGCAAGCACGACCTGCCGGTCCGTTTTGCTGGCCTTGGCAAGGGACTGTACACTGTCGTGGCCGAGTCGGGCGCTAAAAGGTGGGTGGTGAAATTAGTGGTCGAGTAAGCACCACAATTGCTCATTGACAACTGTTCCGGCAGAAGGGTAGCGCCCCCTTGCCGGAACAGTTTTTTTTGGAGTAAATAGATAGTATGAATACTAGCGAAAAAAACAAACGGGGCCTACATACACCGGGCGGCAGTCTACCTCAAAAACATTCGAAGCGCCTCAGCCATGCGCTCCGGTTCTTCTTCCTGCACGAAGTGCCCGGCGTTTTCAAAACGAACGACTTCGGCATTTGGCAACGCCTTTTGCCAGCGTTGCAACTCGTAAGGCGGCACAAAAGCATCTTTCAGACCCCAAAAAATAAGGCAGGGCTTGGCAGCGAGGATTCCAACTTGTCGCCATTGGTTTGACCAAAAATCCGTGGCGCGAAGCAGTTCCGCTGAAAAGGCGTAGGCGGCGGTTCGGGATTTAGGATCGGGCAGGGCCATTTTGTAGTGGCGGTGCGCTTCGCTGGTCAGTTTGGTTTTGTCGCCAAAAGCGGCGGGTGTCACCACCGTGACTGGAAAATTGAAACGCAGATACAGCATCCGGCCCAGCCAGGTGCGCATCCAGCGAGCCGGGCGGGCGTAGTGCGGGTCGGTGTCGAGCGGCCACATCCAGCCGTTGAACAGGCTGATGCGCTGCACGTTTTCGGGGTGTCGGAGCACATACTCGAAAGCGATGGACAGGCCAAAATCGTTGGCTACCACATGAAAATCGCGCAAGCCGAGGTGCTCTACGAACCGTTCGAGCCGTCTGGAATGAGCAGCCACGGAATAGTCAGCATCGGCTGGTTTATCGGAAAGGCCGAATCCCAGCAGGTCGGGCGCGATGCAGCGGAATTGCCCGCGCAACTGACGCACCAGGTCGCGGTAGCCGAACGACCATTCCGGCGTGCCGTGGGAAAACAGGATAGGTACGCCCGTGCCCTCGTCCAGGTAATGTAAACGATGGCCTTCGATTTCTGCAAACCGCGACTCGAATGGGTAGAGGTCACGGTTGACCCATGAATTGTCCATAGCGGTATTTTTCGATGATGAAGGCTTGCATATTGTCCAGGGGGTATACGTCGGGCATTTGCACATACTGCACGGTCACGCCGTCAATGAGGGCAAACAGCAGCAGTGCCTCCTCGATGGGTTGTGCCGCGCCAAGCATCTGAAACGGTACAGCCAGTTGAGCCACCACCGACTGCTTGAACGACTCGATTTGGGTCTCGGCGTTTTGTTGAACAGCCGTCTGATGTCGCAATGAATGCACCAGGCGCCAGAATGGCGTGTTTTCCCGCAGCAGTCGAAACGATTCACGGATGTGCTGAATAAGGGCCTCACGCGGGTCTGCTCCCCGGTGATATGGCTGCATAGACTCGTCCACTTGGGTCTTGCCTTGCTGGATGATGGCACCCAGAAGCCCGGCTTTACTGCCGTAGTGTCGGAAGATCAGGCCTTCTGAAACCTCGGATTCTCGAGCGATCTGACTCGTTGGCGTGCGGTCGTAACCGTTTTCGGCGAACAGACGAAGCGCGGTATGCAAGATTTTTTCTTTGTTCGTCATAAAATGAGTGAGTAATTACTCGCAAAAGTGCAGCTCCTAAAATGAACTTGCAAGGGTTTAGGAAAACTTTTTTGCGCCTGTTCTTTCTTTCGCCGCTTTTCGCGTTACCTTTGCAGCCCGTTTTTTCACACATCATTTTTACCAACAAAAAGGAGAAATTTCATGCTCATCGTTGAGGTCAAGGATGGCGAAGCCATTGACAAGGTGCTCAAGAAGTACAAAAAGAAATTCGAGCGTGCCGGCATCCTGAAGGAGCTGCGCCGTCGCAAAGCATTTACCAAGCCTTCCATCATGCGTCGCGCCGAGGTTTTGAAAGCCGTATACAAAGAAGATATGTACGGCAATAAAAACGACTGATTCGCTGCCAATGCGGTAGGCCAACTGATGCTAATGCCGCATCCAACACGACCTTACTAACAGTCGCTATGCACCGATGTTTCACGAAGAGTCGTTCTTGCAATATCTGGCGTTGGAGCGCCGATTCTCGCCGCACACTGTGATGGCCTATCGGAACGACCTGCACAAATTTCTGCTCTACATAAAAGAAAATCAGTGCCTCACTTCTATCATGGAGGTGGGGCATTTCCATGTTCGGTCCTGGGCAGCCGCGCAAATTCAGGAAGGCCTCAGCGCCCGCAGCGTCAATCGCCGCCTGTCTTGCCTGAATTCGTTTTTCAAGTACCTGCTCAAGCGCGGCCTCATCGCCAAAGACCCCATGAAAAAAGTGACGGCACCCAAAATGGGCAAACGCCTGCCCGTGTTCGTGCAGGAGACTGAAATGGCCGTTCTTTTTTCCCAACTGGACTTTTCACCTGACTATACAGGCCAGCATGAGCGCCTTGTTTTGGAAATCCTGTACGCGACCGGCATGCGGCGCAGCGAACTGGTCTGTCTGAAACTATCAGACGTGGATCTCGGCAATATGACTTTCCGCGTCCTCGGCAAGGGCGGCAAGGAACGGCTTGCACCGTTTGCCCGCTACCTGGCTGACCTGCTCGATTCCTACCTGCGCCTGCGTACCGAAGCCTTCCCGGCAACCGAAGATCCCTGGCTCTTTTTGAATAAAAAAGGCCGCCAGTTACAACCCGAAGCTGTGTACCGGATCGTCCGAAAAAACTTGTCCCTCGTCACCAATGCCGAGCAACGCAGCCCGCACGTACTACGCCACTCCTTCGCCACCCACCTCTCCAACAGGGGTGCCGACCTGAATGCGATCAAGGAATTGCTCGGCCACTCCAGTCTGGCTGCAACCCAAATTTATACCCACAACTCTATTGACCGGTTGATCGAAATTTACGAAAAATCCCACCCGAAAGGGAAGGACGACTGAAACTGCCCTTTGTTCATCCACACCATTTAAGTACCATGACTGCAACTACGGAACTCCCTGCCGACAGCCTTCATCTCATCCGCGAAAGTGCCCGCGACTTTGCCGAAACATACATTCGCCCGAATGTGATGGACTGGGACGAATCGCAACATTTCCCCGTCGACCTGTTCCACCGCATGGGCGAGTACGGTTTCCTCGGCGTGCTGGTGCCCGAAAAATACCAGGGAGCCGGACTCGGTTACCAGGAGTACATCACCGTCATCGATGAAATTTCCAAGGTGTGCGGCTCTATCGGCCTGAGCGTGGCCGCTCACAACTCGCTTTGCACCAACCACATTCTCTCGTTCGGAAATGAGGCGCAAAAACAAAAATACCTGCCCCTGCTGGCCACTGGCAAGTGGATAGGTGCCTGGGGCCTCACTGAACCAAATACCGGCAGCGACGCAGGTCGCATGCAGTGTGTAGCCAAACGCGACGGCGACCATTTCGTGATTAACGGCACCAAGTCTTGGATCACACACGGCCTGAGCGGCCACGCAGCGGTAGTCATCGTGCGGACGGGCGACCTGCTCGACAGCCGCGGCATGACCGCCTTCATCGTTGAGCGCGATATGCCCGGCTTTCGCGGCGGCAAAAAGGAAAACAAACTCGGAATGCGTGCCAGTGAAACTGCCGAGCTCATCTTCGACAACTGCCGTGTACACCAAAGCCAGATGCTTGGCCAAGAAGGTGAGGGTTTTATTCAGGCCATGAAAATCCTCGACGGCGGCCGTATTTCCATCGCGTCTCTCGCACTTGGCATTGCCAAGGGCGCCTACGAGGCTTCGGTAAAATACGCCAAAGAACGCCAACAGTTCGGTCAGCCCATCGCCAGTTTCCAGGGCATCAGTTTCAAACTGGCCGATATGGCTACCAAGATCAGTGCCGCCGAACTACTCACCCGCCAGGCCGGCGACCTGAAAAACGCCAACCAAAAATGCACGCTTGAGGCCGCCATGGCCAAGTATTACGCTTCCGAAATTTCCGTGGAAGTCAGTACGGATGCCGTGCAAATCCACGGCGGATACGGGTACACAAAGGATTTTCCGGTGGAAAAATTCTACCGCGACTCCAAACTCTGTACCATCGGTGAGGGCACCTCGGAAATCCAAAAACTGGTGATCGCCCGGGAGGTGCTGAGATGAACATGTACACGCTCGACCTCGGTTTCCAACACCTCGATCAAACCATCGCGGCGTTTGTGCTCGAAGGGCCCGGCGGCCTGGCTTTGGTGGAAACAGGGCCATATTCGGCGTACCCTCAATTGGTGGCCGCACTGGCCGACAACGGCTGGAAGCCAGCCGATTTTCGAGATGTTTTTTTGTCGCACATACACTTCGACCATGCGGGCGCGGCATGGGCATTTGCCCGCGAGGGCGCTACCATTCATGTCCATCCAAAAGGCCTGCCACACCTGGCCGCTCCGGAAAAACTGTACAACTCGGCCCGCATGATTTACGGCGATTCCATGGACTCCCTCTGGGGTGCCATGGAGCCGATACCCGAAACGTGCTTGCACGCTCCGGAACACGGCGAGGTCGTGAAAGCCGCCGGGCTGAACTTTACCGCCTGGTACACACCCGGTCACGCTGTTCACCATATTGCCTGGGAAGTATCGGCACCGGGGACCGAAGCCGTCATTTTCACCGGCGACGTGGCGGGCGTGTGCATTGACCCGCGCTACACTGCCCCACCCTGCCCGCCTCCCGACATCCACCTGGAGGACTGGCAGGATTCGATCCGGCTGCTGCGCGAACTACCCGCCGAGGTGCTTGTTCTCACCCATTTTGGAAAAATAACCGCCAAACACGCCCACCTGGACGAACTGGAATCCCGCCTGCTCGCCTGGGCAGCGTGGATGAAACCATACGCTGAAAAACAAACTCCTGCTGCTGAGGTCGTACAAGCGTTCGAGTCGTATGTGCGAGCGGATCTGGTGGCAGCCGGCGTCTCTCCCGAAAACCTGGCCCGGTACGAGGTCGCTAATCCGGCGTTCATGTCCGTCGCCGGACTGCTGCGTTACTGGAAGAAAAAACTGCCTGCATGACCGCCCGCGAGATTTTGCAAAAATTGGAAAACCAGCATGTGCTCGTCATAGGCGACGTAATGGTGGATCGCTATCTGACGGGCAGCGTGAGCCGAATATCGCCCGAAGCGCCCGTGCCCGTGGTATTGCACCAGCGCACCGACGACCGCCTGGGCGGAGCCGCCAACGTGGCGCTTAATATCCGCGCCCTCGGGGCCGTGCCTGTGCTGTGCAGCGTAGTGGGCGACGATTCCGATGGTACCGCTTTGCTGGACATTCTCCCCCAAACCGGCATAGGAATCGAGGGCATACTGCGTTCAACCGACCGCAAAACCACGGTCAAGACCCGCGTACTTGGCAACAACCAGCAGATGCTGCGTATTGACCAGGAGGATGTCCATGACCTTTGTCCCGAGGACGAACGACTATTGACCGAACGAGTCGCAGCCCTGCTCGAAAGCCTGCCTGTCAGAGCCCTAATTTTTCAAGACTACAACAAGGGCGTGCTCACGCCAGCAGTCATCCGTGCCGTGTCGGAAATGGCCCGGAAGTTGGGCATTCTTACGGCTGTAGACCCCAAAAAAGCCAACTTTTTTGCCTATGCTGGTACCGACTTGTTCAAGCCGAACTTGAAGGAAATTCGCGACAGCGCACCGTTTCCGGTCGAACCCGAATTGGAATCTCTGCAACGTGCTGCAACATATTTGCGCAAAAACTTACATAGCCAAACAATCATGATTACGTTGTCCGAAAAAGGCCTATTTTTGGACGGCAAAAACGCAAGTTTACTTTTTCCCACTGTACCGCGCAATGTGGCTGATGTGAGTGGTGCTGGCGACACAGTCATCAGCATTGCAGCGCTCGGCATGGCGGCGGGCCTGGACAACAAGACCGTGGCGACATTGTCCAACCTCGCGGGCGGGCAAGTGTGCGAGTCCCCCGGGGTAGTGCCCGTGCGACGCGACGTGCTGGAAAAGGAGCTCGATCATTGGTTGCATCAAAATACGTAGGCCATGAAACAACTTTTACCCGTCCTATTTCTGTTCTTCGCCGCTTCAGGTATCCATGCCCAGTTCTTGGCCCAACCCGACACTATTTTTATCCAAACGTTTACGGTGGACCCATCCGATACCATGCTCGCCGTACCCGGCGGAAACGACATACACTGGGTCAACTGGGATGCCGACAACCTGCCCACCTACTGCGGCGACGAGCAGCCCGTGCCACGAAACTGGTTTTGGGACAGCGATCTCGGTGACCTCAGCGATCCGCCCGTCAACTTTGCCTTTACCAGTTGTTCGTTTCTCAAAGACGGGCTGCCAAGCCAAAATTGGCTCATCACGCCGCCCGTGTTTATTGCCGATTCTAGTGTCACAATCTCTTGGCGCTCTGCCTCTTTCGAAGGCCCGGGTTACCTCGACGGCTACAAAGTACTGGTTTCCACCTCCGGGAATGAACCGTTCCTCGGCTCGTTCAGCGACACACTTTTTGTTGCAGCAGAAATGACAGATGTGCTCGTGCCAGGCTCGCTTTTGTTAACGGATTACATTTTTTCACCCGGATACCTACACGCCGACAGCTATACCAAACCCGACTATTTTTTCCTGATACACCCCTCCGCCCAAGCCTACACCGGGCGCCTCGAACCGCACACAGCAAGCCTCTCCCAATACGTCGGGCAGTCCGTTTACATCGCTTTTTTGCACGATTCGCAGGACGACAACATTTTGCAAATTGACGATATCCTCATCATACAGGGCCAGACCTCTTCCATTGCAGAGCCCGCCCTGCTTGACCTTGGGCTTCGCATAATGCCTAACCCGGTACGTGATTATGCCACGGTTTCGTGGCAGGCTCGACCCGCCCGCTCCGGCCTTCTCACTGTATCAGATATTTTGGGAAAAATAATCTTGGAAAACACGGTGTACGATTTGTCCGCTGGTTTTGCCAAACTACACCTTGGCGGGCTGGCGGCCGGGACGTACACCTGCTCGCTCGCCACTGCCGAAGGGCGGCAAACGGTGCAGCTGGTGAAGCAGTAGCGTGCTGCTTTTTAGAGCCGCTCAACAAAGTACATTTCCACCACCCCTTTGTTCTTGGCCTCAATCTTTCCTCTGGACTCGCAGCGAAAACGCTCCCGCACCAACAGGCAGGTAGCCTCCGATATGTTGACTTTGCCTATCTCGCCGCTGGACTCCATGCGAGCTGCAATGTTCACGGTGTCACCCCAGATGTCGTAGGCGAACTTGGTGATACCTACGATGCCGGCCACTACCGGCCCTGTGTGGATGCCGATGCGCAAGTCGAAAAACGGCAGCCCGTTTTTCGTACGCTGTGCCTTCTCGGTTTGCACAAAGTCCAGGATGTCAAAGGCTGCCGCCACCACATCTTCGGGGTGGGTCGTGTTCGGTTCAGGTAGTCCGCCTACGCAGAGGTAGGCATCGCCGATAGTTTTGATTTTTTCGATCCGATAGACCCCGATTAACCGGTCAAAAGCGCTGAAGTAGTGGTTGATGAGTGCCACCAATTCTTCCGGGTCCAGTCGCTCCGCCACTTGTGTGAAATTTTGAAAGTCGGTGAACATGACCGTCACCTGATCGTAACGCTTGGCTTCGGCCCGGCCGGTCTCTTTCAACTCTTCTGCCGTATCGAATGGCAGGATATTCAACAGCAGGCTGTCCGACTTTAGTTTTTCCTTGCTCAGCACCACGTTTTGGCGTTTCAACAAGTTCTCCTGCCGTTTATTCTCCGCCTTGAAATAGTAAATCATCAAAAACAGGATCAGGAAGGTGAACACATGGTTTTCGATGTACAGCGTTTGCCCATTGGGCATGAACAAAAACGGTTGCAGGGCCGTAAACGACCATTTGCACAGCCAAAAGCAGGAAAAATTGATCAGGAAAAAAAACAGGATAACCCAAATGTTTCGGAAAAACAGCATGCTTGCCACACTGGAGCACAGCAGCAGGTACTCGGCCGCGTCCACCACGCCGTGCGAGATGGCGTAGAAGGTGTAAATCAGCGTGGAAAAAATATTGAACGTGAAAATGGCGGCGAGGTAGCGCCGGAAGTAGTTGAGGATCAGCGGGACAAGGTAAAAAACAAACGAAATCACGCACTCGTACAAGGTGGTACGATGCTCGGGGCCCAGGTACGAGGCGATGAAGCCCAGATACGTAAGCGCCGCTACGAGCGAGATACCGTTTAGGAGGCGGGTGCGCTTGCGATCCCAGTTGCCCATTTGCTCGTGCACCCCAAGCCGGACGACCGATTCCCACAGCCCTGCCACGTTCCGGAAAAAAGCCCGGAACAGGTTGTTTTCTCTCGTCGTGTCGCTCGAACCGGTTTTCAAGTACGGTCGCAGTTTGTCGGTCAAGTTGGAGGTTGTTTGAGTTTATGCGCGTTTATAAATTTCAGTAGCCGGGCTGCAAGCGGGAATGAAATCTACACGCGGGCTTAGATACCCAAATGGTTTTTCCAGTACGTGTTGAGAAAAATGCCGTTCGGGTCCATTTGCTGGCGCAGGTTCATAAAATTGGTCCACTTGGGGTATTGGGCCTGCAAGTAAGCCGGGCCTTCGGCACTACTGGCGGGCGGCAAAAACTTGCCCCAGTGCAACCGGAACGGAATGTTGTTTTCTTTGAACAGATCCCAAAACTGCTGGTAGTACGGCGTCGGATCGCCCGCCCCTCGGGCAAACCACATAAAATTGAACCGCAGCGAATCTTGTCCGTAACCCGGGCTAAGCCAAAAATCGCTCTGCCTGGCGGCCAAAACTTCCACGGTATAAAAGCCTGTGGCTGCAAACCCGCCTTTTTCATAAAACGCCTGCATGGTATTCACGGCTTTTTCGGCCATGCCGATTGGCACCCACATTTCGGTGTATTTCAACGGCATAAGGTGATTGCTGAACTCGATACGGTCCATAGGCAGGCTGCCCGACCAGGTATCCCAAAACACCTGTTGCGGATCCTTGGGCGAGTTGACCGGAAAATACATGTCGCAGAGCATTGGATACATGACCGGAAACAGGCTGGACAACACCTTCTCGATTTCATCTATTTCAGGGTCGTTGCCCGTTAGGTCGTACAACCATTGCGGCCACGAAGCCAAAAGCGAGTAACCCACCCCGGCCACTACTTCAGAGGGCAGCGTGGAGCCGAGTACTTTGTGAAACACCGGCTGATAAGGCTTGGGATGGAAGTCTTGTGGCGTGCCAGTTTGCTGGTTGTAGTCTGACGGCTGCATCGCGCGGGCCTGCCAACTAATCACGCGCTGCAGGGTTTGGTACGGCCACCAGAGCAGGCGGGCGTACTCCGTTTGTGAAAAATGCGCTTGCAGCGAAGGCCGCTCCGGCGTGCCGCTGCCAAAAAAATCAAAGGCGCATTGGTTCACAGGCGTAACCGCCTCCTGCCCGATAATATCGAATGCGGGCACACATTGCAGCGTGACCGAGGTGATCACGCCGAGCAGGCCCATCGAGGCTACGGTACCAAAAAACGCATCGTCGAGATCGGTGCTTCGCGTGAACGTGCGAACGGCACCGGTACCATCCACCATCCGGATGGCCACTACACAGGCATCAAAGGCGTACGCTGCTGTACAGCCCGACGATCCTGTGGAAAGAAAACCTGCCACGGTCTGATGGATCGCGTCGGGCACATTCGGTATGGCCCAGCCTTTTTGACTCAGTTGGGCAAACAGGCCATTGGCGTGCGTGGACGTTTCTGAGGGGTCGAACGGGTCAAAGCCAAGATTACAGCCGCCACCGACGGTCACCTGCATGGCGGTATCGTCGAAGGTCGTCGCCCGCATTTTATCCAACAGGATATTGATGTTTTTGCTCTCCGGATCGGGCGTTGCCGGGTCGTAGCCATCAGAAAAAACTGCACCGGGCACCGACTGGGCCGCTCCACGTACCCGCACCTGGAGGTTATTCTGAATGGCAAAATGAATCAGTTCGGTAATCTGATCCTCGTTTTCGGGGTGGTAAAGGCCGTTTGCATCAGGTTGGATCATGGCTTAGTTTTTTTCCCGCCGACGAGGCGCATTAACATATTGAAAAAGTTGCTGAACAAGCCCGCCGACCGTTTCGAGGCAGCTGTTTTCACGGGCTGTTGGATACCGAGGTGTCCCCGCCAGTAGTCGTTTACAAAAACCTGATCAGGATCGAGTTGTTGCCGCAATTGCATCCATGCGTCCCACTTGGGGTACACCGAGCGCAGGTAGTTTGCGCCGAGAGGGCTATCGCCTGCCGGCAAATACTTGCCCCAGTGTGGCCTAAACTTGAAGGGAGCAAGCAGGTCCCAAAATTTTTGGTAGAAGGTTGTCGGATCGCCGCTGTTATTGCCAAACCAAAACACATCAATACGGATGACATCGGTATCGTATGCCGGGCTGAGCCAACAGGGGCTTTTTTTTGCAGCGTATATTTCGCAGCAAAAAGCCATTGTGTTTTGGGGACCGGCGTTGTAAAAGTCGTGCAGGGTATTCATCACGGCCTGAGCCTGGTCCAACGGAATCCACAGCTCGGTGAACCGCACGGGGAACAGGCGGTCGCTCATCTGGTTGTCCATCGGCAGGCCGCTCCACCAATAGTCCTGAAACAGCGTTGGGCCTTTGCCGGGTGGGTCAAGCGCCACAAAAATGTCCAGAATCTTGGGCAGGATCAAGGGGTAAAAAGACGCGCCCACCAGATCGCGAATCGTGCGGTACTCGGGGGTGTCGCCCATAGCATCCTCCAACCAGTTCGGCCAGCGTCCGATGGCGGTGAACAGCAGATCAGCACCGAGAGTAGCCGGTATGGGGCTGTTGAAAATATACGGCACTTCCTGGTATGGAATGGGCTTGAAGTCGGGCTGGGGGGTGATAGGTTCGGCTTGCCACACGACAAATTTATCCACGTTGCTTTGGGGCCACCAGATCAGCCGGGAGTACGTCGTTTTTTGGAAATAAGCCTCAAGGCTGGGTTTTTGAGCCGTGCCGCCGCCGAACAGGTCGATGGCGCAATTCCCGGTAGTGGTTGTGGCCTGAAACCCCTTGATGTTAAACTTCGGTATCACATTGAACGTAGCGGATACCAGCACGCCAAACAGACCCAACGAGGCACCGCCAGCAGCGAAAAAAGGATCGTTCGGATCGCCGGATGCTGGTCGTACAAATGTGGTCTTTTTCACTCCGTTAGGGCCGTAATGGATATAACTCACGCTCTGCAGCGAGTCCTGAAATGCGTACTCGGTGGTACCACCCGACGAGCAGGTGGACATGAACCCGGCCACCGTTTGGTGGATGATGCCGCCCAAATCGGGAATCGCAAACCCGGCCTGGTCCAATTGGAAGAGCAGGGAGTTTTGCAAGGTGGAAATTTTGGTCGGATCCCACGGGTCAAGGCCAAGGTGACAGCCGCCTTGCACCGTAACGGTTTTGTTTGCTGCGTCAATTGCCACCGCGTTCATCTTGGCGAGCATGACGTATCGGTATGGGCGCCCGCTGGCATCACCTTGTTCCAGAATTGAGATAATCGGAAAAGAATGCGCCGCGCCGCGTAAACAAACGACTTCACCGTTTGAATGTGCATCCTCAACCAAGTCCATCACTTCACGCTCGTTAGCTGGCAACCAATAGGTAGCTCCGTTTACAACAATTGAATCCATGGAAACAGGTTTAGGTAATAACAAGACGAATAAACGAGATGGCTTTCCAGGTTTTCAACCCTGAAAAGTCATCTGCTTGGAATATTTTTCCTAAGGACAGGTCGTTGACAGCGTGTAGGGAATATAGGGGTGAGGCCTAATTAATATCCTGAGTCGTCCGGAATATCTTCAGGCTCTTCGTCGTCACGGCGGCGCGTGACGATGATATGATCGTCCTCTTCGGAGGTATTGTCCTCCAGGTCATCGTCTTCTTCGCCAGCGCCATCAAATTCGCTTTCGACCTCGATATCACCAAAATCCTCTCGTAGCACGCCATCATCGTCGTAGTCTTCATCTTCTTTGACAATGCGTTTGGCTTCCTGCATGGTCATGCGGATCAGGTAATACACTTCATCGGTATCGAACGGGAGTGCCGATACCAATTTGCCTTCTGCGTTTTTGTAAGACAACAACGAAATGGCAAAGCCCATAGGGTAACGGAGCTTTACCTGACGGATGATTTCTTCCGGAAGGGCATCGTAATCTTTGACAACTCGTTTTTTGGCCAAGGCAAGCAAGATAATTGGTTTAAAAAAATCACAGGGTTGCCGACGAATGGCCTGCCCTGTCTTCCTGTTCTGTTTGCGGGCAAATTTAAACGACTGGGTTTTGAATCGTCAAAATTTTTTCCTGCTGATTTTTTTTCAGGTATATTTTGCTACGCCTCTTTCGCTCCAGTTCCCAGGGGGACGCGGATGTAACATCAAACAGCATGTCAGCGCCGTTCGCGGATTTCAACGATTTCCACCCGCCGTTCGCGGGCAGCATCGGGGTGGTATACCGAGTTGCGTTCGTCACGCAGGTTGTCGCTGATACCGCGGCGGGCTGTGGTTTCGCCAAAACTGGTCTCCGACACCCGCAACAGGCCAGATTGAAGATACTGGGCGAATACACCATCAGAATAGGCATCGAAGTAGTTGCGAACGCTACTGATACGGCGTTTCCCCAAAGCCAAGTTGTATGTGCTTTCGGCCCGTGGAC
>JBJXEZ010000253.1:0-5909 GCA_046153695.1 Saprospiraceae bacterium
TTGCTTCCATGGCATAGGCGATGAACTGGCGGCCCGCCTCTTCCGTGTACGGGTGCGGAAACCTGTCGGTCATGTTTTTGGCAATTTCGAAATTGTTGGCGTATTGCACCAAACTGGGCAGGTCCTCCAGAGACCAAGGGCGAAGAGAGAAATTCATGTGAAAAAACTTAAGGTTGAGAATTAGAGCGTGTTTAAAATTTAATCGCCGGGCTGCAAGCGGCAAATTTTGCTTCATGCTGCGTTATCCCGCCTTGGCGGGACGCCGTAGGTGCCCGGCTACGACTGCAAATTTTGCCTTGCCTGAAACAAAATTTGCTCGCTTTCGCCTCGGCACTAAATTTTAAATACGCTCTTAACAGAAGGAAAGTACCAATACAGCGATCAAAAGCAGTCCGATAAGCACGGCGAACATGATTGAAGATACCCGGCCGATGCCCGGGTCTTCTGCCGTGAGCTCCGTTTCGGCAGCGATTTCAGCTATGATGATGCTCGCGCGTTCCAGGTCTTCCCGGCGTACATACAAACAGATAAGCAGCTGTAGGTGCGGCATCACGGAATGGGCCGTACTATTGGACAAAAAACAGGGGATGTCTTCCGCGGATAGTCGGGCAAATGCTACATCGGCCTCCATCGGAGAGTAGTATTTGGCTACAATTTCGCAGGAGCTTTCATCGAAGTCCCCGTTATTGTGAAAATTGGAATCGTCGAGTATGTCATCGCGGCGCATGGGGCAAAACTATGGAAAATACTGAAAGGTCAAGTCTGCCAAAATTAACAGAACTCAGGATTTTTATCACCGCCCCAAACCGGCTCGATATTTTCGCCCCGCAAACACTTTGATCTTCTCATCACTCAATCAACGATTTTCCATGAAATTGCCTGTTTTTTCCATCATCGTTTTGTCCGCCCTTGTACTCCTTTCCACGTTTGGTTGCAGCAAAGACGCACAGAATCCCGACTACATTGCCGAGGCAAACTGTTCGGCCGTAGATGTTAGTACGAATACCTACACACTTGCCATCAAGGTTATCCTGAACAGCAGCTGTGCCCTTGGCGGCTGCCACGATGCTGCCACCAAATCAAATGGCGTAGACTTATCCACGTATGCCGGCACGAAAACGGCTTTTGAATCGCAAAACCTGCTTTGCGCCGTCAATCACGGCAGCGGATGCGACCCCATGCCGAGGGGTGGATCCAAACTGCCGCAAGTAACCCTGGACCGCCTCGCTTGCTGGGCAAAAAACGGGTACGTGCAGTAATTAGCACGCTCGCAGATTTTCCAGGTTTTAAAACCTGGAAAATCTTTTTCTTTACGCATACTTTTCATCACTTGTCAAGAAAAACGATCTGGTATGCGTAACTACAAAACCTGGTGGTGGATGGCTGTAGTTCTCCAACTGTTGACAGCAGCCTTCCACGCCCTCAGCCTCCTCAACGAGCCTGTAGCGGCAAACGATACGGAAAAACAACTCATTGACCTGATGCAGAACTACCGGCAGAACCTTGCCGGTATGGAGATCACAATGGAGGGTTTGTTCACCGCTCTAAGCTCCTGCTTTTCCTTGCTATACCTATTTGCAGGCCTTGTGAATGCGTATCTGCTGCGCCGGTGTTCGGATGAATCCCTGCTAAACGGTATCCTGTGGATTAACCTGCCCATTTTCGGGGTTTGCTTTGCCATTATGGCTGTATTTACCTTCCCGCCTCCGATCATTATGACCGGACTGGTTTTCATTTTATTAGCGCTGGCCAAGGTGACCAGAAAGCCATAATCCATATTTTTTGATTCAAACTGCTCTTTACATCATGCAAAAACGAATACTGACTGCGATTTGCCTCTTTGCGTTTACTACCACCCTCTTTTCCCAAGCTGACAAAAAAAAGTGGGACGTATCTGCTCCGGAGGGCATTCCCTACTCCGACGCCGCATTCACGGTCACGGAAGGCACCTGGATGAACCTTGATGTAAGCCCCGACGGCAAAACCATCGCGTTTGACCTGCTTGGCGATATTTACACCATGCCTGCCGCTGGCGGCGATGCCACTTGCATTCGCTCGGGTATTGCGTGGGAAGTGCAGCCCCGGTTTTCGCCCGATGGCACGCAATTGCTCTTCACCAGCGATGCCGGCGGGGGCGACAATATCTGGGTAATGAACAACGACGGCTCCAAGGCCCGGCAGGTAACAACCGAATCGTTTCGCTTGCTCAACAACCCCGCCTGGATGCCTGATGGCCAGTATTTCGTGGCCCGCAAACATTTCACCAGCAGTCGCTCCCTCGGCGCCGGCGAGATTTGGCTATACCACCTCTCTGGCGGCGATGGCATTCAACTCACGAAGCGCAAAAACGACCAGCAGGACGTGAACGAACCCAGCGTCAGTTCCGACGGGCGGTACATCTATTTCAGTGAAGACCAATACGGTGGCGGTTTTTTTCAGTACAACAAAGACCCACTCAAACAAATATTTTCCATCCGCCGCTACGATCGACAAGAGGGCACGATCGAGGAAATATCCGGTGGTTCCGGTGGTGCTTCCCGCCCGCAAATCAGCCCCGACGGCACGTGGCTCGCGTTTGTGCGTCGGGTAGACACCAAAACTGTTTTGTGCGTGCGCAACCTCGCTACCGGAGAAGAATATCCGATCTTCGACGGCCTGGACAAAGATCAACAGGAAGCCTGGACGATCTTCGGTGTGTATCCCGGTTTTTCGTGGATGCAGGCACCTGACAACCTTGCGGCACGCAGTATCGCCATCTGGGCAGGTGGCAAAATAAAACAGATCACATTCAACACACAAAACCTGGCCGCCGGAAACAACAGTTCAACCGTAAAGCACAAGGACATCCCGTTCCGCTGCGCCGTGAAGACCCGAGTGGCTGAAACCGTGCGTTTTGACAATACGGTTTTTGAGCCAGAATTCACGGTACGAGCCATACGCCACGCTGTGACCAGCCCGGACGGCAAGCTGCTCGTGTTCAACGCCGCCGGTAAACTTTACAAAAAAACGCTACCCGACGGCAAGCCGGAATTATTGATAAAAACCAGTTACGAAACGGTCAAACTTGCTCGCGGCGAAGCCACCAACGTGGAAATGCTGGAGTCCGAGCCAAGTTTTTCGCCCGACGGGCGCTCGATTGTGTATGTTACCTGGAACGACGTGTACGGCGGCGGGCTTTGGAGGGTAGTTCTGCCCGACGGCAAGCCCATGCAAATGCCCTTTTACACCGGTATTTTCCGAACGCCACGCTACTCACCTGACGGGAAGAAGATCGTTTTTCGGTTTCAGAACGGCGACGACGAGCTCGGCATTTCCAAAATAGAAAAAACGGGTGTGTACTATTTTGACATCGTCGGCCAGCTCTCGCTTCGTTTCGTGACCGATCAGGGCGAAAATCCGCGTTTCAGCGCCGACGGCACACGCATTCTAGTCAACACCGGCGGCTACCTGTTCGGCGGTTTGGATAAAAAACTAGTCTCCTACGACCTGAACGGCCAAGACCGGCGCGAGCTGTTCAAAAGTAAATACACCAACCAGTGGGCACCCTCGCCCGATGGCAAGTGGCTCGCATTCACTGAACTGCACAAAGGGTATGTATGTGCTATGCCCGGCCCCGGCCAAACGATTGACCTGAGCGCCGACACCAAAGCCGTGCCCCTCAGCATGATTGCCAAGGATGCTGGCTACAACCTTCATTGGAGTGCCGACGGCAAAAAAGTTCACTACACACTTGGTGACGAATATTTCACCATTGACCTTGCCAACCGTTTCGCATTCCTGCCCGGTGCACCCGACAGCCTGCCGCCGCTGCCCGAAACCGGCCAAAAAATCGGCCTCTCCCTGAAAGCCGACGCGCCGGAGGGTGCCGTCGTTTTTCAAAATGCCCGCATTATCACGATGGACGGCGACCGTGTGATCGAGAACGGTACGCTGGTGGTAGATAACAACAAGATCGTTTGGGTCGGCACTGGTGCCGAATACAGCCGTAATGCAAAACTCAAAACTCAAAACCCAAAACTGATTGATTGTCGTGGCAAAACAATCATGCCCGGCATGGTGGACGTGCACGCGCATTCCGGCAATTTTCGGTACGGCTTAAATCCGCAAAAACAGTGGGAATACTACGCCAACCTCGCCTACGGGGTTACTGCCATGCACGACCCGTCGGTGAATTCTGAAATGGCTTTTTCCAACGCTGAAATGCTCAAATCGGGTGGCATGACCGGCCCTCGCCTGTTTAGCACCGGCACCATCCTGTACGGAGCCGACGGAGATTTCAAGGCGCCGATCAACAGCCTCGACGACGCACGCAGTACCCTTCGCCGTACAAAAGCCTGGGGGGCTTTTTCAGTAAAAAGTTACAACCAGCCGCGCCGCGACCAGCGTCAACAGGTCATCGCAGCAGCCCGTGAACTGAACATGGAGGTAGTGCCGGAGGGTGGTTCGTTCTTTTACCACAACCTCTCACAAGTGGTAGACGGTCACACGAGTGTCGAACACAACCTGCCCGTAGCAACGATCTACAACGATGTACTGCAGCTGTGGGGCAAAACCAAAACACACAATACACCCACCCTAATCGTGTGCTACGGCGCCGTGAGTGGCGAGTATTATTTTTACCAAAAAGAGGACATTTGGAAAAAACAGCGCCTGCTGAACTTTACCCCGCGCCATATCCTCGATGAGCGGGCACGCCACCGCACCATGATTCCTGAGGAAGAGTACGAAAACGGCCATATTCAGGTGAGCAGGCAACTGAAAAAGATGCAGGATGCAGGTATCAACATCAACCTGGGTTCGCATGGTCAGTTGCAAGGCCTCGGTGCACACTGGGAACTTTGGATGTTGGCTCAAGGTGGCATGTCCAACATGCAAGCCCTGAGATGCGCTACTTTCAACGGGGCTAAACACCTCGGTATGGACAAAGAAATCGGATCACTCATGCCGGGTAAACTCGCTGACCTGATCGTGCTGGACAAAAACCCGTTGGAAAATATCCGCAACACCGAAACCATCCGGTACGTCATGGTCAACGGCCGCCTGTACGATGCCGACACGTTGAATGAAATCGGCAATTATGATCGCAAACGCGAGAAATTCTGGTTTGAAATGCCCGGTGCTCAGGTTAACGGAACGGGAATAACCCACACTTGTCACGAAATGAAGTGCGTGTGCGGGCATTGATTTGATGAAAAAACGTAGGCAGGAGTATAGTCCCTGCCTACGTTTTTTTTCGAGATGAAATCAAAAATGTGCTTGTACGAACCGGCTATTTCAATTTTACCGTAGTGCCCAATTTTGGATTTTTCTTCATCATTTCCTCGTCGAAAGGCTTCAGGGTAATGGTAACAGTGTGCTCTTCGTTGGAAATTTCAGAAAGAGCGTTGGTTGATTTTTTCACTTTGGAATCGGGGAAGTGGTAAACCTGTTTGTAGCTCACGTCGCCGAATAAGCTCTTCAACATATCGGGGTCCATAACGGGCCCTTCAGCGGCTCCTTCGCTTGAGGAAATTGCTTTTTCCAATTCCTTGCCAATATCTCCGGCTTCCAACCGCTCAAAATTGCCATTTTTGAAACGAAAGAATTCATCCACATCACTTTCATACTTGTCTTTGCCAATGGCTTTCATCGCTTTGTTCAGGGCGGCCACGTCAGCAAAGTCGAACGAGTAACCAAAGTTAAATGACGTGGTGTCGTTGATCTCCTTGACATTGGTCAGTCCGGGGATACCGCGGAGTAATGCCGACACCTTACTCATGTCACTGCCCATTTTGGTGACATCCGGTTCAGGTGCAGCGCCCATATCCGGTGCTTCATCGGAAGAGTCCTGTTCACCGCCCTTTTCTTGTGTATCCTCACCCATGCTTTTGAACATATCCATCATGCTCTTCATCGCACTCATGTCGAAC